>JBAQKZ010000187.1:0-9886 GCA_049301475.1 Geobacteraceae bacterium | reverse complement strand
GAACTGATTGAGCCAAACCGCAGACGTAGCAGAGCTACGTTGAGGATTTGGCGATTGAAGTTCGGCTAAAGATGGCCTGAAGATGAGATGCAAGATGCCCATGATATTTGTTTACAGTTCCTTAGCTTCCACCTTCTTGAAAACGTCCTTGGTCTTTGTTAAATCCCCTTTTTTAGCCAGTTCCACCATTCCCTTCAGGTCGCTTTCAAAGCCTGTTGCAATGCTCCTGAACGTTTTCAGTTGCTTGAGGTTTTTGTGGGGCTTGCCGTTTTTCAGATCAGGGGTCGTGGCGAGCATCTTACCCCCCTCCGTCTCGACTGCCGCCACGTCCCCTTTTTTCCCAGGGCTGCTTCCAGATAGGCACGCCAAACTTGCATTCTTTGCCGTGCTTTGCTATACAATACCGCTTATGATAAAATACGTTCACGAAATCCGCGACCCTGTACACATCTTTATCCGGATCAACTCGATAGAACGCAACATCCTGAATTCCAAGCCATTTCAGCGGCTGCGCCACATTCACCAGCTTGCTCTGACATACCTTGTCTACCCCGGAGCGACACATAAGCGTTTCGAACATTCCCTTGGAGTAATGGAACTTGCCGGGCGGGTTTATGACATAGTCACTGCGCCTGATAATATCCATCCTTCAGTGCGTGACGTCATCCCGCGTTTCGGCGATCATGAACATACCTACTGGCGGGTCGTTCTGCGCATGGCCGTGCTGTTCCATGATGTCGGTCATTTGCCCTTCTCGCATGCGGCGGAAAAAGAGCTGCTTCCCGATGGATGGGACCATGAACGCTTGACCCTGGAAATCATTAATTCTGATGAAATGAAAGAGCATTGGGATTCTCTCAAGGTGATCCCGAAAGATGTTGCCAAACTCGCAGTAGGTCCGAAAAAATATAAAGAAGCGAAATTCAATGACTGGGAAGCTATTCTATCGGAAATAATCGTCGGTGATGCCTTCGGCGTAGACCGAATGGACTACCTCTTGCGCGACTCCCACCATGCAGGCGTCTCGTACGGAAAATTTGACCATTACCGCCTTATTGATACTATTCGCATATTACCGAAATCAAACGACGATTCCGGCGAGCCAGCCTTGGGAATTGAAGAAGGTGGCATTCATTCCGCCGAGGCGTTACTTCTGGCCAGATACTTCATGTACAGCCAACTCTACTTCCATCATGTGCGACGTATTTATGACCTTCATCTACTGGACTTCCTGAAAGAGTGGCTTCCAGGAGGCAGATTCCCTACAGATATTGGAAGCCTCCTTGACCTTACGGATAATGAAGTTACCGCCGCTTTTCTGAAGGCTGTACGGGAAAAGGGCTCTCGAGGGTACGCCGCCGCATGCTGTATCGTCAATAGAGACCATTATCGCTTACTGTATCAGCGTAACCCGGATGACGTGGCCAAGAACCCCGATTCCGGGGAATCGGTCTATCACGCCGCCTGCAAGCAGTTCGGAGAGATGGAGGTCAGGAGGAGCCAATTCAAGGACAAAAGCTCAGGGATTGATTTTCCGGTTCTCTTGAATGACGGCAGGAGTATTACCTCATCACTTCAACTATCCGAAACACTGAAAAGTGTCCCTGTTGTTGCGGTAGACTATGTGTATATCAGCACGAAATGCCGCGAGGAAGCTGACAAATGGCTCGAAGCCAATAGAAATGATATTGTGGTATTGAAAGAGGAGGAATGAATTATGGAAAGATTGCAACGCTCGGCAGTCATGCTTTCGTTGATTGAACGGCTCAGGGCGCACGGAAGCTGGTGCGGGGAAACGCATATTCAGAAGGCGACTTTTTTTCTCAAGGCTCTTCTGGAGGTTCCCCTCGGCTATGATTTCATCCTTTATAAGCATGGCCCCTACTCCTTTGACCTGACTGAAGAGATAACGGCCATGCGTGCGGACGCCCTCATAAAATTGCAGCCCATGAACCCGTATGGGCCGAGCTATACGCCAGGGGAGGGGTACGCTCTCATAAAACAGAAGTTTCCCAAGACAATTGAGAAATATTCCAAGAAAGTGGAGTTTGTCGCCTCCAAACTGGGGCCGAACAATGTCACTTCCCTGGAGAAATTGGCGACCGCACTTTATGTGACATTACACGAACACGAGTGCACCGTTGAAGACCGGGCCAGATGTATTACCGGTCTCAAACCCCATATATCTTATGAGGATGCCTTGGAAGCAATTAGTTCTGTTGATCTTATTATTCAGGAGTCCAATCAGGTACATTGATAATCTCATAGGTTTCAGAATCAAGCAAGGGAGTGGCCGCTTGGCTGCTTCCTTTATTGCTTTTCATTTAAATTAAATGCTCCCGTAAATCGGGGATAGAAGAGGATGCAAAGCAAAACGTCTCTTCGATACCCCCCTTACATTTCGAAAATGCAACAATGTCAAGTCTGATTAATTATGCATGATTCGGCGTCAACTAATCTTTTTTTTCGTATTTTAATGCCTTGCAGAAATAAGGAACAACCATGTCCGACCAGCCCGAAAAACTCGACCTTACTTCCCATGAAATAGCCGAGGACAAACGGCAGGAACTGTTGCGTCTTTTCCCGGAAATCCGCACTGAAGGTGGCAAGCTGGACTTTGAGCGGCTGAAGCTGGCGCTGGGTGAGGCTGTGGACGTCGGCAAGGAACGCTATGGCATGAACTGGCCGGGCAAGGCCGAGTGTTTCAAGACGATTCAGGCGCCGAGCATGGGAACGCTGCGCCCCTGTCCGGAGGAGAGCGTAAACTTCGACACCAGCGAAAACCTGATTATCGAGGGGGACAATCTGGAGGTGCTGAAGCTGTTGCAGAAGTCCTACCTGGGCAAGGTGAAGATGATCTACATTGACCCGCCTTACAACACCGGCAATGACTTCATCTATCCTGACAACTTCTCGGAGAGTCTCAAAACTTACCTGGAATACACGGGCCAGGTTGACGTCGAGGGGCGCAAATTCGGCACGAACTCCGACACCGACGGGCGGTTTCACTCCAAGTGGCTGAACATGATGTATCCGCGGTTGTATCTGGCAAGGAACCTGCTGCGGGAGGATGGGGTGATTTTTGTCAGTATTGATGACAAGGAACTACATAATCTCCGACGTCTATGTGACGAACTATTTGGAGAAGAAAACCGAATTGGAATTATTTCTTGGAAAAATGTCACGGACAATAACCCAACACTTATCACGCCAGACAATGAATTCATTTTGTGCTATGCCAAGTCGAGAGAAGCACAGCCGAAGGGATGGTCAAGCCGGTTTTCCGCTGCAAAGGATCTTCTCCGAAACGAGTATGAACGGCTGAAAAATGAAGGACGTTCGATTGATAATATTCAAAAGGGTATTCGTGAATTCATATCAGACAACGAAGAAAGCGTAGGGTACCTGAGCAGGTACAAACATGTTGATGAAACAGACGTATATACTGGATCGGAAAGTGTCCACAACCCAAGATCAGGTGGATATGATTTTGAAGTCATTCATCCGGATACTGGCAAACCGATGAGAAAACCAGCTAATGGCTATCGTTTCCCAGAAAAAACTTTTCGTGACATGGAGGCGAAAGGAATTATCCTTTACGGTGAAGATGAAAATCGCATTGTTAAGATCAAGAAATACTTGGCGGACTTTGAAGATTCTCTTCGTAGCGTCATTACGTTAGATGGTCGCTTGGGATCATACGAGCTTAAGCGACTGTTTCCTGGGCCAGATTCAGTTTTTACAAACCCCAAGCCATCCGAACTGTTGGAATCACTTATTTCATTCGCCACTGATACAGACGCGGTAATTCTTGATTTCTTTGCTGGCAGCGGAAGCTTAGGGCATGCAGTGCTCAATCTAAACAGGAAGGACAAGGGGAACCGCCGTTTTGTCATGCTTCAACTGCCAGAGCCTTGTGATGAAAAAAGTGGGGCTTATAAAGCAGGACTTCGAACAATTGCCGAGATTACGAAGGAACGGACACGCCGCGTTATCAAGAAGCTTAATGATGAAGAGGCTGCGAAACCACAAGGATTATTTGATGTTGCTGCCCTGAAGCAAGACCGTGGCTTCCGTGTCTTCAAACTCTCCGAATCCAACTTCAAACCCTGGAATGCCGATCTTCCCCACGACGCCCCGGCTCTGGAGCGCCAGCTTGAACTGCACATCGACCACATCCGCGATGGCCGCACCGCCGCCGACCTGTTCTATGAAATCCTCCTAAAGAGCGGCTACCCCATTACCACAACCTTTGAAAAGCTTGCTTTGACCCATAACCCCATCCCCCACCTAACCTCCCCCTTGAAGGGGGAGGAACTTTCAAAGCTCCCTCCCCTTCAAGGGGAGGGTTGGGGTGGGGATGGGGTAGACTGTCGTGATTCCGAGAAAGGGAAAACAGTTTACAGCGTCTCCGGCAGCGCACTCTTCATCTGTCTGGAGCGTGAACTGACGCTGGAACTGATCCGCGCCATGGCCGACGCCAAACCCGAGCGCGTCGTCTGCTTGGACGAAGGCTTTGTCGGCAACGACCAGCTCAAGGCCAATGCGGTGCAGATATTCAAGACCAAGGGCGTCACCAGCTTCAAGACGGTGTGAGGGGGCGGCTATGCCTGTTGATTTGATTGACAGAATTTTAGAGGCGGCCCGTGTCGGAGAAACGACCGACTGGGAGTTCAAATCTGCCAAAGGCGGCTTTCCCGGCAGTTTTTGGGAGACCTACAGCGCCTTTGCCAACAGTGAAGGTGGCGTTATCATTCTCGGTGTTCGCGAGAAAGACGGCAGTGTTCACCTTGATGGACTCACCCTGGAACAGGCGGCACAGAACCAGAAGTATCTCTGGGATAACGTCCACAACCGCAACACCGTCAGCGCCAACCTTCTCACCACACAGGACGTAAACGTCGTTGACCTGGACGGCCCTCTGCTGTTGGCCATTCATGTGCCACGGGCAACCAGAACCCAGCGCCCGGTCTACCTTGGGCATAATCCGATAGGCCATACCTTTCAGCGCCATCACGAGGGGGATTACCGCTGCACTGATGCAGAAGTGCGGCGAATGTTGGCAGATGCCGACGAAACACCGCCAGACCACCGTGTCTTGCAAGGATTCGGTCTTGATGACCTCGACAAGCCAAGCCTTGTGCAATATCGACAGCGCTTGCGGTCAGCCAAGGGGGAGCACCCCTGGTATGACCTTGATGATAAGGCGCTCCTCGAAAAGCTTGGGGGCTGGATGCGGAATCGCACAACCGGTGAGGAAGGTTTGACTCTGGCAGGACTACTCATGTTCGGCAAGGATACGGTAATACGTCATCCCGAAGCTGCGCCGAATTACTTTGTGGACTATCGGGAGAAGCTGGACCCGGCGATTCGCTGGACTGACCGTATATATCCTGACGGCACATGGGAGGCCAACCTCTTTCAGTTCTACGTCCGGGTATGGCCCAAAATAGCAGCAGGTCTACCTACTCCATTCAGGCTTGAGCACGGTGAACGACGAGACGTGACACCTGCCCACGAGGCATTGCGTGAGGCTTTTGTAAATTCGCTGATTCATGGCGACTACAATGGCGTCGGCGGTGTGGTGGCCGAGCGCTACCCCGACAGGTTTGTGCTGGAGAATCCCGGCACATTGCTGGTTTCGCTGGAGCAATATCTGCGCGGCGGGGTGAGCGAGTGTCGCAACAAGGCATTGCAGCAGATGTTCTTGATGATTGGTGGCGGGGAGCGCGCCGGTTCCGGCGCCGATAAAATCCGTTCAGGGTGGCGTACACAGCACTGGCGAGCGCCCAGAATCAGCATTCAGAAACAGCCTGACAGAGTGATGTTGGAGCTTCCCATGATTAGCCTTATCCCCGAAGATGCTTTGTCGGCGCTTAAGGGAAAGTATGGGGCAGGATTCATTGAAAACAATATCACTCCAGCAGAATTACAGGCACTGGCTACCGCGTATCTTGAGGGTGAAGTCTCAAACACCCGTCTTCAGGAGCTATTGATTGACCATCCATCGGAAATTACCCATATGCTGCAAGGTTTGTGTCATCTTGGAGTGCTCCAATCCGACAATCGACGTCGCTGGAGCAGATACCAGCTTAGCGGTGGTGGCGTTACGGCGCCTTCACTGTTTGACACAATTGACTCCTCACATTTGACATGTGACTCCTTACATAAGGATGAGGACTCCTCACATAAGAGCCAGGACTCCTCACATAAGAGCCAGGACTCCTCACACTCGAATGACTGGGAGTTGCTTGAGACAATTGCCCGCAAAGTCTCGACCAGAGAACGTTCCTCAATTAAAGATGTACGAGACACCATACTTTCCCTTTGCCAGGAACGTTATCTTACCGCGGAACAAATTTCGCGATTGCTGAAAAGGAATGTCAACGGGCTGCGCAATCGCTATTTGTCACCCATGGTGGGCGAAAAGCTTCTAACATTACGTCATCCCGAAGCCGCCAACCGACCTGATCAAGCTTATACCGCTACTGAGGATTCTCAATGAAGATTCAGTTTGACGCCAACCAGCAGTTCCAGCTTGACGCCGTGGCAGCAGTCACCGATCTGTTCGAGGATCAGCCGCAGGGAACGCCGGAATACGCCGTCATAAATCTGGGCAATATGGAGGGACTGTTTGCCGGTCAGGACCGGACAGAGTTGGGCGTTGGAAACCGCCTGCTCCTGGCCGAAGACAAACTGATTGCCAACACCAGAGCGATCCAGACCCGGAATGACATTGAGGATGGGGCGCAGCAAGCGGCGCCCCTGCAGGCGTGGGAACTATTTGACCCCCCAGCCGACCGGTCCCGCCACTGCCCGCACTTTTCGGTGGAGATGGAGACCGGCACCGGCAAAACTTATGTCTATCTGCGCACCATCTTCGAGCTGTCGCGGCGCTACGGCTTCCAGAAATTCATCATCGTCGTGCCAAGCGTGGCGATCCGCGAGGGGGTGCTGAAGAACATAGAGATCACCGCCGAGCACTTCCGGGCGCTGTACAACAACCTGCCGTTCGAGCATTTCGTTTACGACGCCAGGAAGGTGAACCGGCTGCGGCAGTTCGCCACCAGCAACACCCTGCAAATTCTGGTCATTAACATTGATGCCTTCCGCAAGAACTTCACCGGCACCGAGGCCGAGCAGAAGAGCAACGTCATTTACAAGGAGAGCGACAAGCTTTCCGGCCGGCAGCCCATCGAGTTCGTCCAGGCGGCGCGTCCTATCGTCATCATCGACGAGCCGCAGAGCGTGGACTCCACCGACAAGGCCCAGGAAGCAATCAAGGCGCTCAATCCGCTCTGTACCCTGCGTTATTCCGCCACTCACCGCAACACTTACAACCTGGTCTATCGGCTTGATCCGGTGCGGGCCTTCGAGCTGAAGCTGGTCAAGCAGATCGTGGTTGCCAGCGCAATCGCCGAGGGCGCAGCCAACGACGCTTTTGTCCGGGTGGAGCAGATCGATTACAAGACCGGCATCAAGGCCAAGCTGCGTATCCATGTACAGACCGGCGACGGACCGAAAGAGAAGCCGGTGACGGTCAAGCAGGGGGCTGACCTGTTTGCACTTTCCGGCGAACGCGCCATCTATGCCCAGGGGTATTCGGTGGCCGAGATCAATGCCGAGCCGGGCAACGAGTTCATACGCTTCAACAACGGCCGCACCTTACGGATGGGAGAAGAGTGCGGAGGGATGCGGGACGACGTCTGGCGCACCCAGATTAAGCACACCATCAAGCGGCACATGGAAAAGGAGCTTCAGCTTAAAGAGCGGGGCATCAAGGTGCTTTCCCTGTTTTTTGTCGACCGGGTGGCCAATTACCGCGACTACGACGGCGCCGGACAGCCGGTGCAAGGGAAGTTTGCGGAGGCTTTCGAGTCGGAGCTGGCGGAGCTTGCCAAAGAGGAGCGTTACAAGAGACTGGAATGGCTGCAACAGCCAATCGAGAGGCTTCACAACGGTTATTTTGCCCAGGACAAAAAAGGGGTGCTCAAGGATACCCGGGGCGATACCCAGGCCGACGACGAGGTCTACAACCTGATCATGAAGGAGAAGGAACGCCTGCTATCCCTGGAAGAGCCGCTGCGTTTCATCTTCAGCCATTCGGCCCTGCGCGAGGGGTGGGACAACCCCAACGTCTTCCAGATATGCACACTGAACGAGACCAGGAGCACCGTCAAGAAACGGCAGGAGATCGGCCGGGGGCTGCGGTTGCCGGTGGATCAGAACGGTCAGCGGGTCTTCGACGAGTCTGTGAACAAGCTCTATGTGATGGCCAACGAAAGTTATGAGGAATTCGCCAAAGCCTTGCAGACAGAGTACGAGGAAGAGTGCGGCGTCACCTTCGGCAAGGTGCCTTTGACCTCCCTGGCAAAACTGGTGCAGGTGGTGGATGGCGAAGAGCGTCATATTGGCCGCGAGGCGGCGGAAAACATCCGTACGGCGCTGGTCGCCCAGAAGATGCTTGACGCCGAGGGACGCATTCAGTCGGCGTTCGATCCCAAGGCCAAGGAGTTCAAGCTGGAACTGCCGGAACCCCATCGGGAGTTGACTGCTGCGGTCATCGACCTGCTTGCCAGTTACCAAATCGAACGCCACATTCGCCGGGAGCGGGACGACGGGCCGAACAAGTTGAAAAAGGAAGTCTGCCTTACCCCGGAGTTCACGGCATTGTGGGGCAAGATCAAACCGAAGACCACCTACCGGGTGGAGTTCAAGACCGGCGAGCTGGTGCAGCGGGCTGTCGCCGGTATCAAGAGGATGGCGCACATCGAGAAACCACACATCACAATAAGCGCCGGCCAACTTGGCGTCGAGAAGGGCGGTGTCAGCACAAGAGCGGTCAGCGTGGCCGAGGAGCAGATCGAGTTCGGCAACCGGGCAATACCCGACCTGCTGGCCTATCTGCAGAACGAGACGGAGCTGACCCGATCAACATTGGTGCGTATTCTCAAGGAGTCTGGACGGCTGGATGAGTTCTTCAATAACCCGCAAAGCTTTCTTGATGTTGTGGCAAGTATACTGAAGTACGAACTACACCGCCTGCTGGTGGACGGGATCAAGTATGAACGGATTGACGGCGCCGGTACGGAGGCGGAATGGGAGATGCGGCTCTTCAAGAACGAGGAGATGATCAACTACCTGACAGCGCTGCCGGTGAGCAGGTCAGTCTATGAGTATGTCGTATATGATTCGGAGGTTGAGCGGGAGTTTGCCAAGCATCTTGATGAACGTGACGACATCAAACTTTTCGTGAAGCTTCCGGGCTGGTTCACGGTTGATACCCCGGTCGGCAGCTATAATCCGGACTGGGCCATCCTCAAACACGACGGCCAGGCGCTGTATCTGGTGCGCGAGACAAAAGGGACGCGGGACTTCCTGAAGCTGCGGACCAGTGAGGCGGACAAGGTGCGCTGCGGTCAGAAGCACTTCGAGGCGCTGGGGGTGCCGTTCGCAGTGGTGGTGACGGCTGATGAGGTGTAAATATCAAAAAGGGCTCGCATGCTTGCCGTGCCGCATGCCGGGAATGAATTAGAGGATATGAAAGGAATACGGCGCTCTTCTTGTTGAGGTTGATGTCTGGTTCAACCACTGCATCGAAGCAAATCCCGGCGTCATAACCTGTGGGGTGGGTTGTTCCATCTGCTGTAGAGGTCTCTTCGACATAACGCTTTTGGACGCCTGCTACCTGAAGGACGCAGGGTTATACGTGGTTAAGTTGGCAAACCAAAATGAATAAATTAACTAATTTAGAATGTCCCCTTAGGAACTGTAAATGAATAACATGGTCAAAATTGCGCTCAGATTTAGGTCAGATTTGGCTGAACTGATTGAGCCAAACCGCAGACGTAGCAGAGCTACGTTGAGGATTTGGCGATTGAAGTTC
>JBAQKZ010000186.1:0-10907 GCA_049301475.1 Geobacteraceae bacterium | reverse complement strand
GCTGAACTGATTGAGCCAAACCGCAGACGTAGCAGAGCTACGTTGAGGATTTGGCGATTGAAGTTCGGCTAAAGATGGCCTGAAGATGAGATGCAAGATGCCCATGATATTTGTTTACAGTTCCTTAGGCCTTCCTCGAATTTTTTTGCGAAATTTCTTCTGATTTTCAGCTTTCAAGGTGACCCTGGAATTTCACTCACTCAATGTCTTCCCACTGCAGCCGCCCCGTCCTGGGGCAGGTACTGTTCGAACTGTTTTTTGTCTATCGCGCAACGATAGGCCTCTTCCGGGTTGACCTTTTTTGTCTTCAGCAGATCCAGCAGATGCTGGTCCATCAACTGCATCCCGTCCTTCTTGGCGGTCTGGATGATGGAGGGTATCTGGAAGGTTTTCCCTTCGCGTATCAGGTTGGAGATGGCAGCGGTACCGACCAGTATCTCAAACGCCGGTACGCGACCCTTGCCGTCAACAGTTTTCAGGAGTTGCTGACAGACAACCCCCTTCAGCGACTCTGACAGCATGGCCCGCACCTGTTCCTGCTGATCGGTCGGGAAAACATCGATGATCCGGTCGATGGTCTTGGCGGCGGTATTGGTGTGCAGGGTCCCGAACACCAGATGCCCGGTCTCGGCGGCGCTCATGGCCAGCTGGATTGTAACCAGGTCGCGCATCTCGCCGACCAGGATAATGTCCGGGTCCTCGCGCAGTGCCGCACGCAGCGCCGAGGCGAAGCTTTCGGTATGCTCGCCCACCTGGCGCTGGTTGACCAGCGACTGCTTGTTCTGGTGTATGAACTCCAGCGGGTCCTCCAGGGTAAGTATGTGTTCCTTGCGGGTGGAGTTGATCAAATCGATCATGGCCGCCAGAGTGGTAGACTTGCCCGAACCGGTCGGTCCGGTCACCAGCACCATCCCTTTTTTGTAGCGGGTCATGCGCCGGACTCCCTCCGGCAGGCCCAGGTCGTCGGCCGAAAGTATTTTATCGGGAATGATACGGAACACAGCCGCGATACCCCGGTGTTGCATGAGGATGTTGCCTCTAAACCGGGCAAGACCAGGCACGGAGTAGGCAAAGTCCAGGTCTTTCTTTTCCTCAAATTGGGCCTTCTGTCTGTCATCAAGAATCTCAAACAGGATCGACTTCAGCTCCTCGTGGCTCAGCACCTTCAAGTTGAGCCGTTCCATCTCTCCATGCAGCCGGAAGATGGGGGGATTGCCGGTGGACAGGTGCAGGTCGGATGCTCCCTGTTCTTTCATCATTTTGAATAATCCGTCTATGCGTGCCATAAGGTTGACTCCCTAGAGAATGACTGATGCGATAAACTCTTCCGGCGATATGTCACCCCGGAAGAGCAGCTCCAGGCCTTCACCGTCGACCCCGCTGTAGCCGGACTGCCGTAGATGGCTGTACAGGGCAGCCACATCAGCCGGGTGCTCGAATGCCTGCAAGAACCGGTCATCAAACGGCAGGACATCCACCAGGAAGCGTCGGTCGCCAAAGCCCCGATGACCGCAGATGGCACAACCGTTTGAGCGATAGAAAACGGGCGGCGGTTTCTCCAGGCGCATGGCTGCCAGCTCTTCCCGTGTTGGCGTGTATTCCGCCCGGCACGAGGGACAGAGGAGCTGAATACCTGCGACCGTGACCACCCCGTTGACAAAAACCGGCCGGAAACAGTTTTTTTGCTGATAGAGCAGCAGGTGTTGCAGGACATTGCGTGTTCCCTGAATATCCAGGCCTGCCAATACCAGTTTGCCGCGCATGGCGGCCCGGCAGACGGCACTGAAGGCCGGGCCTTCGGTGGCATCCTCAACCACCAGAATGTCCGGGTCATGATCCAGGCTGTCCATGATCAGCCGGGCGCACTCTGTAGCGGATTCCGGCAGTGGGATACGGGGAAAACGCTTCTGCAACCGGCCCGGACCTTCGCCCAGAATGATGACATTCTTGCCGGAGGTATCGGCCTCCTCCAACATAAGGTCCATGAAGCGGTCACGTTCACTGGTATTGCGCGTCGCGAAGAAGGTAATGCCGCGAGCGGCCCGGGCCAGTGCGGCAAAAGCGGATTCCTGCACCGTAGGCAGATGGAGCTCGACCAGGCGGGCAGGGATGTGCGTGTTGACATGCAATCGGATGGTGATGTAGTCCCCATCCGGCCCTTGCATCATAGCGATCTGGAAGGTTACCGGCAGGGAACGGTACGAAAACTGAAGCCTGCCGCTTGCCGCCGGACGTATGGACTGAGCAATGCCGGCGGACTTGCGCAGTCGCAGGGAAAATTCGGAATAATGGTTGACTGCCAACGATCCAATAGTATTGACCGTAGCACCACGTTTGCCTCTGATCACGACCACATCGCCGAAAGGTTGCAGTGAAAGCGAGGTCAGCCGGTTTTGCAGAATAAAGATCAGTAGGCATTCCAGCAGCTTACCGCCGCCGAGGTCGACATTGATCGTTTCCAGAACCTTTTTGGGAAAAGCTGGTGAGGCAAACCCCATACTGTCCTGCTCATCGCCGCCATAGAAAATATCAATCATCTCGCGGATCTCGCGTTTCAGTGCCACTGACACATTGACGCTGCAGCCGCTCGCTCGCTCAATTGCCTCAACGGCCGACCGGTTGAGCGGATCGGCCAGGGCGATGTTCAGCTCGCCGCCGGCCCGGATCAGCGGTATGCAGTTATACATGCGTGCCATGGAGACCGGTATCAGGGCAATGGCAGCCTGGTCGATCATCTCCTGCTTGAGGCGGATATAGGGTATGTCCAGCTGGTTTGACAAGGCCCAGTCAATATCCTCCTGGGTAACGATACCCAGGCTTACCAGCGCCTCGCCGAAGCGGCAGCCGGATCGTTTCTGTTCATCAAGCGCAGCAGAGACATCTTCTGCAGTGATGATCCGGGATGCGGAAAGGATCTCTCCCAATTTTCCTTTTTTGATATCGGACATACTTCCCTCCGGTAATCACGTGCTTCGAGTATTATACATCGCTACGGTCGCTGCGGTTATAAAAACGGATATGCTTACCGATAAAGGTCAGCTCATCATAGCCCCCTGTTCCCGAATTCCCGCAGCTCACTTTTGAGCGCCTGCCAAGAGAACCTGAGGGGGTATGACTTTCGGACATTTGCTGCGTACCTGCCGAATCATAAATATATTTACGGAACGAACTACTAGGACGCCAAGTGCTGTAAGAGAAAAGCCTATATCTTACCAAGGAGCCTCAAAAGCCCGTCAAGAATGGTGAGTGGATGGGGCGGGCAACCGGGGATGTACAAATCGACGGGGATAATGCCGTCAACGCCATTCGAGACTTCGGAGGAATCGATAAACGGGCCTCCGTTAATGGCGCATGCCCCGCAGGCGATCACGATCTTCGGCGCGGGGATGGCTTCATATGTCTTGAGCAGGGCATCGACCATATTGTTCGTCACCGGCCCGGTGACCCACAAACCATCGGCATGGCGGGGACTGGCCACGAACTGAATGCCGAAGCGCCCCAGATCCCAGCCAATCGTTGAAAGGACATTGGTGTCGGACTCACAGGCGTTACATCCGCCTGCAACGACCGAGCGAAATTTCAGGGAGCGACCGAACAGGGAGAGTAAAGGCGCATCCAACGGTTGAACATAGCGGCGCTCGTCACCCTCCCTGACGACAAGATCCTCCCGCCGGTTTGCCGCCAGGACGGCGTCATTGCGGAATTCTATGGCGCCATCCGGACAGGCCCTTGCGCATTCCGGACAGAAGAGACATTTCCCTATATCGATGGACAATGAAGGTTTGCATGCAATCGAACCGACCGGGCATGCATCGGCGCACGCCTGGCAGTCGGCGGGGCAGGCCGATCCCCGAAGGGTGGGGTACCCCCTGAATCGTTCGGGGAGCGGCGGCGCCGGCTCTTTTGGGTAGCGCATCGTGCGATGCCCCTGTTTTATCCGGGCTAGTGCGGCTCGAATCATTATGCAACCCCCGTGGGTGGTCTTCTACAGGTCAAACCCGCAGTAGGACAGGTTGAAACTCTTGTTGCAGAGAGGGAAATCTGAAATCTGCTGCCCCCGCATGGCCATTGCGACCCCCTGCCAGTTGTGAAATGATGGATCGGTGATCTTGTAGCGCGCAAAGCGTCCATTTTCATCCGTTATGGCAACGTGACAGACCTCTCCCCGCCATCCCTCCGTCAGGGCGATCGTCACATGGTCAGCGGCAATGTTTCCCACAGGAGAGCGGAAGGCCACGCCCGGAAGATGCCGCAACTGCTCCTCGATAAAGTCGAGCGATTTTTCTACCTCCAGCCAGCGCACAAGGGTGCGGGCGTATACGTCGCCCGTCTTTGCCGTCACAACCGGAATCTGGCTGATGCTATATATGCCGAAGGGATGATCGCGGCGGATGTCGCGGTTCAAGCCGCACGCCCTGGCGGCAGGCCCAACCAGGCCAAGCTCCCGTGCAATTTTTTCGCTCACGACGCCTGTGTTCTCAAGCCGTCCCATTACGGAAGGGGTGTTCCACAACAATTCCACGGCGTTCGCAAGTTCCGCCCGGGCCGTGTCGATACGCTTCAGCAGACCTTCGGCCTGTGCCGTGGAACAATCGAAGTTGACGCCGCCGGGGACGAGCAGCCCCCGGCCGAACCTGCTGCCACACAATTCAGCGGTCATGTTAAGGAAATCCCCCCGGATACGGCCACAGAAAGAGGCGGTGGGGAGATAACCCACGTCGCCTGCCAGGGCGCCCAGATCACCGGTATGGTTGGCAAGCCGTTCAAGTTCCAGTGCGATTCCGCGGATTGCGTGAGCGCGGGCTGGAACCATGCCGTCCGAAAGCGCCTCCATTATCATGGTATATGCCAGGGCATGACCGATAGTGGTGTCACCCGCCACGGTTTCCATCTGATGCAGTGTTTTGGGATACGGCCCGCCAAGGAGCATCCGTTCAACCCCCCGATGCTGGTACCCGAGGGATATTTCCAGATGCAGCACCTGCTCGCCATAACAGTTGAAACGGAAGTGGCCGGGCTCGATGATGCCGGCATGAACCGGTCCGACCGCCACCTCATGCACCTCATCACCCTGAACCTGGTAGAAGTCCATCACTCCGGGCTTATGCCGGTCGTTGTCATTATGATTGACCAAGGGGTTCTGAAAGCGGACCGGTTTGAGCCAGGGGTGGTTTTCGAAGACAATGCCGTACTGTTCGGCAATCTCCCGCTCGAAGAGGTGCAGTTGGGGAGATAAAGGGGTAAGGGAGGGGATGCTGTTTGCGGTCACTTTTGTGCTCATCATGCCGAGCATGCCGTCCGCCTTGGACGACAGCAGGCAATAGAGCTGGAAAGAGCTGCCCTGTGGCGCGCCGAAGTAGGCCGATACCCGCCAACCGTTGTCTATTGCCTCAAGCATGTTCCGCAGGAATTCATCTGTGGCGAGCTCCGGGATATCACGGCGCGGCGCGGCCATGGCGTTGTGGAATATGCAGAGCGATGATCTCATTTGCCCTCCCCGATAAGCCCGGCCGCCTCATGCAGAAGATGCTGCAAAGGGAGGGGTATCCAAAGACCCAGCATGAGAATGACGCCCATCAGCGCCAGCGGCGGAAGGACGGTCGGCAGGGTGTCACGGTAGGGTGTCGCTTCCATGTTGTCCGGGGGAGGTCCCATGACGACCGGCAAGACGGTCGATGACATGCCGATGAAAATGATGGCGAGGAAGAGGAGGAACAGTGCTCCGGTCCAGCTGTTTCCCTGTGCAAAGGCGCTGCTGACGATTATAAACTCGCTGATGAACGGGGCAAAGGGGGGTGAACCGGTAATTGCCAGAAAAGCCGCCAGAAAAAGCCCGCCCGACCAAGGGGTGCGTCTGAGGGCGCCCCTGACAAACTCCGTGCTCTTGCTGTTGTAAGCCCGGTGAATGTTGCCGGACGAGAGGAACAGCACCCCCTTGGTAAGCGCGTTATTGAGCATATGGAGGAGCGCGCCGAACAGAGCCCCCTTGCCGAGGCCGAGGGCCACCGCCAGGATGCCGACATGTTCCACGCTGGAGTAGGCAAGCATCCGCTTGAAGTCGCTCTGGCGCGCCATGAAGACGGCGGCGAACGCCATGGAGATCAGCCCCATGACCAGGAGTATCTCCTGAAAGAGGGGCGCTTCCGCTGAGGCAATGGCGATCTGGTAGACCCGCAAAAGCGCCAGGAAGGCGCAGTTAACCAGGCCGCCGGCCAAAAGAGCCCCCACAAGGCCGGGCGCCTCGCCATAGGCGTCAGGCTTCCAGGTATGCAGCGGCGCAAGGCCCATCTTGGAGCCGAACCCGACCAAAAGGAAGATGAAGGCCGCATGCCGCCACCCCGCGTGAAGGCGTGGCGCATCATCGATCAGCGACACGAGCAAAAGGGTGACATCCTGTTTAGCCACGATGGTAGAGTAGGCCAGAAAGAAAAGCCCCAGTAGGGCAATGGCGATGCCTACTGAACAGATTAGCAGGTATTTCCAGGTGGCCTCAATGGAGCGGGCGTTGTGATTGAAATAAATAAGGGGCGCCATGGTAACTGTCGTTGCCTCAAGGGCGATCCACAACAGGCCCAGGTTCTGGGAGATCGACACCAGCGTCATGGCGGACAGACAGACCAAAAGCGCCACACAGAGAATGCGGTTGGTCCGCTCCTGCCGGTAACCGAGGTATCCCACCGCGTACACCGCACAGACCGTGAAGAGAATAGTGATGGAGATCAGCACCAGTTTGCCCAGCGCATCCAGATAAATCCAGCCGCCGGGCGAGGCGGGGGGCGTCATGGTTACAGCCGCGAATGTCAGCGCCAGATGCATAATGGCGAACAGCGGCAACACCACCGGTCGTCGGCGGTTGTCGGGAATCAGCCAGGCAATCAGCGCCCCGAAGAGTGGCAATATGACCAAGGCCCACATCATAACTCTTTATTCCTCTCGCAGGGCGCTCAGCCTCGATGTGTCGAGGGATGAGAACTCGCGGTTGATATGGTTGATGACGATCCCCATGACAAAGACTCCCACCAGCAGGTCAAGCAGTGCGCCGGCCTCAACCAGCACCGGCATGGCATCCGCGAGAAGCAGCCCAAAGATGAATATGCCGTTTTCCATGATCAGGTAGCCGATAACCTGTGAGATGGCCTTTCGCCGGGCCATAAGCACCAGGAAACCGCACATGATGGTCGCGATGGATGCGGGGACGAAGAGCAGCCCTGCATGCTCCGGCGCAAGCGGCAGCTTTGCCGCGAACACGAATGCGAGTGTTGTAAAGATCGCGCCGAGTACCAGTGTGGATATATAACCGAGAAACGGATCGACTTCGTGACTAATTTCCGCCTTTCGGATGGCATTCATTATCATCCAGGGGATTACGACCCCCTTGGCCAGAAGCATGCCGGTCACGATCCCGACCAGGTGCCAGGAAAACGGATGGATGAGCGCGGGAAGAATCCCCAGGAGCATCCCCTGCAAGGCCACCGCCCGCACCGCGAACCCAAGGCGGCTTGTGCCGAGCACCACAAAGTTGATTAACAGGGACAAAACCAGGAGCTGGTCGGCCAACAGATTCATTCGTTCACCTCACAACCAGGACAAGGGAAAATGCCGTCAGGATCATGGCTGCAACCAGGAGCTGAGGCACACGAATCAGCCGTAGACGGGCCATGACCGACTCCACTATGCCGATCGCCACGGCCAGTGCAAGCATGGACGCGATGAATATCCCCCAATCGACGTAGCTGTCGCCACTGCTTACGGGCGCCGCGATGTTCATAAACAGCGCCCCGAGCAGGTAGAGTTTGAGCGCGGCACTGTACAGGACACAGCCGAAGTACGGGCCGCTATGGTCCAGCACCATCACCTCGTGAATCATGGTCAGCTCCAGATGGGTGTTGGGATCATCGAAGGGTATCCGGCAGTTTTCCGCCAGCAGCACGACAAACAGCCCGGTCAGCATCAGCAGCAAGGCCGCGCCGGCGCTCCACCAGACAGCAAGAGAAAGCTTGTTGAGCATTGGCGTGAGCGAGAGTGCGCCGCTCAATCGCGTCAGCGTGATCAGGGCAAAAAAGAGGGTCGGCTCCGCCAGGCAGGAGAAGGTTACTTCCCGGGCCGCGCCCATCCCTTCAAAGCTGGAGCCGGTGTCTAATGCGGCAATCGTCGTAAAGAAGCGCCCCAGGGCAAAAAGGTAGACGAACAGGATCATGTCGCCGTCAAAGGAGATCGGCGCGGGATGCTTGCCGAGAGGCACCAGGAGCGCGGCGAAGAGAGTAGCCGCCAGAGTGACCACCGGGCCTGCCCGGAAAACCCAGGTCGTGGTCTCGCTGAACACTGACCCTTTGCGCATCAATCGGAACAGATCGTAATAGGGCTGCAGGTATGGCGCTCCGACCCTGCCGGCAAAGGCCGCCTTGGTCTTGCCGATGACCCCCGGCAATAGAAGAGGCATGGTGAGAACCAGCGCTACATGGAGGAGCGTATCAAACATGGCCGTCTCCTGATGTTCTAGTGTACCCACAACATGAGCAGGAACAGCGTGGCGAAAATGTAAAAAATATAGACGTGCGCCTGGCCTTGCTGGAGCCGTCTCAGAAACGAGAAAGCAATACTGATAATCCGAAACAACGGCTGGATCAACCGTTCAAGGATCGTCTCTTCCGGCAGATAGAAGAGCGCCGCCGGTTTTGGCGTATAGCCGCTGATGCCGGTAATACTTACACGTGTACGCACGATGCCGCTCATGAGCGAGGTAAGGGTCTGGCTAAAGGAAGTGCCTGTATACCGCATTCGCGATGTCGGCTTGAGGTATCCACAGCCCCAGGTGGAAGCTGTTGCTGTTTGCAACGAATTGATCCGGCTGCGGATTAGAATCGTCACGGCGGCCCCCAGTCCCAGCACTCCCAACCCTGCCAGGGTGAACCATATCGGCTGTAGCGACGGGACAGCGGAGCCGCTGACTAACGGTGTCAGTGTTGCCGGCACAGGTCTCACCAGCACAAGAAATGCCTGCGGAAACAATCCCCCCACCAGGCACAATCCGGCCAAAACAATCATGGGGCCAATCATCGTGAAAGGCGCTTCATGGCTATCTGCGGCCTGTTCCGAGCGGGGTGCTCCAAGGAAGGTTATCCCATACATTTTGACGAAACAGATCACCGCCACCCCCCCCACCAGCGCCAGCAGCGGAGCGCCGAGGGCGATATATGGCGCTTGAGCCCGCGCCTCGCCGAAGAACCCCATATAGAGAAGGAATTCGCTGACAAACCCGTTGAAGGGGGGGAGGCCACAAATAGCCATGGCACCGCATAGAGAGAGAAACGCGCTCCACGGCATCCGTTTGGCCAGTCCACCCATACGGTCCATCTCAAGGGTTCCGGTGGCATGCACGACAGACCCTGCGGAGAAAAATAGAAGGGGTTTGAAAAGGCTGTGGTTAAGGATATGCAGCAGCGCCCCGGTCATTCCCAGAAAAGCAAGAGGTGCATTTCCCGTGGTCTGCCCGATCAGGCCAATGCCGAGTCCGGTTGCTATGATCCCTATGTTTTCGATGCTGCTATAGGCCAGCAACCGCTTGATATTCCGCTGGGACGCGGCCAGGCAAATGCCGAGCAATGCGGAGGCGATCCCCGCAATGACAAGCAAGGCGCCCCACCAGAGCGGCCGTTCCGGCATAAAGGAGAGCACGCGCAAAATTCCGTAAACCCCTATTTTTATCATGACCCCCGAAAATATGGCGGAGACGTGGCTGGGCGCATTGGCATGGGCTGCGGGGAGCCAGATGTGCAGGGGCATAAGCCCGGCCTTGGAGCCGAATCCGATCAATGCGGCAATAAAGAGGATCGACGCGGACGCAGCCGCAATGTGCAGGCCGCCGGGAGCCGGGAAGAGAAAGGTCCCGGTGTGAAACCGGAGCAGGGAAAACAGCACGTAGAGCGCCGCCACGCCGATATGGCTCGCAATCAGGTAGACAGCGCCCGCAGCGCGCGCGTCTGGTTTTTCGTGCTCGGTCACCAGGAGGAAATAGCCCGCCAGGGCCATGATCTCCCAGGCGATCAGTAACAGCGCTCCATTGCGGGCCACGACCACCAGCGCCATGGCGGCTGCCAACAAACCGTAAAAGAAAGTAACCGATGATTCGGTGGAGCGGTTGGAGACCGCTGGCCAGTAGCCATTGGCATAGATCGAGCCGCAAAGGAAAACGATGAATATCGGGATAAGAAAGAAGAGCGAGAGCGGATCCAGTCCAATTTCGCAGGCGTCAAAGGGGAGGGTCCAGGAGACGACGTAAGTCGCCGTCTGCCGGGTCGTCAGCATGAATATGGCGGAAGGAAGCGCCAGCAGCGCTGCAACCACCGCGGAAAGAGTCGCCATCCCCTGCCCTGGCGATGACTGTTTGAGGAACAGCCCCGGAACCCCGGAAAACGCGGTAATGATTATCGAGACAAGCAGCAGTGCAGAAGAATCTCGCATCAAGACCAGAAGCATTGTAAACCTTTCATATAGAAGTCAGCATACAGCGGTTACGAATACATAAAAACTCGTATGCATAAAATATAATGGATGCCGCATGAAAATATATAGGTTGTACTGTTTTATATGTCAATCCATTTGTCTTACGGGATAATTTCATCCTCGGACGTGTAACGCCGGGTCGCCATGCGGGGGGTGGGTGGCCGTCACATTCGCCAAGCCAGCATTGCCACCAGGGTGATGAACGTGTACAGGATGTAAAGAACACCCTAAGGAACTGTAAATGAATAACATGGTCAAAATTGCGCTCAGATTTAGGTCAGATTTGGCTGAACTGATTGAGGCAAACCGCAGACGTAGCAGAGCTACGTTGAGGATTTGGCGATTGAAGTTCGGCTAAAGATGGCCTGAAGATGAGATGCAAGATGCCCATGATATTTGTTTAC
>JBAQKZ010000185.1:0-12481 GCA_049301475.1 Geobacteraceae bacterium | reverse complement strand
TACAGGTTGTTATGAGCGCCGTGCGAATAAACTGGTCTGGGTGGTGGAATGCTCGTGAAAATGGGTGGGGGAATGCTCTTGAAAAATTAGGCCTTCAAGTGGCGGAATGGTCTTGAAAAATTACAGTATGACAGGCCCTAAAGGGAAAACAAACTCCGAATCAGGCAGTAATAGACCGGGTATCATTATGCAATCTTCTCTGCCTGGTGCAAGCCAATTTGACAAGGAACTGATAAACAAGTTTGAAGAGGTGCGGAAACAGCGCGGGAAGGATTATCATCCTAGGACGAAGCACTTCCGGCCCGATGGCTGGCCCAGGTATACCAACCGCCTCTTTATGGAATCGAGCACGTATCTTCTGCAGCATGCCCACAACCCGGTCAACTGGTTCCCGTGGGGAGACGAGGCGTTCGACCTGGCCGGGAAGCTTAACCGGCCCGTGCTGGTCAGCATCGGATATTCAACCTGTCACTGGTGCCACGTCATGGAGAACGAGTCGTTTGAGGATGAGGATATAGCCCGCTACCTGAATGAAAATTTCGTTGTCATCAAGGTGGACCGGGAGGAACGCCCGGACCTAGACGCTATCTACATGAGCGCGGTGCAGGCCCTGACCGGCAGAGGCGGATGGCCGCTCAATGTCTGGCTGACTCCGGACAGGAAGCCATTTTACGGAGGGACATATTTCCCCCCCAGAGATTTGATGAGTCTGCTGAAGAAGGTTAAGGAAGCCTTTGCATCCGAGCCCGAGCAGATTGTCGAATCCAGCCGACAGCTGTCATTAACAATTAAGCAGGCGCTTTCTCCAGAGCTGGGAGAAGGTCTTCTTTCAGCCAATGTTATGCACAGCGCCGCCCAAGCATATCGGAGTTATTTTGATGCTGCAAACGGCGGGCTGCAAGGCGCCCCGAAATTTCCGAGCAGCCTGCCTGTGAGATTCCTCCTCAGGTACCAGCGTCGCACGGGAAAAGATGAGTTTCAATCTATGGCGGAGCTGACTCTGAACAAGATGGCGGCAGGCGGCATGTACGACCAGGTGGGAGGGGGATTTCATCGCTATTCGACGGATGAGGAATGGCTTGTACCCCATTTCGAGAAGATGCTGTACGACAACGCACTCCTTGCCATTACTTATCTTGAGGGGTATCAGGCGACAAAGAACAAGGATTTTGAACGGATTACCCGTGAAATATTCCGTTATTTCGAACGGGATATCTCCTCCCCAGGCGGGGCGTTCTATGCCGCATCCGATGCGGACAGCCTTGCGCCGGGCGGACATCAGGAGGAAGGGTACTTTTTTACCTGGACCCCGAAGGAGCTTGATCAGGTACTAGGAAAAGATCGGGCAAAGATCGTTGAGACGTATTATGGGGTAACTGAACAGGGCAATTTTGAGGGACGTAACATCTTGCATGTGCCGCAATTACCGTCGGCAATTGCCCAAAGCCTCAAAATTCCGGAAGCAGAGCTGAAAACGGTAATCGACGAATCGAAGGAGCTCCTGTACCAGATGAGGAGCCGCCGGCCATTACCGCTACGGGATGAAAAGATACTGACCGCCTGGAACGGTCTGGCAATTTCAGCATACGCCCGTGCCGGGCTCATACTTAACGATCCCCATTACGTCGAACAGGCTATCAAGGCCACGCGGTTCATCCTTGAAAACTGCTACGTCAACGGGAGACTCCTACGCAGCTACAAGGACGGAAAGGCAAGGGGGAATGCCTATCTGGAGGACTATTCGTTCTTCATTACAGCTTTGCTCGACCTCCTGGAGGCGACTAACGATCCCCAGTGGCTGGAACGCGCGGTAGAACTGGACGATGTTTTGCAAAGACATTACGAAGACAGGCATAACGGCGGGTTCTTCATGACCGGCGATGATCATGAACTCCTTCTTGCGAGGGAAAAACCGGCCTACGACGGGGCGACCCCTTCGGGAAATTCAGTTCAGGTTCTGAACCTGCTTCGGCTCGCTGAGTTCACGACTAACGAAAATTACCGGACACGCGCGGAGAAGGCGATGAAATCCTTTTCGGGTACCCTGTGCAGTAAGCCTATGGTCCTTTCGGAAATGCTACTCGCTTTAGACTTCCACCTTGATACAGCCAAAGAGATCATCATCGTGGCGCCCAAGGGAAACAAGGAGGCAGCTTCTTCCCTGCTATCGGTATTCAGGGCGCAATTCCTGCCGAACCGGATTATCCTGGTGGTAATGGAGGGGGAGGAACTGGAGGCAATGGCAAAGATCATTCCGCTCATCAAAGAGAAAAAGGCGTTGAAAGAGAAAGCCACCGCATATGTTTGTGAAAACAAGAGTTGCAGGCTTCCAACTGATGATCCTAAATTATTCGTCGAACAGATCCGGAAGATAGAAAGGTTGCCGTGAAGTCGAAATAGTTCTTGCAGTATGCCGTCTGATCGTAGAGTGGGATATTCAGAAACCGTGGGACGCCATGAAAGAAAGTGAAATAAGGGAAGCAATGGCCATTTTGGCCGAGGCGGTGAAGTCATGGAAGTCGCCTGCAGTGACCATAGTCTCCCAACGGGGAGGTAACCCGTTCAAGGTGCTGATCTCATGCATCCTCTCCCTGCGCACCCAGGATAAAACAACAGGCGAGGCATCGAAGCGGCTGTTCGCCCTTGCCGATACCCCTGCCGGGATGATGGTGCTTTCACTGACTGCCATCGAACAGGCGATCTACCCGGTGGGATTTTATAGGCGCAAGGCAGTACAGATCATGGGAATATGCCGGACACTTCTTGAAAACTACCAGGGAGAGGTGCCGGATGAAATAGACGAACTCTTGCTTCTTCGGGGCGTGGGACGCAAGACCGCCAACCTGGTGGTAACTCTAGGCTTCGGCAAGCCCGGCATCTGTGTGGACACCCATGTGCATCGGATATGCAACCGATGGGGGTATGTTCGCACAAAGACGCCAGAGCAGACCGAGACGGCGCTCCGGCTTAGATTGCCACTCGACTACTGGCTTGTTATCAATGACCTGTTGGTGACGTTTGGCCAGAACCTCTGCGCCCCGGTATCCCCCCGCTGTTCCGTTTGCCCTATTTACAACCTTTGCGTCCGGGTCGGAGTGGGAAAATCTCGCTAGGAGTCTGTCGGGCATCATATTTCGCCCCCATAGACTCCCTAGAAAGGAACGCCCCCCATAGATTACGTAAACTCCCATAGACCCCATGCTTCCATTTCTGTTTGCGTTCCCGCAGTTACATGACTCTCTCCAGATCATGGCTGTTCCCACACCTTACCATTACCATTTACCCCTTTCCTCACCAAATCCGCCAGACAATCTATAAACAGTGGCGAAGTATTGAGCGACAGGGAGCGGCGAAAGTTGGTAATGCCGAGCTCCCGCGCTTTTTCCGCATACTGGATGTCGATCTCGTAAAGGGTTTCGATGTGGTCGGAGACAAAGGATAGCGGTGTCATAAGCAGATTTTTAGCGCCGTTGGAGGCCAGGCGCCGGATCATCTCCTCGGTGGAGGGCTCCAGCCACTTGACCGGCCCGGCCCGTGACTGGAATGCAAGGTGGTAATTAATCTCGCCAAGCCGCTCCATAACCAGGCGGATCGTCTCTTCAATGTGGGAGAGATAGGGGTCGCCGTCGTCTATGAATGACTGGGGGAGTGAATGTGCGGAAAAAACCAACTCTACCTCGCGCCGGTCGCCAAACTGCGACAGGCCTTCCTCAATCCGCTCAGTCAGGGCTTCGATATAGATGGGGTGATCGTAAAAACAGTCTACAGATGAAATCTGGAACTTGACCCCCGCCAGGCCCAGCACCCGCTTCAGTTCATTGATGCTCGATCCGGTGGTGGCGCGGGAATAGTGGGGATAAAGAGAGAGTGCGATAACGCGCGATATCCCCTCGCGCCTGATTGCCGCCAGCGCCTCGATGGTGGATGGACGCCAGTAGCGCATTGCAACGAAGCAGCGGAACTCCGGCCCGAGCTTTGTTTCCAGGGCCAGCGCCTGTGCTTCGGTAAGCTCGCGGATGGGGGACTTGCCGCCGATTTGCGCATAATACTGCTCAACCTTTTTCCCCCGCCTCCTAGCGATCCGCCGGGCAATGAACGGCTGCAGAAAGGCCGGGCCGATCCGGATTATATCCCGGTCGGAGAAGAGATTCACAAGAAACGGCTCTACCGCTTCGAGCGCATCTGGCCCACCCATCTGGAGGAGGAGAATGGCTGTTGTGGCAGACATAGACGCCTTACGGAAATGGTTTAATCAGTGGCGGACCGGTTCAAATCTTTTAGCAGCGCTTCCACGTCAGCCTTGTGTACTTGGGCACTGTGATCGAGTGATTCCAGGTCTGCGATCTGGCAATCGAAGCAGTTCAGCCCGTAACGCTCAAAAATAGCCATGGTTTGGGGATAACGACGGATGATGTCGCCTATGATCATCTCTTTGGTTATCATGCGTCCTCCTCCCTTGATCGGAAACTACTTGAGGTTTCTGATCGCCTCTTCTATACGGTCCATCCCCTTTTTGATATTTTCCATGCTTATGGCGTAGGAAAGACGGGCGTACTTGTCGGCGCCGAAGGCAACACCCGGAACCAGCGCCACCTTGGCATGCTCAAGCAGGTAGGCGGCGAAGTCGGTGGAGTTGGCGATTACCTTCCCATCGAAGCTCTTGCCGTAAACGGCGGAGAATTTCGGGAAGACATAGAACGCGCCAGTGGATTTAAAACAGGATACGCCCGGCATGGCGTTCAGCCGCTCGACTATGTAGGTGCGGCGCTTCTCGAATTCCTTGACCATTGAATCGACAGCGTTCTGCGGGCCGACAATGGCCTCTACTGCCGCCTTCTGGGCGATGGATGTCGGGTTGGAGGTGGACTGGGACTGCATCTTGGTCATGGCCCCTATCAGCTCCCTGGAGCCGCAGGCGTAGCCAATGCGCCAGCCGGTCATGGCATATGTTTTGGAGACGCCGTTCACCACCATTACGCGCGGCTTCAGTTCAGGCGACACCTGGGCTATGTTGCTGAAGACCAAACCATCGTAAAGCAGGCGCTCATATATGTCGTCGGAAATGACGATGAAGTCGTGCTTCAGGCATACACCGGCAATGGCCTTTAGCTCATCCGTCGTATAGCTAGTGCCTGTGGGGTTACAGGGGGAGTTGATGATAAGCGCTTTGGTGCGGGGGGTGATGGCCTTCTCCAGTTGAGCGGGAGTAATTTTGAAGGCTGTTGACTCGTCGGTCTCTATGAAGGTCGGCGTGCCGCCTGCCAGTACCACCTGGTCAGGGTATGAGACCCAGTAGGGAGCGGGGATGATGACCTCGTCCCCTTCCTGAATAAGCGCCTGTGAGATGTTGTACAGGGAGTGCTTGGCGCCGCAGGCCACGGAAACCTCATCGCGTGTGTACGAAAGATTGTGGTCCTTCTTCATCTTGGCGATGATCGCGTCCTTTAACTCGTCGGTGCCTCCCACCGGCGTGTATTTGGTCAATCCGGCGTCAATAGCCTTTTTCCCCGCTTCCTTGATATTGGCCGGGGTGTCGAAATCCGGCTCGCCTGCGCCGAAGCCCACTACGTCCACACCTTGAGCCTTGAGCGCCTTGGCCTTGGCGTCAATGGCCAAGGTCGGGGAAGGCTGTATCTTGTTTACACGATCCGCAAGTTTCATTGCTTCCTCCTTTTCTAACACATCTTGTTTTTGCCGTATTTAACGGTCGTACTTGGCGTCGAGTGCCTTTTTCACCACCGGGGGGACCAGCCCGTCGATCGGTCCGTTTAGATAGCTTACCTCCTTGACGATGGATGACGACAGGTAACTGTAAGGGACCGATGTCATCATGAAGAGGGTTTCCACGTCCTGGGAGATGCTGCGGTTCATCTGTGCGATCTGGAACTCGTACTCGAAGTCGGAAACGGCCCGCAGGCCCCGGATGATTACCGTTGCATGCTGTGAGAGAACGTACTCTACCAGAAGGCCGGCGAAGGTGTCAACCTTTGCCCGACCGTTGCCGGTCAGCACTTCGCGTATCATCTCCACCCGCTCCTCGGTGGTGAACAGTGCGTTCTTCGTCGAATTGCGGGCAACCGCTATGATCACCTCGTCGAATATCAGCAGGCCCCGGTTGATGATGTCCAGGTGACCGAAGGTTATTGGATCGAAGGAGCCTGGGTATACGGCTATTTTCTTTGTCATGAACGCCTCATTTTATGTATAGCATATGATGTTAAACTATTGGTCTTTTCTCAAAAAAGACAATTGCCGTATCGCCGTAGATGCGTCTGTCAAACTGGAGAAGCGCCCCCATGGCTGTCGGCAGCTCTTCCCGCGCCTCGATCTCAGCCACCACCAGGGTGGAGGAATCGACAAGGGGAGATGTTGACAACCGCCATAATATACGTTCAGCCAGCCCCTGAAGATATGGAGGATCGAGGAACACTAGATGAAATGGCTTCTCGCGACCGGCAAGAACGTCAAGAGCAGCGATGGCGTCTTTTTCCAGTATCATCCCTCGTATGGCCAGACCGGAGATGGCAAGGTTTTTGGCCACAAGCCGCGCTGACTCGCGGTGGTTGTCTATGAACAGCGCTGACCCGGCGCCGCGGCTTAACGCTTCGATCCCCAGATTGCCCGTGCCGGCGCAGATATCCAATACCCGCAAGCCGTCAAGGTTGCCCAAGAGACTGCTCAGGATGCTGAACAACGATTCCTTTACCCGGTCGACCGTCGGCCTGATATGCCCATTGCTGGGCGAAGCCAGTCGACGTCCACGGACGGAGCCGCCAATGACCCTCACTTTGAGACGTTCATGGCCCCGGCAAGCTTGTCGGCGCTCCCCTTGGCGCGAAAGGCGAGAAGAAACTCCCTCGCTTCCCAGTGGGCCATATCCTCTATCTGCTTGATATTCTCTGCGGGGATGTCGTCGATCTCAGCCTTGAAAACCCCGCTGGCATACTTGATGTCCCGTTTGTTCTCCCTGGACCACTGTCGCATGGCATCCATCAAATCCAGGGGAAGACCGGCATGGGCCACGTTCTGCCACAGGGTGCCGATGTTTCCCTTGCGAATGCCAAACTCCGCAAGCTTGCCGACTATGCGCAGCGACGTTCCGGTGATGCCGTGCTGCACCAGACCAGCCAGCCCGAAGTCGCGGGCCACTTGATATATCTCCCTGGTGCGGGTAAGATCGATGTTTATTATTTCCCCTTCCAGGTAGTTGCCGCTCTTGGAGCCGTTGTCGATGGCCAGGAGTTGCGGCTTCACCCCTCGTGCCGCGACCCCGCTCAGGAATTCCTCTGTCTCCGCAACAGTGGTCAGGTTCGAGTGGCTCCCCACAGGCTTGACTTCCCCCAGTTCCAGCTCCAGGCCCAGGCCTGCGGCAATCACAGGCTGCGCCAGTACGGTTACCAGGCGGATATTCTCTTCCAGCGGATTGAAGGAGGCGTCGATGGCGAAGGAGGTATACCCAGCGGCAAGCTGCGCCGCTATCAGTTCGGCTGCGGCGGCCTGTTCAGCAGGGGAAGTGTCCTTAACGGTGATGTGGTCGGCATGGATAATAAACGGACGGGTAAACTTGCAGCGCTCGGCATAACCTATCAGGGTGTCAACGAACATATCGGGCGTAAAGCCGGTATACCCGCCGTCCACTCCCCCTTCGGTCCTAGTCAGCTCAAATGCGACGACTGCGTCGAGGTCTTCGGCAGCCTTCATGATCCCGGGGATGACGTGCATGATACGGGGATTGCACGCCATAACGATCAGGTTTTCCTGCTGGAAGCAGGTGAACACGTCGCGACCGTTTAAGAGGCATACCGTGCTCGCTTTGCCGAGTTTTGATCGGATATTTTCCGGTACCCGCGCCAGAAGTCGATGCATATGAACCGTCACGTTTGCATGGAATGAAGATGAAAGATTAAATACTATTAAAACCTGTTATCTCTATCACGTAAAATGGTGCTTAGTCAAGCAAACTTTAACATAGCGCAGACTGTCCGGTATGACACCATTATGCAATCAAACGATTACATTGTTGGCTTCGTCGGGGGCGCCTCAACGTACTATCCATGTACGCCTACGTACGTTGAGGAGCCTCTCTTCTGCTATACGTGAATTTATGACTTGATGAATAAAGGATTGAAATGCTGCATATCCCAAATATCTTTCCTTTTGGATTCGGATTGCAGTATAAAGGGAACAGCGGCTACCCCTGATTCAATGACCATTTTTGACTGTCCCTCCCAATCATGAGGTTTCCATGTTTCGCTGTACAGTAATGGCGTTGTTGCTTATTGCATGCTCATCCGTCGGCGCCATGGAGATGAGGCGACCAATGAACGCGCAGTGGCTTGCATATCACTTTGACGGCAACGCCTTCCGGTCTGGTAAGGGTGCAAGGGGCGCGACGGTATATCTCAAAGAGGGCTATCTGCCGCTTTTTGGCGCTGTAGGCGGTAATGAGGCGAAACTGCCGGAAGGGAAGGGCGTGATAGCAGGTATCTGCTATCTTCAGACAGCGGGCGGCAAACTGAAACAGGGAGATGCCTACATACCTCTGCAAAACGTACCTGTGGAGATCATCGGCGCTTCATGGCGGCAAACCGTAAGAACCACCGCCTCCGGTTTTTTTGTGGTCGTGCCGCCTCCTGGGGATTATGAGGCGCGTCTGCCGGGCGCGATAGGGAAGATTGGCGTGGAGAGGGGCAAAACAAGCCTGCTGGCTGTCAGGGGCGGGAAAAGGATGGTGGATTAGTGAAAAGGATAAATCCGTGGCTCTTATTAGCCGCTTTAGTTCTGGTTCCTGTCGTGGCGCAGGGGCGTGCGCTTGACGATTACTATCTGTCCAGGTTTGATCAAATATATGGCGCCAATGCAAAACGCTCCACCTTGTCCGCCCAGGATGATGCCCCGACGGAGCGATGTCTCACCCCGCTTTACCACGGGGTAAAGAGGGACTGGAAACAACTCTCAAATGAGACCCGCCAGGTACTTGCAAAGTACCTGGCAAAGCCTGTCCTGCCCGGCGAGTCGGTTGTCAGATCCAACGCCGGGCACTTTTCCATCCACTTTGCCATAACCGGAAGCGATGCCCCACCGCTGGCTGACGGCGACGAAAATGGCATTCCCGACTGGGTTGAGACCGTAGCCGATGTTCTTGAGGCGGTATACAGCCGGGAAATCAGCGTCTTTGGCTACCGTCCTCCGCCGACTACGGGAGGAGGGCCTTACGATGTCTACCTTCAGGATCTCGCATCCACGAGTCAGTACGGCTATACGGAGTCTGATATTCCCGCAGATGCCGACTCAACGTCGTACACAAGTTTCATGGTGATTGACAATGACTTCGCTGAATCCATTTATTTGAGCGGCTCCCGCACACCTCTTATGGCTCTTCAGATTGCCGCCGCGCATGAGTTCCAGCATGCGGTTCAGTACGGGTACAACTATTATTTCGACCCCTGGTACGCCGAAGCAAGCGCCGCCTGGATGGAGGACGAGGTATATGATTCGGTAAACCAGCTATATACGTATCTTCCCGCCTATTTTTCCAACACGATCCTTCCGATTGACACCGCTGTAAGCACAACCACGGGTGGCGGCTATGGGCGATGGCTGTTTAACAGGTATATCAATGAATCATTCCCCTCTCGTCCCATAAACAGGGAAATCTGGGAAAGACTTGCGACCAAAACATCCGGTGTCGGTGATATTCCGATGCTGCCGGTGATAGATGAAGTTCTGGCCAGCGCAGGCAGCAGTATGGCTTCCACATTCCTGGGGTTCGCCAAAAAGGTGTTTTTGCGCAACTGGGCCAGCCATACGGGAGATATTGACCTTATTCACCCTTTGACGATACCCAACGATAACACTTACAAGGTTGCCGGTACATTCACTGTGCCGGCCACATCCCTGCCGTCTTTATACTCGTTCACCTATTACAAACTGCTTCCCGCCTCGGCAAATCCCGCAACACTGACAATCGCTTACCCAAGACCCGCTTCCCAGGCTGTTGTCGCGTTTCTGAAGGGTGCAAATGGGTCTATCACGGAATATCTCTTTGCCACCAACTCCAATACTGTTACGGTGCCATCATTTGTAAGCGGGGATGAGATTTACCTGCTGATCTGCAATAACGGCACGGGAGCTGTGAATACCCCGGCCGATCCGGCTCAACCGATTGATGTCCTGCCGGATGCATCAAATCCCTATAGCGGGCCGCCAGTCCTTGTAAGTTCGCCGCCGACTTCGAATGATAAAGCGGCTACCGGCAGTGGTGGCGGCTGTTTTATAGCGACGGCCGCATATGGCAGTTACCTACATCCGAAGGTGATGGTGCTGAGGGCGTTCAGGGACAATTACCTCATGACAAACGTTCCGGGCAGGGCCTTTGTCGCGCTCTATTACCGATTGAGCCCACCCCTGGCCGATTTTATCGCAAGGCGCGAGTGGCTGCGTACCGGGTGCCGGGTAGCGTTGACGCCGGTCGTGCTGGCGGTTGAGAATAAAGGGATTGCGTTATTCCTGATACTATTGGCGGTTTTAATTCCGTTTGGTTTGCGCATGAGGGGTGAGTTGATTAGATGGGATAAGCGATTGACAAACAGTGGCAAAATTGTATACAGTATCCACGCAAAAGCTGTGTCAAATCGCGCAATATTACGTAATTGCTTGATAAATTCTGATGCTAATACACAGGAGGAAGAAAAATAATGGAAGCCTATCTTGCCCACGAAGCCGAACGTAAGGCGCAGGGAATCCCTCCCCTCCCACTCAACCCCGAGCAGACAGCCGAACTTTGCAAGTTGCTCATCAAGCCCCCCAAGGGAAAGGAGAAGTTTCTCCTTAGTTTGCTCACCGGCTGCGTTTCCCCCGGCGTAGACCCCGCCGCAAAGGTGAAGGCCGATTTCCTGGCTGGCATCGTCAGCGGCACGCTCAACTCTCCGCTGGTTGACGCCAAGGCCGCCATCAAACTTCTGGGCACAATGATCGGCGGCTATAACGTTGCCCCGCTGGTGGCCGCCCTTACGGACAAGAAACTGGCCGATGAGGCGGCCAAAGCCCTCTCCGGCATCACCCTGGTCTACGACGCCTTCGACGAGGTGGCGGCGTTGGCCAAGGCCAAGAATGCCGCCGCTGTCAAGGTTCTGAAATCCTGGGCCGAGGCCGAGTGGTTCACCTCACGCAAGGGGGCGCCGGAAAAAATCAAGGTCAAGCTCTTCAAGGTTGACGGCGAGATAAATACCGACGACTTCTCCCCGGCCGGCGACGCCTGGAGCCGCCCCGACATCCCGCTGCACGCACTGGCAATGGGCAAGACCCGCTTCAAGGGGGGGCTCGATACCATCGCCAGGTTCCGCAAGGAAGGCTTTCAGGTCGCCTTCGTGGGGGACGTGATCGGCACCGGCTCCTCCAGGAAGAGCGCTTGCAACTCCGTCCTCTGGCATATCGGCGAGGAGATACCTTGTGTCCCCAACAAGAAGACCGCTGGCGTCATCATCGGCGGCGTCATCGCCCCGATCTTCTTCAACACCGCCCAGGACTCCGGCGCTTTGCCTCTCAAGGCCGACGTCACCGGGATGAAAACCGGTGACGTCATCGTCATCGACACAAGGAAGGGTGAGATCACCGATGAGAAGGGTAAAAAGGTCTTAAGTAAGTTCATCATCTCCCCCAACACCCTGGCCGACGAGTACCGGGCCGGTGGCCGCATCCCGCTCATCATCGGTCGCGCAGTCACCGACAGGGCAAGGAAGTCCCTTGGCCTCAACCCCTCCAATGTCTTCACCCTTCCCGATAACCCGAAGCCGAAGGCCGGTCAGTGCTACTCCCTGGCACAGAAGATGGTAGGCCAAGCCTGCGGCGTGGTCGGCATCCTCCCTGGAACTGCCTGCGAACCAAAGATAACCACCGTCGGCTCCCAGGACACTACCGGCCCCATGACCTCCGACGAGTTGAAGGAACTGGCCTGCCTCAAGTTCCAGGCGCCCATGTTCATGCAGTCCTTCTGTCACACCGCCGCCTATCCGAAGCCGTCCGACGTGAAGATGCACAAGACCCTGCCCCGGTTCATCATCGAGCGGGGGGGCGTGCCGCTGAAGCCGGGTGACGGCGTCATCCACTCCTGGCTGAACCGCCTGCTGCTACCCGACACCGTTGGCACCGGCGGCGATTCCCATACCCGTTTCCCCATAGGCGTCTCCTTCCCAGCCGGTTCCGGCCTTGTCGCCTTCGCCGGCGCAATGGGTTTCATGCCGCTGGACATGCCGGAATCCGTGCTGGTCCGCTTCAAGGGGAAGCTCAACCAGGGGATCACCCTGCGCGACGTTGTCAACTCCATCCCTTACTACGCTATCAAGCAGGGGCTTTTGACCGTTCCCAAGAAGAACAAGAAGAACGTCTTCAATGGCCGCATCCTGGAGATGGAAGGGCTTCCGAACCTGACCGTAGAGCAGGCCTTCGAGCTAACCGACGCCGCTGCCGAGCGCTCCGCCGC
>JBAQKZ010000184.1:0-4525 GCA_049301475.1 Geobacteraceae bacterium | reverse complement strand
CTGAACTGATTGAGCCAAACCGCAGACGTAGCAGAGCTACGTTGAGGATTTGGCGATTGAAGTTCGGCTAAAGATGGCCTGAAGATGAGATGCAAGATGCCCATGATATTTGTTTACAGTTCCTTATTACTTCGGCTAACTTCACGGAGGCGGCACAAAGGCGCAACATCGAAGCAGGTCTGTTGGTGCGTTATGAACCGATAGCTCGACGGGTTGCAGATTACGCTGAGGGGCTGATACACTCTTCTGTAGAGCTTTGAATATATAGAGAAGCTTTTTTGTTTCTGGTTTCATTGATTTTGAGCAGCCGTCAACCCAAGTAGTTGACGCAGTGCGCCTGCACTTGCACCTATTTATTTAAAAGGAAATTGTCATGGATAAAATCGGTCGTAACGACCTCTGCCCCTGCGGCAGCGGGCAGAAATACAAGAAGTGTTGCCTGGCAAAGGATGGACTATTCGAGTCACGCCGCCGGGATGAGGAGCGGGCGATACAGACAGCCCTTTCCTGGCTGGAAGAGCGGTATCCCGAAGAAGTTGGCGCTGCCGTCCATTATGACTTCATGGATGAACCGGACGAGGAGAGAACGGGTGCCATTGATGCGCTGTCGCCTCGGCTGGAGCAGGCCATATCCGTAAACATCGGCGAATGGCTGCTGGCTGATGCTGTGCTGGACATCAAAGGCAAAGACGTCAAGGCAAGCGACCTGATTCTCGGCAAAGGAGGGCCGCTTCTCACAGCTCATGGCAGGGAGTGGCTTCAGGAGCTGGCAAAACGCCCGTTGTCACTTTATGAGGTAAGGGAAGTCATCAAGGGAAAAGGGTTGATTCTGGCCGACATGATTGATCCCGATCAACCGCCCATAGATATCAGGGAGAAGGCCGCCACCGGTTTCCTGACGTTGTGGGACACCTTCGGCGCCCGTCTGGTCTGGCAGGATGACAGCTTTGTCATGAGCGGTGCGGTCTACCCCATGGAGCGGGAAACGGCGCTTGACTGCCTTGAGGAAATCAGGAGTGAACTGGAACATGAAGAGGGCGCTCCCTCGCTTACGCGCTACATTACGACCAGCACCATCATTGACTACTGGCTTGAATCCATCCTGAAAACAAAACCGCTGCCCGAGTTGGTGGACGCTTCAACCGGGGACAAGATAGCCCTGACCACAGATCATTACCGGGTAACTGACTGGAGTGAACTGGAGCGGATTTTTGAAACGCAGGAAGATGTTGACGGTGATCGGAACGAGGGGTGGAACCGGTTTGTCGAGTTGGAGGATGGCCGATGCCGCTCCCGCGCATCCATGGCGCCGAAGGGATCGGACTCCCTGGAGGTTTTCTGCCGGACCCTCAGACTGGCTGACGAGGCGCGAGAGTGGCTGGAGGATATAGCCGGAGGCGTCATCAAATACAATATCCGCGAAGTCGTTGACCCCCGTTCGGAAAAAGCGCGGGATGCAGCCAAACCCTTGCCCGAGCCTGATATCCCGAAGGAGGCGCAGCGCCAGATCATCCACCAGTATCTTGACAAGCACTACGAAACCTGGCCGGAAATTCCTCTGCCGACACTGGAAGGCAAATCCGCTCTTGAGGCAGTAAAAAACAAGCGGTTACGTCCGAAGGTTCTTGAGCTACTCAAATCCATCGATCAGCTTGAAGCGCGTCGAATCGATCAGACTGGTGGAGAACCGTTTGATGTCTCATTCCTCTGGGATCGGTTGGGGTTGAAGCGGTAATTACAATTCCGGAACCATACGGACAAAGCAGCAAGAGAATAAGCAACAAGAGAATAAGGGTCAACTCTCCATATTCCATTTTTAAAGGGCTGAAACGGCAAGATAAGTTCCCAACAAGCCTTACTACCTGCCCTAAAACCCGGCAGGTCAAAGCCATGCCCGTTATGTGGACAAAAAAACAATTTAACAGGAGTCTTCATGTCTGAATTTAAAAATGTCACGATTATAAAAAAAATCAAATATCTACTTTGATGGCAAAGTTACAAGTCGCTCAGTAATTTTTCCTGATGGATCTCGAAAGACCCTTGGCATAATGCTTCCCGGAGAATATGAATTTAATACAGATGAAAAAGAAATTATGGAAATTATTTCTGGCGACCTTGAAGTGTTACTGCCAGATGAGGACGGATGGAGAACAATTAAAGATGGCGAAGTTTTCGAAGTTCCAGCTCAATCCAAATTCAAACTGAAGATAAAACGAATCACTGATTACTGTTGCACTTTTGTTGCTTAACTTGAGCCTGGAAACAAATGGGTCAGTTCAACAAATAACTGGGCTAGCGCTCCGGCACACGTTTTATAACCGCCGACCTTGACATAGTTTATTGATTTCTGTATAAAATCAAGTCATCCAACCTTCCTCAGTGCCTGTCGAGACTTATTTCTTGTCAGGCCCTCACAGGGGCGCCCAATGTTTGTCATTGCAAATCTGCTGAACGCCTTGGCGTATGTATTGAATTTCGGCCTCACCATATACATGTACATCGTTATCGCCAGGGCTATAATATCGTGGGTGAATCCAGACCCATACAACCCCATCGTCAATTTTCTAGTCCGTGTCACGGATCCGGTGCTAGACAGGGTCCGCAGGATGTTGCCCGACCTTGGAGGCCTGGACCTTTCTCCACTGATCGTCTTGCTCGCGATCTTTTTCATGCAGAAGTTCGTGATAGCCACACTTTTTGAACTTGCACACAGGTTGTAAATACGGAATCGGGGGTTAATCTTGAAAATATCACCGCTCGACATCCAGCAACAACAGTTCAAGGGAAAGTTCTTCGGAGGGCTCGATCCGGAAGACGTGGACGCCTTTCTGCAGATGGTTGCGGAAGAGATGGAAAATCTTATCCGCGAAAACAACGACCTCAAGGAGCAGGCACGCGAGATCGCCGCTGACATGTCGGAAATGGGCCGAAGAGAGTCGGACCTGCGGGAAACCATGCTGGCCGCCCAGAAGATCACCGAGGAGATGAAGGCCAATGCCCAGAAAGAGGCGACCCTGCTCATATCGGAAGCAGAACTGAAGGGGGAACGCATCCTCTCAAACTCAGAGAAGAAACTTGTCGAACTGAACAACCATGTACAGGAACTCCGCCGCCAGAAGATGCAGTTCGAAACGGCGTTCAAATCCCTGCTGGATACCCATTTCAAGATGCTTTCAATGCATGAAGAGTGAAGTCGGCCCATCCCACCTGAAAATCACCGATACCGCGACAGGCGTCACCTTCACCATTCATCTACAGCCAAGGGCCAGCCGTAACGAGATATGCGGCGTCCAGGCTGAAGAGCTGAAGATACGTTTAACCTCGCCGCCGGTGGAGGACGCAGCCAACCGCCACTGCCTGGAATTCCTCGCCAAGATGCTTGGTGTGACGAAGTCGCGTCTGGATATAGTGGCCGGAGCCAGATCCAGACACAAGGTCGTCAGTGTAAGAGGGGTGAACTGCAAGCAGTTACTTGCGCTGCTTGACGGAATATTGGGTCAAACACCGCAGGAATAGTGGCCGGGCTGTGGAGTGTGGAGGACGGTACAGATTTATAAATTGGTTCCTGTTGACAAATTGGAGACATAATCACTATATTGACAGTAAGGTTGAAAAACTAAATATCAGGAGGTAGTAACTACCCATGCCACTTTACGAATACCAGTGCAATTCGTGCAACAACCGTTTGGAACTGCGCCAGAAGTTCTCCGATGAACCGGCCACAAAGTGCCCTTCCTGCGGCGGCGAGCTGACCAAGCTGATCTCCAACGCTGCTTTCTCCCTCAAGGGTGGAGGCTGGTACACAGAGGGCTACAATAAAAGCAAAAACGCAGAGGCCCCTGCTCCGGCCTGCCCGTCGGGTGGGAGCTGCACAGGTTGCCCCTCAGCAGCGGCATAACCTCTCCCAAAATAGCCGGTCACTGTACAAATTTCCCGCTCTTTCCCGCAGGACCGGCCTTACCTTCCTGCCACAGGATACGACTCAATAGCCAAAATAGGACATACAAATGAAAAAGGAAACAATGTTCGCCCTGCTGGCGCTATCTTCGCTCCTTGCCGCATGTGACAGAGCACCGGAGGCGCACACCCCGCTTTCTGTGAAAAGCTGGAATCTGCCGGTAATTAAAGCAACTAAAGGGGCGGCGCTGGAGTACACGACCGTCGGCTCCGTGGTGTCCGACCAGCGCATCGATGTTTCCTCGAAGCTGACCGGCTACATCCGCGAGATACTGGTTCAGGAGGGTGACAGGGTGCGGCGTGGGCAGATTCTCGCCCGAATCGACGGCTCGGATGTAGAAGGGGGGGTCCGCCAGGGGGAGGCGGCGGTCGCCTCGACGGAAGCTGCGTTCCGAAATGCGCAGATCGATCTTGACCGCTTTCAACGTCTATTTGAACGAGGCAGCATCTCTGATTATGAATTTCGCAAGGTTCGTGTCAGGTTTGACGCCGCCCGTGAAGCCCTGAACAATGCTCGGGCCGGCCTCGACACAGCGCTCGCCCAGCGCGCATATGCCGGGATCAGGAG
>JBAQKZ010000183.1:0-1893 GCA_049301475.1 Geobacteraceae bacterium | reverse complement strand
GAGCGCCGCCGATCCGGCAGACCCAGGTGTGGCGGAGGTGATTAACAGCGTCCTGGCGCTCGCCGCAACACCCCTCTTCCACAAACTGGCCGACAAGCGCCTGATGCGTGAGCACCCCTTTATACTTACCTGTCGAGGTGAGGCAAGTTACTATATAAGGGGAACCATGGACGTTGTGACCGTGGAAGAGGGTGGCGTGACCGTGTACGACTACAAGTACATGAGGCGGGAAGGGGCGGATATGGAAGGGTACCGGTTCCAGCTCCGAGCCTATCTGCTGGCCCTTTACCGTATTTTCCCGGGCCGTGTCCGGGAAGGAAAGATACTGTTTCTGCAGGGTGGAGAGCCGGAAACCGTCACATGCGATCCATCCGCATTCGAAGAGGAACTGCTGGTGATCATGGACGCCATCCGCGCCCGGAGTAGCGAGGAGCAGTTTGGCCTACGTGCCGGATGCAACGGAAGCCATTGCCCGTTCAGGCAGAGCTGCCGCCCACCACGGGCGCTAAGCCAGGTATAAAAAACGCGCTGCCGCGTCGAAATATCCTGTTCAGGCCAGCGGGCATTTTGTTGAATGGGGATCGAACTCCGATATTGCGGCGCTCTCCCCTTTTGTCCGGAGGATAGCCCTGACCGGCGCTCCATCACCATCCCTGATCTTCAACGGCAGGCATATCAACTCGTAGACACCGGCAGCCACCCCTTCCAGATTGAGCCCTTCGATAACGATGACGCCGTGCCCGAGAAGGAGCCTGTGAACCTCTCCATCGCCGTCGAACCGTTCGATGGAGAGGTAGTCGATGCCGACCAGTTTCACCCCCATCTCCACCAGATAGCGCGCGCCGTCCGGGGTAAGGGCCGCATACTCCTCAGAAAAAACGGGCTTCTCCCACAAAAGCGAATTGTCGGTCTTGAGGATAAGCCGCTCCACCCCCTTCAGGGGAAAACGGGAGAGTTCCGCACTGCCGAAGTACCGCACACCGCAGAGTTCCGCCACCAGAGCCTCTCCCGTAAGGAGAGTCAGGGGGAGGTGCTCAACGCTGAGTCCGTGGTCGCTGTAGTGGCGGGCAACGTCGATGTGGGTTCCACAATGGCTGGAGAGAGTAAGCCGCGAGACATTGGACTGGTCGCCCAGGTCGAGCCGGGTGACAGGATCGATCCGGACCGGCGGATCACCAGGGAAGACCGGCAGGTCCGGAGAGATGGTGACGCTGATGTCGTATATTTTCATGGATATTCCTCAGAAGGTTCATGCCCGCAGACTGCTGAATCATCATAGCGACGGCCAGGCCATCTGTCACCGAGTTTTTTTCTGTCTACCCGCTGACGGCGGCCTTGTTCAGGTCGGACCGGCAGTGCGGCGGATGATCGGCGGTCAGTAGCCGGTAGAGTGGGCGTAATACCTGAACGTGTGAAACTTTATATTTTTTATTTGCTTTCCCCGACGCGGATTATTGTGTAAAATATGATTATTCTATTTCAGGGGTATTAATTATGCGCGCCGAAATCAGTGCAACGGATGCAGTCAGGCATTTTTCCGAGATGTTGAACAACATCAAGTACCGGGGCGACCACTATACGGTCATTCGTGGCGGCAAGCCGGCGGCAGCCATTGTCCCCGCCGAGGAGGTTACGACTGAGCGTCCATTGGCGGAATTGAGATTGATTTTCAAGGCCATGCCGCGGCTCGATCCGGACGATACCAGTTTTGCACGTGATGTTCTGGGGTGTGTTGACGCTCAGCCTTCCTTGCCGGAGGAACCGGTGTAACAGTTTAGTCCTTTCGGACTTTTATTAAACACCCAACCACGCGAGTTCTTGACATGCGTGGTTTTATCTGGCATATTTATATAAGTATAATTACTTTTATATGGGGAAGCCATGACACGAATT
>JBAQKZ010000182.1:0-2877 GCA_049301475.1 Geobacteraceae bacterium | reverse complement strand
GTATTGAAGGTGTTTGACCAGTAAATAATGAAACTCAATGTTATTGCTCAAAAAAGATGATAGAACATATTCACCGTGTTGCCCCCGCATAGTGAATTTACATGTTATTTACAGAATGATATACTAGAAAACCACTGTCAGTCATAACTCCAGGAATGTAAAGCTTGTTTCCATCTTTTCGTAAGGTTTTCCATCCAGTTCAGCATACGGATATATGAAGAAATTGAGCTTTTCCCCATGCTGTCTTGGTTCAAGCAGGATATCGCGCCCCCGGGTGAACTCAACCCGGTCCACGGACAGATTGCCGAAGTAATACTCCTTCATCGATTTGTTTTTGTTCGCCTCCGACGTATCTACCGGAATCCAGCCTCGTCCCTCGGCGTAAAACTCTGCCCAGCAGTGGTATCCGGAAATATTTCCTTCAATTTTACCTTCCGGGATGGGAAAGCCTATGATAAAGCGGGCCGGAATGCCGCTTGCCCGGCAAAGGCCGATGAACAGGGCGTGGAAGTCGGTACAGTTGCCGCGCTTCACGTCACAGACGTAGTTGATATCACCTCTCCCCCAACCGGTTCCGCTCTTGTCATATGAGAGGTTGTCGGTAACGTAGTCGTATATGGCGCGTGCCTTCGCTATGGGGGTCGTTTTCCCCTTGGTTACCGCTGCCGCCAGTTTCCTGATCCTGTCGTTCAGAGGGGTCAGTTGATCCGGCTTCAGAAATCGGGCAATCTCCTTTGGCGAGGCATGTTCAGACTTGCCTCTCTCAGTCAGATTCCCTATCTGCTCGATGCGCGTTACCCCGTACTGAAGTTCTATTTCCATCTCTTTGGCAGTGTCCTTGATGCTGCCAAACAATAATGAATTGCCGTATTCTCTATCCGTCTTCTTTTCCAGAGGGACGGGAGTGTTCATCTTTACAAGTTTCACCGACTGCTCCCCATTGCTTGGGGCGACAGGAATCCAGAACTTCAAATCGCCTTGTGGAACGCCTGTCAGCTTAACCTTGTACGTGAAGAGAAAATGCCTCTTCTTCGGGTCATCCGTAACCGCCGCATGCACCAAGCTGCTCAGGAACGTCAGTGTAACAATCAATAAAAAAAGGCATCGGCGCCCGTGCATACACACCCCTTTTTGACATATGTTTCTTGAATGGATTCAACGCTATAAAAAAAGCCCCGGCCAAGGGGGCTTGCAAGATTATATAATCCGACGGAATACGTGAATTACTTGACTTCTTTTATTTCAGTCCCTTCATAGCTGTAGCGGGGTGCGCCGTTCAGCTTGTGTATCTTGGTGTCGATCACCTCCAGCTTATCTCCTTTCTTAACCATCCAGAAATCAACATCAAGGATATCCTTACCTTCGGTAGCCTTGAAATCGCAGCAGGTGAAGTAAATCGTTTTCCCTTCTTTTTCAAACCTGCGGACCGGATCGTGGATCTTTTCGAGCTTTAGATTCCAGTCTTTGCCAAGCTTCTCATCATGAATGATAAACACACCATTGGCGGCTTTGGACTGGGCCTTGACATGACTCTTTATCGACTTCTTGACGAACGCTGCGGTAACTGGCTTGCCGGGGTGTTCTGCCTTGTGGTTCTCCACTGCTTTTCCCGGGTGCTCTACGGTGGCTCCAGGATGCTCATCAGCAATACAGAGTCCGGTGGCCAAGACAATTGCCAAGGTGGCTACCGACGCATGAAACAGCAACTTTTTCATAAGTCCCCTCCTGTATATTGATAATGCTACCGGTGTGATTCTAAATCTCAATAGGGCGGATGTCAAGGAAGCCTGGCTCGGACCTTGGATTTGTTGGGCCTTCGACCATGGGAGGGGCGTCATAAAGTGCTACATGGAAGAGGGTTATGAGTTCTATGCCCTTAGATGTCCTGGATGTGTACCGCCTCAGGGGGAGAAAAGGTTTCGGGTCGAACGAGGGACAAGGCCGTCCGCCTCGGCGCGGGACAAGAGATCATTGACTGCCGCCTCCCCCTCGGCCCCAAGGTCAAGGGAGAAGTCGTTGACATAGAGATTGACATGGGCGGCGCAGACCTCATCGCTCATCTCCTGGGAATGGGCGCGGATATAGTCGTTTGCCTCGGCGTTGTGGGCAAGGGCGTAGGCGACGCTGGCCCGCAGGGAGCTGTCAATGTCAGCTACAATTTTTCTGCCCAGAGAGCGGCGGGCGACGATCCCCCCTAGAGGGATCGGGTGGCCTGTCTCCCGCTCCCACCACTCTCCCAGGTCGAGCATTCGGGAGAGCCCGGCCTCGAGATAGGTGAATCGAGACTCATGGATAATGACACCGGCGTCTACCTTTCCACTGGCAATTGCCCCCATGATTTCATTAAAGGGGATATGGACTATATTGTCGAGATGCGGATTGTATAGCCTGAGCAGCAGGCTGGCGGTGGTATGGCGACCCGGAACGGCGATGCGTCGTCCCTTCAACTGGTTAATGTCGGTAAAACGGGCAGAAACCACCAGTGGTCCGCAGCCTCTCCCCATAGCGCAGCCGGAGCGTAACAGCACGTAATCGTCTCGGATATGTCCGAGCATATGGAAGGATACCTTCGCTATATCGAGCGCCCCGGCCAGCGCCAGGTGGTTCAGGGTTTCAACATCCTCTAGTCGCTCGGCAAAGGCAATCCCCGGGCAGCCAACCAGGCCGTGAACCAGCGCATGGAATATGAAGGTATCGTTGGGGCATGGGGAAAAGCCTAAGGTCAATGTTTTCAAATGTCGATCCATCGTTGTCCCTGATATGGTTGTCAGTTGTCAAGAAGAAAAAAATACACCTGCCCACTTTTGCAAGCGGTTATGCTGGTACATATATTCCAGGACATATGCCGGGGCAGAACCTATTAGCGACGTTTGATCA
>JBAQKZ010000181.1:0-5004 GCA_049301475.1 Geobacteraceae bacterium | reverse complement strand
ACGCGGATTTTAAAGGCGTTCGGTTATGCAGTAACAACTGGTGGGGTCTTACAAAAAGTTGCGTAATAATGTTAGTTATTACGTCTGGTTATACTATTTTTCGCCATTTTGCTCTTAAACTCCTGTTAGATAACGTAATAGCCGACCTAAACAGATTCAAAGTGCGTATTCCGATGATCTCGGCCACCGCACTGTGCCGTTTCTTTGCCTGGCCGCAACTGCGAGGGCATCAAGATTTGATCCCCTTGGTGATTTTTCAGGGGAAACTGAATCCTTGCGTTGATCGTTTTATTGGTCTATATTTCAACCATAAGAATGATTTATATAAGGAGCCAAAACTATGAGAGCTATTTCAATCAGTAATGACATTGTTCCAATTGCGGAATTTAAAACCAATATTTCCAAGTGGTTCAAAACTCTTCAGACATCCGGACATCCACTTATAATTACCCAAAACAGTAAACCCGCTGGCGTACTGTTATCCGCTTCGGATTACGATGAATTGGTGTATCGGAAGTCGTTTCTTGACTCCGTTGAGAGAGGGATTGTGGACACTGAAAGCGGGCAGACCCTAACGACTGATCAATTACGGAACTCTCTGCAATCACGAAGAAGTGCGAGAAATCCATGAGCATGACGTGGTCACGTGAAGCGGGCGAAAGTCTGATTGATATAGAGGAGTTTATTGCCAGTGACAGTGTGGAAAGAGCTATCAGGTTTGTTGATGCCCTGATTGATCATGCAGAAACTATTTTGGCTGAAAATCCGAGAGGTGGAAGGACTGTGCCAGAAATAGGCAATCTCAACATTCGAGAGCTTATATACCGAGGATACCGAATTGTATACCGATTGAATGGTGATCTGATTGAAGTACTTACCGTTTTTGAAGGGCATCGGATATTGAGACTGAATGAATCAGGTGATTAGGAAAAGATGAGTGCAGACACGAAAAGAAGAGAGGCTATTTTTTGAAACTATTCAGGAGATAGCCTTTCCTTTTGCTTGTGGAGGTGGTATATGCGGGCACTCACGAAAATGCACCCTACTGAAAAGCAGCTTGAAGTCCGGTTCAGGGGGACCCATGCTAACGTTGTCAAGTTGCGCCAAATGGCTCAATCTCTGAAGGTGAAGGAGTGTGCTACCCGATTGCGCCAGACCTTTCGACAGAAAGTCAATACCTCTCTTCTAACTATAATCCCGTCTGGCTTTGACCTTGACAGCCTCTAAATCCTTACCTATACTCTTGAGTAAGAATTTATGAGGAGGTAAGAATAAATGTTGGCTACGGTTACATCCAAGGGACAGGTCACCATTCCGAAAGAAATTCGCGATCTTCTTCACATCCGCTCTAATGACAAGGTAGATTTTGTTCTGGATGGAGAAAAAGTCCTGTTGTCGCCGGTCAAGACACTCCTGGATCTGCGCGGCGCCGTTCGGACGGACGGGAAAGGCGATTTCCCCCAGGAGAGAGCTCGGGCTAAGGCCGCCGTCGCAAAGCGGGTGAGTGAGGAGATGAAATGACAGCGTGTTTTGTTGACACCAACCTCTTTATCCGCTATCTGACCAACGACGATCAGGCAAAAGCCGAACGGGTAGAGCTTCTGCTCAAGGAGGCTGCAGTCGGCAAGGTGCGGCTGGTTACCGCAGAGATGGTAATTGCGGAGGTTGTCTGGGTGCTGGAATCATCATATAGTCTGAAAAGCGCCGAGGTTGCACCGCTAATCAGGGCCATCCTTGCCACGTCAGGGCTTGACGTGCTCAACGCTCCCCTGGTGGCGCGGGCTCTGGAGCAGTACGAGACGAAGAATATCGATTTTATCGACGGCTACATTGCGGCAGTGATGGAAAAACAGGGGATAACCGAGCTTTATTCATTTGACCGGAAACATATATCCCGGATTCAGACGATTTCCCTCAAAGAGCCCTAGAATTTATTCCTGGGAGAATAAAGGGGGCACTTGAAAATGGAAATTATAAATTCAAGGGCAGACCTCGCCAGTTCATATTGGAAGGCTTTTTGTTAGGTACTCGGCAACAAATAATTGTTCCAAATCGCGCTCGGATTTGGGTCAGATTTTGCTGAGCCGATTGAGTAAAACCGCAGGCGTAGCAGTGCTACGCTGAGGATTTTGCGATTGAGGCGCAGCGAAATATGGCCCGAAGACGAGATGCGAGGTGGTATCATTATTTTTTGCCGAGTACCTTAATAGTAAAGATTTGACCCCATTGTCTTTTTTATTTGACCCCCTTGTCTTTTTCAGCATCTTGACAATATACCAGTATATGGGATACATTGAGCCATGACTTGGACAGTTAAGCTGACAAACAGGGCGGCGAAGCAATACAAGAAACTGCCCAAGGTCATCCGAGATAATATTGATGCCCTGATGATGGAAATACGCGTGACAGGGCCGGTACGCGGCAACTGGCCGCACTACTCAAAGCTGTCGGATACGGAGCATCACTGTCACGTGAAAAAGGGCAAGCCGACTTACGTGGCAGTATGGCGTGAGGACAAAAGAGAAGTTAGACTTGTGGAGGTGATATATGCGGGCACTCACGAAAATGCACCCTACTGAAAAGCAGGTTGAAGTCCGGTTCAGGGGGACCCATGCCAATGTTGTCAAGTTGCGTAAAATGGCTCAATCTCTGAGGGTGAAGGACGTTACTGAGTGGGAGTTGGAAGAAAAGGAGCTTTACGACCTTGAGGAAGTTTCGCCGGAACTGGCATGGAACAGCGGCGGTATCTCCATCCGTGGCGCTCGCGGCAAGGAAGGGCTGACACAGAAGCAGCTTGCAGAACTGACTGATATAGCGCAGCACCACATTAGTGAGATGGAAAACGGCAAGCGCCCCATAGGAAAGGAAACGGCCAAGAAGCTGGCAAAAGCGCTCAATATCGACTATCGTGTGTTTCTATGAAGACGAAGCATAACCAGAGGGACCTGACCTTGGAAACGGAAATTATAAATTCAAGGGCAGACCCCGCCAGTTTATATTGGAAGGCTTTTTGTCAATAGTAAAGATTTGACCCCATTGTTCTTCCCTATTGATGCAAGACCCAGTGTTTGCCGCAGCCAGGTCAGTATCGCCCAGCATAAACAATACTGATCGCCCGCCCGTCCTTACTCGCCGTCCCCTGAGAGGCGGCGTCTAACTTGAGCTGGCCCTCTACTGTCGCCGGGGTGGACGTGGCATACGACGAAAGATAGAGCGCGCCGGTCCCGGCCACGTGTGGTGCGGCCATCGATGTACCTGACATGGTGGTCGTTCCCCCCCCTTTTTTCGTGGACAGGATGCTCACGCCAGGCGCCCAGATGTCCACACAGGGACCGTAGTTGCTCCACAAGGCTTCCTGGTTGGAGCTGTCGGTTGCAGCGGTCGTCATGACACCATCGTACGTACCCGCCCGAGCCGGCGAGAAGTTGCAGGCGTCGGCACCGTCGTTGCCTGCTGCGATGGAGTAAAACACACTGCTATCGGCCGATTTCTTTACCGCGTTATCCAGCGCCTGGCTGACACCGCCACCGAGGCTCATGTTAGCAACGGCCGGTTTCTTAGCGTTGGCGGTTACCCAGTCTACACCCTTGATCACACCAGAGGTCGTCCCGGTTCCGCCGCACCCCAGAACCTTTACACCCGTCAGCGGTGCTCCAGGCGAAACACCAACCACGTTGATCGTATTGTCTCTGGACGACACCGTGCCGGCCACGTGCGTCCCATGTCCGTTGCAGTCCTTATTCGGGCCACCAGCGAAGTTCACATGGCTCACCACGTTTAGGTCGGCGTGTGCCGTGTCGATGCCGGTATCAATAATGTACGCGTTGACGCCGCTGACACCGCCGCTTCCGTTGCCGGTCATCGTCGAGCTGATATCCGCGTCCACGCGGTCAATGCCCCACGGAAGCGTTTGCGCGATGGCCATCATCGTCCCATCGGCTTCGACGTAGGCGACCAGAGGATCATGCTCGAGCGTGTCGATCTGCTGCGCTGTCAGTCGCGCGGCAAACCCCTGCAAAGCTGCGCTGTAGATATGATCCGCGCGTAACCCGTGACGTGCCTCCAACATTTGCACAGTTCCAACGACGCCGTGGTCGAGGTACCCCCACGCCTCAGTGTTGGCGCGTGCGCGGTCGTCTGCGCGATAGAAACTGCGGAAGTTCTGGAACTGGGCATGCTCGTTGAAGACGACAATCACCGAGAACGTGGCAGTTGGAGGCTGTTCCGCTCCGACAAGGGGAGGCAGCGCGGCCACCAAACAAAAGGCCAATCCGACAAGCGAACGCTTCACCATACCCCACCTTCTGAAGAGCAAAAGGGTGACTACCCCTCCAGCGAGTACTGCGGATTTCATTGTATGATTTCTCATTGTTTTTCCTCCTTTGTGAATTGTCACACAATTTTTATTATACCACGGAAAAATACCGGAAATAAAGCACAAATAACGTCCAGATAACCGCTTGAAGTTTAACGCATAGCTGTCATATGTCAGGACATCGGTTACCCAAGCCTAACTTGAAAAAGTGTCAGGACATCGGTTACCCGACCCCCTGATTATGCATAATATTTCATGAACTGAACTCAGTAGGCATTCTGAATTCAAAGCTTTGGACGAAGTCTTCACCCAAGTATACTTGCAGCGTGTGAATTTCCGTTACGATCATAGCGCGAACATATGAATAGACGAGGTCTTTCGAAACCTCGAATTTTTCACCAAAGATGTTGAGTATTCTATCGCTTCTGATAAATCGAATGAGCGATATGTTGCCGTCCGGGAGGAAATCAAGTTTTGGCATCCTGGTGTTTGGCCCAAGCGTAAATGGCTTAAATTTGTCAGCTTCAATAACTTCCAGTGGCGTTTTCCCTTTGAGATAGCTGTAACGGTGATTCTTGTTGTGAAACTGCTGGAAATTCTTGCTTTGCCGTTTGAGCATGGAATAGCTTGTGAACCACTGGCGGCGAAAAAACTTTTTGTCATAGGTATCGTTGAAGCTCTCTATTACG
>JBAQKZ010000180.1:0-6176 GCA_049301475.1 Geobacteraceae bacterium | reverse complement strand
GTTTCGTTAAAACAATTACTACTCATGGTGAGATTGTCGAACCGTGAGAACCCCGGGAATACTGGCCTCAGACGGGCTTGGCCCGAACGGGAAAACGTAAATATATTTATGAAACGCACTACTAGGCAATGCGACCCTGGTCGGTGCCGCCGGAACTGTCACCACTCTGGCGGCCATCAGCTTGCGGATGTCGGTATACGACTATCGCAGAGTGAACAACTACAGCTTGACACTGGATGAAATACGCAGCATTCTGGCCATACTCCTGCCGCTTACCCCTGCGGAGCGGTTGCGGATACCAGGCATGGGGAAGGGGAGGGAAGACCTCATAATTGCCGGGATACTGATTATCGTAAACACCATGGAGATGTTTGGATTCGACTGCCTGAAGGCAAGTGATTTCGGACTGCTGGAGGGGATTCTGCTTGAAGCTTTCGACGAAAAATGATGCGTCAGAAATATCCCCGATGTGAGTAGCTGTCCGATTCGCTATTATTACCTTCAAGGACCGGCAAAAGTCCTGATGTACATGATGAGCGATTTCATGTCATTGGACGCAGGGTCAAGCGGTACCCCCTTCAGTGGTTTCTTTATGCACTCATTGACCGTCCGAATGAGCTTGTCATCCTCAAAGGTCGCCGCCCATTCAAGCTTTCTGCCACCTGGATGACAACTGGCGCAGCTTTTGCCGCTGCTTCCCAGCTTGTCGTTCTCAAACAGATATTTGCCGCGTTCCCGTGAAGGCTCCTCGGTAGCCGCTGCGCAGAGCACCGGTAACATCAACAATAGCGCCACAATCCATCCCTTCATAATGCACCTCCGAAAGTTTGTTGTCACTGGCAATCCTAACGAAATTCCGCCGCTTGTCAAGATTGCATTTCTCAGTGCATTGACATCTCTCCCGTCTTTTGCTGGTTTTCAAGACAAATTCATGGTATTTCTAGCTGAGAAGTTGAGAGAAGTTGAAATAATTGTCACCATAGGGGAATACGCATGCATCAACTGCGCATCATAACATCGTTCGCCGCCGCCCATTGCCTTACCCATTACCAGGGTGATTGCGAGAACCTGCACGGGCATAACTGGAAGGTCGAACTTAAGGTCACAGCTTTAAAACTGGACAAGGCAGGACTGGGGATTGATTTCAAAATACTCAAGGCGGAAACAAATAAATTGCTAAAGACACTGGATCACAAATATCTAAACGAGTTGCCGCCATTCGACAACCTCTCCCCGTCCTCGGAAAATATCTCGTGCTACCTTTACCATGAGCTTTCCAGGATACTCAATAATGACAACATTAAGGTCAGCAAGGTGACGGTCTGGGAGTCTGATTTTGCCGGCGCCAGTTACTATGAGTAGACCGTCCACGGACATTATCGAGCTGTTTTCCTCGATTCAGGGAGAGGGGCTTCTGGTAGGTCTCAGGCAGATATTCCTTCGCTTTCATGGTTGCAATCTGCACTGCAATTATTGCGACACCGCGAGCGGAATGGTTCCGGGATTCTGCATGATGGAGGGAACTCCGGGAAGGCGGGACTTTATCCGGGTCAAAAACCCGGTTGCGCTTGATCGGGTGGTATCGCTCCTCCACGGGTGGCGGCAAGGGTGGCCCGGGCTTCACCATTCCCTCAGTCTTACCGGCGGGGAGCCGTTGCTCAAGTATGAGCTACTGTTGGATTGGTTGCCGGTGCTGGCCGATATGTTTCCCATCTACCTGGAGACCAATGGCGTGCTCCACAGCGCTCTCGCCGGACTTATCGACCATATTGACCATATCGGCATGGACATAAAGCTGCCGTCCACATCCGGTCAGGCCAACTTGTGGGATCACCACAGCGATTTTCTGAAGGTCGCAGTCCGCAAGGATCTGTTGGTCAAAACCGTTATAGGCGATCAGACGGAGGCGTGGGAGATCATCAGTGCCTGTGAAATCATAGCGGCTGTTGACCGGACTATTCCGCTGATTCTTCAGCCGGTTACACTTGCCGACGGTCATCTGGGCATCTCTCCGTTCAGGATGCTGGAGCTACAGGAACTCGCCTCTGCTATCCTCACCGAGGTGCGGGTAATCCCCCAGACCCACAAGTTTATCGGACAGCTTTAAAATTCAATAAAGCAGCGGATTCGCCGTCCGTAATTGAACAGGAGCGAACCATGTTGATAGAAGATATAACCATGGATGAGTTTGAGGAGGGGCTCAAGGTCACACGCTCGGTGGTGATCCCCTTCGGCTCGGTAGAAGAACATGGCTGCCACCTGCCGCTCTCAACGGATACCATCCAGGCCTACGAGGTGGCAAAAGGGGCGGCCAAACTCATTCCACTCTTTGTCGCGCCTCCGGTCAATTACGGCTCCTGCCGCTCCACCGCCTGTCATCCAGGCACAATATCCATAACCACTTCCACACTTAAATCCCTGCTAAAAGACATTGTTCGCTCTTGCCATGCCCAAGGGCTCCGCAATTTCATAATACTAACCGGCCATGCCGGAGGCTCCCACAGAATGGCGCTACAGGATGCCGGAGAAGAGCTTCTTAATGAGCTTACCGATATCAAGATCGCGATGGTTACTGAGTATGAACTTGCAAAGGATTGCGCCAAGGGGCTCATTGAGACCGAAGGTGACGCACACGCCGGCGAGATTGAAACTTCGCGGATACTTCACTCTCATAAGCATCTGGTCAAGGGAAGAGGGGCTCGGGAATTCCCAAACTTTCCACCCGGGCTGCTGGTCAGGAATAAAAGGAAGTTCTGGCCTAACGGCGTATGGGGTGATCCAACCAAGGCAACTGCGGAAAAGGGTAAATTGCTGGGAGAATTGGTGGTGAAAAAGCTGGTTGAACTGGTAATAATGCTGCAAGAATTTAAAGAATGACAGTAACAGTATCTGGATAACATACCGATAAATATCTATTCAGTACCTTACAGAATTCGCTTACTGAACAAGACAAGCGCCACACGCCGTCAGCGGGAACGCCGCGAACGGTTGACATGTGGCTGTAGCGTTCCGATGGCTTGTCCTGCTTGACTGTGTTGTTGATGTGCCTGTTGGGGAGCTTTCGTTTTGGCTGCGCCCGGCTGGACGGGCGCTTTCTGCTGTGAACTTTCCTTTTTTGCTCCATCACGCCTGCGGCCAGGCTGCGGTTGACGTGGCGGGCGGAGAAACTCGGTGTCCTTGCTGGGCGCGGGCACACTGTAATCAAAGCCCGCCACGGTGCGGCGTTCGAGAGGGGAGTTCAGCGTCCGCTCGATGGTGCGGACCATGACAGCATCGTCGCCGGTCACCAGGGTAAATGCGTCTCCGCTCCGGGCGGCGCGACCGGTCCGGCCAATGCGGTGGATATAGGCTTCGGCGGTACTTGGAATGTCGTAGTTGATTACATGGGATATCTGCGACACATCGATACCACGCGCGGCTATGTCGGTAGCGACGAGAATCTGAAACGTACCGTCACGGAAACCATCCAGCGCAGCCTGTCGTCGGTTCTGGGAAAGGTTTCCCTGAAGCGAAGCTGCCCGATGCCCTCCCTTTTCCAATTGCTCCCCAAGGCGCTTGGCGCGGTGTTTGGTTCTGGTGAAGATTAGCACCGATTCGGTATCTGTGTGCTGCAGAAGCTCCAGGACAAGGGCGGTTTTGAGGTGCTGCTCAACCGGATAGAGAGCGTGGGTGACCGTGATTGGCGGGGCAGTGCTGCCCACCTGCACTGTCACGGGATCGTGCAGTATATCGTGGGCCAATTTTCGGATGTCTGCGGGCATGGTGGCCGAGAAGAGGAGGGTCTGCCGCTTCTGGGGGATATGCTTCAGTATCCGCCGGATATCGGGAAGAAAGCCCATGTCGAACATCTGGTCCGCCTCGTCGAGGACCAGCACCTCCAGACGGGAAAGATCAATCGTTCCCTGAGAGATGTGGTCAAGGAGCCGCCCTGGGCAGGCAACGACAATCTCGACGCCATTTTTAAGCTTTAGCATCTGCGGGTTGATGTTTACGCCGCCGTAGACCGTGATGCTCCTGATGCGGGTTTGCTGCCCCAACGTCAAGATGGCTGCGTGAATTTGCTCGGCCAGTTCACGGGTGGGGGCGATTATCAGGGCGCGAACGCGCCCGCGTTCACCAACCATCAGTCGGTGCAATATCGGCAGTACAAAAGCTGCGGTCTTGCCGGTGCCGGTTTGCGCCAGCCCCATGACGTCGCTCCCTGCCATGATTGGCGGGATCGCCTGCGCCTGGATCGGCGTCGGTGTGATGTAACCAGCAGTCGTGACGCCGACTGCGACGTCTGCGTTAAATTTGAATGATTGAAAATCCATGTTGCTCCTTTTAGTGGGTACGCTGTAACAATAAAAGCCCCGATTCATTCCGGGGCTTACGATTAGGTGTCAGTTATCCGGGTAAGACAGTTCAGTCACGATCATGCCGCTTGAATCGTAGCGCCTTTCTCCTTCTGCGTTCAGCTTCCACCTGCTTGCGTTTCTTTTTCACCGACGGCTTTTCATAAAACCGTCTCCTTTTTAGTTCCTTAAAAAGGCCCTCGCGCTGAAGTGTGCGCTTCAGGTCTCGCAATGCCATCTCAATGTCGCTGCCATGAACGGTAATCATATCTCCCTTTCTTTTTGGTTTATCGCCGGCGAACTTTGCAGAATTAAAATAGGGGGGTAGTCACTTAGGAACTGTAAACAAATATCATGGGCATCTGATTCTCGATGAAAGTACTTCAGGAGGAGCTAACCGACTACCCCCCTTTAAAATAAAAGGGGAGCTTTGGTGGAAGTGGATTACAGACTATTTTCAATCGGAGAGTGGCTGATCCGGATTTTCCTCAAGTTGTGTAGTGTCTTTAGCTCGTTTGCGTTGCAGTTTTTCTTCGTTCTTTTTTTTCTTTTCCAATTCTTTTTGCCGCTTTTGAAATTGAAAATTAGGTTTTGCCATAGATTTGCTCCTATTAGAACATAATCTGGATTCGTCTCTGAAAAGACAATTCACGCCTTGGTGTTAGAAACCGACCCAACAAAAAAGCCCCGGAGCTACCGGAGCTTTTTTGTCGACTGGAGACGGTATTTTTTAGATTCTTGTCACATTCGCGGCCTGAAGCCCTTTCGGACCCTTGGTTACTTCAAACGTAACTCTATCGCCTTCAACAAGGGATTTGAATCCATCGCCCGCGATTGCGGAGAAATGACAAAAAACATCTTCGCCATTTTCCTGCTCTAGAAAACCAAAACCCTTGCTGTCATTAAACCATTTTACAGTTCCGTTTACCATGTGTTTACTTTCTCCTGATCTTTCTTGTTAGTTTTATCCGGAATTATTCCCAGACTTAGGTAGCTTAACAGCTTTATAAGATCAAAGTCAAGCAATTAAATCATATCGGGTCTGCGACAAAAAATAGGGATTCTTGATGCCCTCGCAAAAACGAACTATGCCGTTTGAGGCATGAAGTGGTCGAGTTGATAGCTATCGGGGAGGAATACACCGGGTAGTTCTCGAAGATAGCCCAGTATCTGTAAAATTTGCTCTTTGACAACTCCAACAATGCCATTTGGGGAAGGGTTTGACCCCTCATTTTCTTTTTTAGGCCTTTGTAGGCGATTTTTGAACGCCATTGCGCGCAGGATATTCAATCCGGTCGCTTTCAGTACCGCTGCCAGCCTGACTTGTGGCATACCCCTGACCCGGAGATGCTTGATCCCGGTTATTCGGTCAAGGTCGGACATGGTTCCTTCTATGCCGGAGCGGTATCGATATTTTTCTGTGAAGGCCTTTTCTTTCTCCAGCTTTCTGCGTCGGGAGAGACGGAGAGACTTGGCGTCGTAGCTGATGGTACAGCTCTTTTTGTCTCGTTTGACCGGACACTCTGACTGACGGCAGCATTTGTCGCAGACGGCTTTGTCGAAGTAAACTGTCGTGCCGCCCTGCTTGCCGCTCTTTGTTTTTATGGGGGCCTGCTGTTCAGGGCAAGCGGTGATCCGGTCAGTATCGCTAAACGTAAAATCAGCCAGAGCCGTGGCGCCTTCTTTTGCTCCCATGACGGGCGCGATGACGGTTATTCCCAGCTCTTTGGCTTTCTCTACATTGTCATCGCCGCCATACAGGGTGTCTGCCAGCAGTTCCGTTGGAGCAATATCTCGTTTTCCTGCATCCTCTATGGCGGGAAGCAGGGCATTGGCATCACT
>JBAQKZ010000179.1:0-20982 GCA_049301475.1 Geobacteraceae bacterium | reverse complement strand
TTCTGACTTGAATCGTTTTACAATCGGGGCGAGCAGCATCTTGAATGCCCGCTTTTTTCGTCGTTGTTTTAGCCGCTTGATAGGTCGCATGTCGTAACTCCTGTAATATTAGATAGTTACGAGTGCGACCGGCCGATTTTTTTACTAAAAGTCAAGTAAAAAATGCAGCACAACGACAATTTTTCAATTTTTTATTCTCAAAGAACCATGCAAAAACCAAACCGGACAACGCTGATCATCACTTTACTCAGCGTAGTTCTTATACCCTGGAACCGTACTGCTTGAAAAGAAAAAAATCAGGGATGAAGAGGGAGGAGAACCACAAACTCAGCCCCGATGCCGGGGCGGTTGTTCACCTGTATCTTACCGCCATGATTAGTGACAATCCGGTTGGCTATAGTTAATCCCAGGCCAGTCCCGGTTTCCTTTGTGGTGTAAAACGGATTGAACATGTTGCACAGCACCTCCGGAGTAATGCCGCCACCGGAATCAGCGATATTCACCGATATCGCATCCGCCCCCTTGACCGTGGCGGCCATAACGCTTATCTTCAGCGTCCCACCACTCTTCATGGCTTCATGGGCATTGAAGAATAAATTGATGAACACCTGTTTGAGCTGCTGGTAATCGCACAGGAATGAGAATTTTTTTGGAGGAAATCGCTTGATGACGGATATGCCGCTCTCCTCCAGGGATGGCTCTACGATGGCCAGGGAGTCATCAATAAGCTCATTTATGGCGCAGGTGGTATAGCAGATGGTAGCCTTTCTGGAAAATGTAAGGGTGTCGCTCAGCATCTTCTCTAGCCGCACTACCTCCCTAAGGATGGTCTCGGCATAGTCCCGTTCGGCTGATGCTGGCGGAAGCATCTTCTCCAGCCGCCGGGCAAAACCCCCGATGGAAACCATCGGACCTTTAAGTTCATGGGCGATGTCGGCTGCCATCTCGCCGATGACTGCCAGATGTTCTCCATGCACTAGATTCTCCCGGGCCTCTCGCAGATTTCGATTTACATCCTCGATACGGTTGTACAGCATGGAATTTTCAATGGCCATGCTGGCCTGATTGGTAAAGAGCTGCAGGAAGTGGAGGCCATCCTGGGTAAGTGGGCGACCACGGACGAAGTTATCCACTATCAACACTCCAACCACTTTCCCCTTGGCTATAAGTGGCGAAGCAGCAAAGGATGAGATGCCGAACCGCCTGATGAAATCCCGATCCCCGTGCTCTTCCCTCGTGGCATCGGGCAGATGGATCAACCGTTTTCCCAGCACTGCTTCGGATAATACGCTGTGGGACTTGTTGAGTTCCAGCCGAGTCTCCATCACCTTTTTGCTGAATTTGGAACTCCGCTGGCGAATCATATCTTTCTCCGAAATGTCCCAGCGACTGTCCAGAATATCACCCTCATCCTTCAGTGGGGCTATCAGCCCCGCTGAGGTTTGTCGGGTGACACCGAGTATCCCCTGCATTACGCCGGCCCGTTCATTGATCAGAAACAGCATGGCACGGTCGAAAAACGGACCTTCCCGCGAGGTGAGAGCCGTCAGAATCAGGTGGATCAGCTTATTGAGCCGAATCGTAGAGAGCATGGTATTGCTGACCCGGTAAAGGAGGGAAAGCTCCTTTATTTTCTTCTCGTTGTTATCGCCGAACCGCAAGACTTGCCGGTAGCTGGCCGCGCAGGCCAGGGTATTTGCAACCAACAGGGCCATGCTATCGAAGAATTCCCGATCCTCCTCATCATAGTTCCGGCTGCGTCTCTTCTCCTTTTTGCCGAAAAAAGTCAGAGTCCCTATGGTCTTCCCCTCGAAATTGAGCGGCAAACAAACGTAAGAGGGGGGGAGTTCTTGCTCGGCAACCAGGTCGCATGCAAGAAACGGCATACCGATGGTCAGCATCCGAGTCGAGCAGTCCACCTCAATCTCCATCAGGTTTTTCAGATATGGCCTGAGACCGGACCGGCATTTCTTGAACACCCCTGCCGGCAGGTCATTATCCTTGAGCATCCGCAGGATAGTGCAGCATGAGGCACTATAGGAATGGCAGGAGTTGAGAATCAAAGGCACGAGGTCCCTGGGCGGGATGGCGCGATTCAACCGCCAACCCAGATCGCTCAAGGCTGTCAGGTTTCTGACCCTTCTTTCCGATTCTGTCGTCAGTCGAAGCCCATGGATGATGCCGACCGCCAGAGTGAAGATATCGGGCAGCGCCTGCGAAGCTTCTACGGAAATGGAAGCGCCTTGATGTAGGCCGAACGAGACGACACCCCAAAGCCTGGAGCCAGCCATGAGTGGCAAGGCGAGGAACTCTTCCTCATTTCCGCTACGGGCTTCTTCCGGATGGAGGGAGGGCGTTTTTTCTCGCACCTCGGCCTTGAGGTCGGCACAACGGCCTGCAACCCCTTGCCCGATCGCAATCATGCAGGCGACGGCCTTCGGAGGTCCGCTACTGGAAATGCACCGCTCAAGATAGCGATGTTCTTTATCAAGGATGTAGAATGTGGTGGAAGCTAAATGGAGTGTTTTAGCGAGGTATACGGCAAGCGTGCGGAATCTGGCAATGTGGGAGCGATCAGAGGCATGGGCTATGCGTACCACTCTGCGTAATAGATTGTGGTGGTACTGAACGGCCATCATACCTCCTGATGACGTTCCACGTTGTCGGCAACGCACAGGTAATGGGTGTGGCAGAGCGGATCAGGGAGTTTTTTCTTTGCGTTCCTCTTCGATTTTACAGTCAATGCAAAGGGTTGTAACCGGCCGGGCTTTCAGCCTCCCTTCGCTGATCTCTTCTCCGCAGATTTCGCATATCCCGAAGCTGCCCGCATCAATCCGCTCAAGCGCTTCCCTGACCTTGTTCAGCAGCTTACGCTCCCGATCACGGATACGAAGCTCGAAACTTCGGTCGGATTCCTGGGTGGCCCGATCATTGGGATCGGGGAAGCAGGTGGTTTCTGCCGTCATTTCTGACACCGTTTTGCCGGCATCTTCCAGGAGAGATCGCATTTCCTCCTGCAACATACCTCTGAAGTATTCTAGTATTCCTGAATCCATGACCCTCTCCTGCCTACGTAGATCAATGTGATATTAGAAAGTATTTTGATGATTAAGTAAAGGGAAATTTGAGGGGAATTTGAGGCATCGCTGAAAGGGAGAGCTGTCAGAAAAGTTTCCCCAATGTCTCCTCCACTGATTTCACCCCTAACAATTCCATCCCTTTGACCTTAACCTGAGGCAGGTTGCCTGCAGGAAGGATGCAGAGGGTGAACCCGAGCTTGGCGGCTTCCTTTACTCGCATCTCCGGCTGGGTTATACCCCTTACCTCACCTGTTAGCCCCACCTCTCCCAGCAGCAGACAGTGGGGCTCGACGATCTTGTCCAGATGGCTGGACGCCACCGCTGTCACCATCCCGAGATCGGCAGCCGGTTCATTTAGCCTTGCCCCTCCGGCGACATTGAGAAAAATGTCCTGGCCGGACAGATGGAGCCCGACCTTCTTCTCCAGAACGGCTACCAGGAGGGCAAGGCGGTTGTGGTCTACTCCAATGGTTGTCCGTCTCGGCATTCCCAGGGGAGATGAGGTGACAAGTGCCTGCAATTCGACCAGCAGCGGACGGCTTCCTTCAATGGTCGCAACCACCACTGATCCGGAAACCCCCAGGGGGCGCTCCGATAAGAACAGTTCCGAGGGGTTTTTGACCTCGCAAAGGCCACACTCCTTCATTTCAAACACCCCGATCTCGTTGGTGGAACCGAAGCGGTTCTTCACCGCCCGGAGTATACGGAACGGATGTCCTGCATCCCCCTCGAAGTATAGAACTGTGTCGACCATGTGCTCAAGGACGCGCGGCCCGGCAAGGGAGCCATCCTTGGTTACGTGTCCGACAAGGAAGACCGGGATGCCGCTCCCCTTGGCCAGCGTCATAAGCCGACTGGCCGATTCGCGAACCTGGCTGACGCTTCCAGGGGACGACTCAAGGGCTGAGCTAAAGACGGTCTGAATTGAATCCACCACCAGCACCCGTGGCTTCACACGGTGAACATGGGTAAGAATGTTTTCGAGAGAGGTTTCGGCAAGAATGAGGAGATTGTCGGCATTGACCTTCATCCTTGAGCCACGCAGCCTTATCTGGTGTGGCGATTCCTCGCCGGACACATAGAGAATGGGACCGCCTGCCTTTGCCAGTTGGTTGGTGACCTGTAGTAACAGGGTTGATTTGCCGATGCCGGGATTCCCGCCGACCAGCACAAGGGAACCTGGTACCAGCCCCCCCCCGAGCACCCGGTCGAATTCGGCGATTCCGCAGCAGAGACGGGTTTCGGGTTCGCCTTCCACCTGGTTGATAGGTACAGGAGAGGTTGCAGAGGCAGCACCGGCAGGAATGTTGGCAGGCTTCTGGTAAGCCTCCTCCAGCAGGCTGTTCCAGGCGGCGCAATCCGGGCAGCGGCCCAGCCACTTTGCCGACTGGTAACCGCAATTCTGACAGGCAAACAAGGTCTTGGCTTTCACACAACTCCCTTAGGCAATGATCCTTTGCCCGGATAGTAGCCCCTTTCCAAACCACTGTCAACGTATGCCCACTCGGAATAGAATTCACCCTGGCCAACTTAGTATTTGCATGTTATCGTACAAAACCTTGTCATTTTGGAGGTCATCATGCGTGCAATCACATACAGCGAAGCACGTCATGCTCTCAAAGATGTCATGGACGAAGCTTGCAGCAATCACGACCCAATACTGATCACGCGTCATAAGGGATAAAATGTAGTCATGTTAAGTCTTAATGACTACGAGCCCATTATGGAAAGCGAATATTTACTTTCCAATCCTGTTAATGAGTGCAGAGACAATCAACTGATCAAGAGTTGCCCCCACTGTTTCCTTTCGGTCGATTTAGCCTGCTCTAATGCAACCACATTATCTGTTTTTGTCAACCGCTTCCGTGGGAAATGCGTAATTACTTATTCGTATATTCATATCCATAGGTTTCTCTGGCGAAATGTGCTCAAATGTGAATATGTGAATATGTGAATATGTGAAGGGAGGCCCCTATTATAAATAGTGTTGACAATGTGGGGATTGAAGGTTATATAATAGCAACATCCTCGTATAGTACCGCCGGTGATTCCTCTACGCACCATCCCTAACATTTTAAAAAAAGGCGCATCAAAGAAGATACTTCATAAACACACTTACCTCTTCCAGGGCATCATCCTAATCCGTTCCCATGCCATCCAACCATTATCAGACCCGGCGAAACAGCTTGGCCTGCGCGAATTACTGCGCGTATTTAGCGTCAATCAGGAGAATAGATGAATTTACAGGAATTGAAAAACAAGAAGATCAGCGAACTGACAGCGATTGCAAAGGGACTCAACATCGAAGGGGCCTCAAGCCTGCGCAAGCAGGATATGATCTTTGCTATTCTCAACGCCCAGACCGAAAAAAACGGGATGATCTTTGGAGAGGGGGTGCTGGAAACCCTTCCGGACGGCTTTGGTTTCCTGAGGGCGCCGGACTACAATTACCTGCCCGGTCCTGACGACATTTACGTCTCTCCCAGCCAGATTCGCCGTTTCAACCTCCACACCGGAGACACCGTCTCTGGCCAGATACGTCCCCCCAAGGAGGGGGAGCGCTACTTCGCCCTTCTCAAGGTCGAAACGGTCAATTTCGAGCCCCCCGAGGTGGCCCGTGACAAAATACTCTTTGACAACCTTACCCCTCTCTATCCCCAAGAAAAACTCAGGCTTGAGACTGCCCCGGATAACATGTCTATGCGCGTAATGGAGCTGATTGCCCCCATAGGCAAGGGGCAGCGCGGCCTGATCGTCGCCCCCCCCCGAACGGGCAAGACCATGCTGATCCAGAATATCGCCAATTCCATAGCGGAGAACCACCCGGAGGTTTACCTGATCGTCCTCCTTATCGACGAGCGGCCGGAGGAGGTGACCGACATGCAGCGTTCGGTAAAAGGAGAGGTGATTTCCTCCACCTTCGATGAGCCGGCCTCCCGGCATGTTCAGGTAGCCGAGATGGTCATAGAAAAGGCTAAAAGGCTTGTTGAGCACAAGCGCGATGTTGTGATCCTTCTCGATTCGATCACCCGTCTGGCCCGTGCGTACAATACCGTCATTCCGCCCTCCGGCAAGATACTCTCCGGCGGAGTGGATTCCAACGCCCTCCACAAACCTAAACGCTTCTTCGGAGCGGCGCGCAACATCGAGGAAGGAGGATCGCTTACCATAATCGCAACTGCCCTGGTCGATACGGGTAGCAAGATGGACGATGTTATCTTCGAGGAGTTCAAAGGGACCGGAAACATGGAGCTTCACCTCGACCGCAAGCTGGTTGAGAAACGGACATTCCCGGCCATAGACATCAACAAGTCCGGCACCCGCAAGGAGGAGCTCCTGATCGAAAAAACCTCGCTAAACAGGATATGGATTCTGCGCAAGGTGATCCACCCCATGAACGTAGTTGACAGCATGGAATTTCTCCTTGACAAACTTTCATCAACCAAGAGCAATCAGATATTTCTGGACGCCATGAGCAAGTAAACTTAAAAAAAAGTCTTGAAAAAATAAGGCGCAAGTGTTAGATTTCTCTTCTGTGACCTGCCGAATTTGAAGTTTGGGACTATTCTAGCGAGGAGAAAATTATGAGAGAAGGAATTCATCCCGAGTACAATGATGTCACGGTCAAATGCCTGTGCGGCAACACATTCAGCAGCCGTTCCACCAAAAAAGAGATCACCACGGAGATATGCTCCGCGTGCCATCCCTTTTTCACTGGCAAACAGAAATTGGTAGACACTGCCGGTCGTGTCGAGAGGTTCAGGAGAAGGTACGGCATGTAAAAGTTCCACTGGGTTTGCCTGATTTTCAAGGGGATTTTGTCGTTGGCGAAATCCCCTTGTCTGTTTTTATGACGTCAAATACTGCCGGCCCCGACCTTTCCGACGGGTGAGGATTGTATATCGCATGAAGGTTGCCCTGCTTCAGTACACACCCGATCCGGAGATGTCGGTCGCCCTGGCTGCCCGGCTCTGTTATTCGCCGGTGGCCATTGATGAACTGAAGGAGAGGATATCGGCCTCCGATATAAAGGGGTTCCTTGACAAGATAATGTCTCTTGGCCACCAGTCCGTGCTGGAGCATGCCAGTTTCACCTTCGGCGTCGAAGGCGTCTCCCGCGTGACCTCGCATCAACTGGTGCGACACCGTCTGGCGTCCTATTCCCAGCAGTCACAGCGCTATGTGTCGCATAAAAAGCGCTTCGCAGCGGTCGTTCCCCCTGTCATAGCCGAAAGGCCCGAACTCCTGGCCCGCTTCGAGGCCCAGATGGAGGCGCTCCACAAATGCTACGCGGAGATGGTGGACGCAGGCGTACCGGCTGAGGATGCCCGATATATACTGCCCAGCGCCACTGAGACCAAGCTGATCGTAACCATGAACGCCCGGGAGCTGCTCCATTTTTTCACGGCGCGTTGCTGCGAACGCGCCCAGTGGGAGATTCGGGAGATGGCGATGGAAATGCTCAGGCTTTCAAAGGCCGTGGCCTCTACCATCTTCAAGTATGCTGGGCCCGGCTGCATCTCCGGCTCCTGCCCGGAAGGGGCAATGGCCTGCGGGAAGATCAAAGAGGTCCGGGAGCGGTTTCGATCCATGTAGGAACAAGGTATGGATTCTCCCTACGAAACACCAATGAGAGGCTCAGAATGGAGAAGATCAACATAGGCGGCCAGGCTGTCATTGAAGGGGTCATGATGCGCGCGCCCCGCGGAATGGCCATTGCGGTGCGCAGGCCTTCCGGCGAGATCGTGGTCAGGAAGGACCTAGTAGTTCCGCTTTCCGAGCGTTTTCGGGTGGCGAAGCTGCCTGTCCTGCGCGGCGCGATTGCACTTTTTTCCTCTCTCATCATCGGCATCCAGGCGCTCAACTTCTCCGCCAACGAAGCGATGGTGGAGGAAGGGACGGAGAAGGAGGAGCTTTCCTCCTGGGCCATGGTCGGTACCATGTCGGTAGCGTTCGGTTTCGGCATCCTTCTCTTTTTCATCCTCCCGCTCTACCTTACAAAGGTACTCATTCCGGTCATCGGCAGCTCCAACATCGTCTTCAACCTGGTGGACGGGGTGATTCGTGTTGTGATATTTCTCCTCTATATATGGTCGATTTCCCGCATGAAGGATATCAAGCGGGTATTCCAGTACCACGGGGCGGAGCACAAGTCGATTTTCGCATTCGAGGCAGGGGATGTGTTGACCGTGGCCAGCGTCCGCAAATACAGTCGGCTCCATCCGCGTTGCGGCACCAGCTTTCTCCTCATCGTCATGCTGGTCAGCATAGCTGTTTTCTCCCTGATTCCTCAGCTTTGGCCGTTCTACCTCAAGGCCGGCTCTCGTGTGCTTCTGCTGCCGCTCATCGCCGGCCTTTCCTACGAGTTGCTTCGATGGAGCGCCAGGCACGACCAGACGCCGTTCGTAAAACTCCTTATCGCTCCGGGTTTGGCCTTGCAGCGTCTGACCACCGGTGAGCCGGACGACAGCCAGCTTGAGGTCGCTATCCGGTCAATGGAAGAGGCGCTGGAAGTGAATGCGGGGCACAAGGACGATAGATTGGTAATATAGTACTACTCCGACAGTTGCGCTTTTCATCGGCTATTTCCCCCCTTTGCAAAGGGGGGTCAGGGGGGATTTGGTTTGTAAAGTCAACGGCAAATCCCCCTAAATCCCCCTTTTTTAAGGGGGATTTTATAGTACAATCATCTGCGTGTCTGAGTAGGAATAGGTTTAATGAGGCAAAATCATGCTGGGGAAAATAGAAGAACTTGAAAGGCGCTTTCAGGAGCTGGAGTCGCTTCTCTCCGATCCGGTAGTGATCGCCAATCAGCCGGAGTTCAGGAGGTTTTCCCGCGAGCACTCTGAACTCTCGGAGTTGGTTGCGGCGTTCCGGCGTTACCGGAAAATCATCGCGGAAATAGATGGGAACCGGGAGCTTTTGGCCGATCCGGAGATGAAGGAAATGGCCGAGGCGGAGCTGTTGGCCCTGGAAGAGCGAAAAACGGCGCTGGAAGGGGAGTTCAGGCTCCTTCTTCTCCCAAAGGATCCCAATGATGACCGTAACGTGGTTCTGGAGATCCGCGCCGGCACGGGCGGGGACGAAGCGGCCCTGTTTGCCGGCGACCTGTTCCGCATGTACAGCCGGTTTGCAGAGAGCAACCACTGGCGGATTGAGTTGATCTCCGTGTCGGAAGGGGAAAAAGGGGGGGTCAAGGAGGTAGTCGCACTGGTTGAAGGGAAGGGTGTCTATGCGAAACTCAAGTACGAGTCGGGGACTCATCGTGTGCAACGGGTGCCCGAGACGGAAGCCCAGGGACGCATACATACCAGCGCCTGTACAGTGGCGGTGCTGCCGGAGGCGGAGGATATAGACATCGACATAAACCCGGCCGACTTGAAGATTGACGTCTATCGTTCAAGCGGCGCAGGCGGGCAGCACGTCAACACTACCGATTCCGCAGTTCGGATCACCCACTTACCCACCGGCATCGTGGTGTCCTGCCAAGAGGAACGGAGCCAGATCAAGAACCGCGGCAAGGCCATGAAGGTGCTGAAATCCAGGATGTTGGACGTCATGCGAAGCGAGCAGGACGCGAAGATGGCTGCCGACAGGAAGCAGCAGGTGGGAAGCGGCGACAGGAGCGAGCGGATTCGCACATACAACTTCCCCCAGGGACGGATGACTGATCACCGGATCGGCTTGACTCTCTACCGGCTTGATGCCATTATGTCCGGTGACATTGGCGAGATAGTCGATGCGCTGCGGGCGCATTACCAGATGGAAGCGCTACAGGCTCAATCCGAAGCGGCTTAGATGAGAAATGCGCCTTTTCCGCCATCTCCGCGTTGCTCTGCAAAAATCCTTGTACGGCGTACTGCGTGTACGCCTCCGCGGATTTTCTTGAGCGCCTTGACCTGACGAAAAAATCGCATTTCAGAGTGGGCATTGTCACCATCTTTGACACGAGCTACCAATGGCCAATCAGCAGGAAACCTGGACAGTCCTGAAGATTCTTACCTGGACCAAGGAGTACTTGGCCGGCAAGGGGGTTGAAAACGCCCGCCTGGAGGCCGAGTGGCTGCTCAGTGCGGCTCTGGGGCTCGACCGTGTCGGCCTTTATGTCAACTTCGACAGGGCGCTTATTCCGGCCGAGCTGGCCGTCTACCGCGAGATGGTTGCCCGGCGGGCGCTACGTGAGCCGCTTCAGTATATCCTCGGTACCCAGGATTTCATGGGGCTGGAGTTCAATGTTTCCAAGGGCGCGCTTATCCCGCGCCACGATACCGAGGCGCTTGTCGAGGCCGCATTGCAACGGGTTGCGCCGGTCGACCGCATCCTGGATATAGGCGTTGGGAGCGGTTGCGTTGCCGTGGCCCTGGCCAAGGCTTTGCCGCAGGCGGAGGTATTCGGGGTGGATAAGTCGTCCGAGGCCCTGGCGCTGGCTGAGCGGAACGCAATGAAGCACGGCGTCGGCGTAACCTTGATCGAGGGATCACTGTTCGATCCGTTTCAGGGCAGGAAGTTCAACCTAATTGTCTCCAACCCCCCATATATACCGTCTGCGGATATGGAGACGCTTCAGCCGGAGGTGCGGGATTTCGAGCCTTGGTCCGCCCTGGACGGCGGCCCCGACGGGCTTGCGTTCTACCGGCACATCATCCCGATAGCCCCAGAATACCTGAATCCGGACGGTTGGCTGTTGTTCGAGGTGGGAATTGCCGGGGCTTCGGCTGTACAGTCCCTGTTTGAAGAAACCGGACAGTTTGCGGAGATGTTCACTGCGAAAGACCGGAACGGGATCGAGCGCGTAGTCGGGGGACGCTTGGCATAGAGCCGCTCCAGGCTAGCTAAAAAATTTTACCTCCCCCTTTTGTAAAGGGGGATTGAGGGGGATTTGATCACTGTCCCTGATCCCCTCACACCCCTCAAAAGGGTGGGGGACATCATCATTTAGAGGTATTTAGGTTTTGGACAAATTGATCATTAATGGCGGCAGGAAGCTTTCCGGCGACGTAACGGTCAGCGGTTCAAAAAATGCCGCCCTCCCCATATTTATCTCCACCATTCTTGCCCCTGGCGTACATGAAATCAGCAATGTTCCGTTTCTGCGAGACATCAACACCACCATCAAGGTGCTGGAGACCCTCGGAGCCAGGGTGGAAGGGAACGGCAACGTTGTCAGGATCGATACCACCGGTGTAGATAACCATGAAGCCACCTATGAACTGGTCAAGACCATGCGCGCATCCGTCCTGGTGCTTGGGCCGCTCCTTGCCAGATTCGGCAAGGCACGGGTGTCGCTTCCCGGTGGCTGCGCCATAGGTGCCCGCCCCATAAACCTTCATCTCAAGGGGCTGGCGGCGATGGGGGCAGACATAAACCTGACCCATGGCTACGTGGAGGCCAAGGCCAGGCGGCTAAGGGGCGCACGGATCAACTTCGACATCTCTACAGTCGGCGGGACCGAGCACCTGATGATGGCGGCGGCCACGGCCCAGGGGGACACCATCCTGGAGAACGCGGCCCGAGAGCCCGAGATCGTCGATCTGGCCATCGTTCTCAACAGGATGGGGGCGCGGATAGAAGGGGCGGGGACTGACACCATCTGCATTGCCGGCGTAAAGGAACTTGTGCCTGTCAGTCACAGGGTGATGCCGGACCGAATCGAGGCCGGCACCTTCATGATCGCGGCGGCCATTACTGGCGGCGACATCAGGATACATGGCATGCAGCCGGAGCACCTTGACGCGCTGCTCTTCAAGCTGAACGACGCGGGCGTCCAAATCATAAACAAGGATAACGTGCTGCGGGTCAAGGGGCCGCGCCGGATCAAGAGCGTAAACATCAAGACCCGTCCCTATCCGGGCTTCCCTACCGACATGCAGGCCCAGTTCATGGCGCTCATGTGCCTGGCCGACGGCGCCAGCGTAATAAGCGAAAACATCTTCGAGAATCGCTTCATGCACGTTTCGGAGTTGATGCGCTTAGGCGCCGATATCACCGTCGAGGGGAGCACCGCCACCGTCAAGGGGGTTAAAAGGCTCTCCGGCGCACCGGTGATGGCCACCGACCTGCGCGCCTCGGCTTGTCTGATACTGGCGGGCCTGGCTGCGGAGAATGTCACGGAGGTTTTCCGTATCTATCATCTGGATCGTGGATACGAGTCTATCGAGAAGAAGCTGGCCGGGCTTGGGGCGGATATAGTCCGGGTGAAGGAATGACTTTGCACGGGCGGCGCTCCGCGCCTGTGACCATTTTCAAAAGGATTGCGCCATGCAATTTCTCGACATAAAAGACAACGACTTTGATGCGCAATTCGCCGCCATCCTGTCACGAGGCGAGGAGGCCGGTCGGGAGGTGGAGCAGGTCGTCCTGGACATCATTGCCGATCTGCGCAAGCGCGGCGACGAGGCGCTTCTTGAGTATACCAGACGGTTCGACCATCTGGAGGCCGAGTCCGTAGCAAGCCTTGAGGTGACCGAGGATGAGTTCAACCTTGCCTTCGACCGTGTGGCCGACGCGGGGATTGCAGCGCTCAAGCTGGCGGTGGAGCGGGTAGGCCGTTTTCATGAGAAGCAGAAGCAGGAGACCTGGCTTTCTACGGAAGAGCCTGACATCCTCCTGGGGCAGATGGTAACGCCGCTTTCACGGGTAGGCATCTACGTTCCCGGCGGCAAGGCGAGCTACCCTTCGAGCGTCATTATGAACGCGGTACCGGCTCGTGTGGCTGGCGTCGGAGAGGTAATCATGGTTGCGCCGACGCCGGGTGGGGAGATCAACCCCCATGTGCTCGTGGCGGCGAGGCTTTCCGGCGTGGATCGGTTATTTCGCATAGGCGGCGCCCAGGCGATTGCCGCACTCGCATATGGGACTGCTACTGTGCCTCGAGTGGACAAGATCACAGGTCCCGGCAATATATACGTTGCTACCGCCAAAAAGCTTGTTTTCGGCCAGGTGGGGATCGATATGATCGCCGGCCCCTCCGAAATCCTTGTTATTAACGACGGCAGCGGCGAACCCTCCCATATTGCCGCAGACCTTCTCTCCCAGGCCGAGCACGACGAGCTTGCCTCATCCATTCTGATCACCACCGACCGCAGTTTCGGGGAACGGGTGGCTGCGGAGGTGGAGCGGCAGCTTATGGGACTCTCCCGGCGGAGCATCGCCCGGAAGTCCTGGGAGACTTACGGCGCTGTCATTGTGGCCGGGAGCCTCGACGAGGCGATCGCTTTCTCCAACCGGATTGCCCCGGAGCACCTGGAGCTGGCGGTTCATAACCCTTTCGATTGCCTTCCGCGGATAAAGAACGCCGGCGCCATCTTCCTCGGCCACTTCACCCCGGAGGCTGCTGGCGACTATCTGGCCGGACCAAACCATACCCTTCCAACAGGCGGCACAGCCCGTTTTTCCTCGCCGCTCTCGGTGGACGATTTCGTCAAGAAGTCCTCAATCGTCTATTTCTCTGAGGGGGGGCTTCGTAGGCTTGGCGGTGATATCGTCCGGGTCGCGGAGCTTGAGGGACTTCAAGCCCACGGAAAGTCGGTAAGCATCAGATTGAAAGGATGAAAAGCCTCGGAGCTTCTCTGTGTCAGGTACCATCATGATCCCACCCCGCCCAAATATTGCTGCTATGAAAGGCTATGTCCCCGGTTATCAGCCCGATGACGATGCTGCGTACATCAAGCTCAATACCAACGAGAACCCGTATCCTCCGTCTCCGGAGGTTGCCGGGGCCATCCTGGACGAGTTAGGGCCGGATGGAGGATCGCTACGCAAGTACCCTAGCTCGTCCTGCAAGCGTCTGCGGGAGACAGCGGGAGAGCTGTACGGTTTCCCCTCATCCTGGGTCATCATGGCCAATGGTTCGGACGAGGTGCTGAATAACCTGATTCGCGCCTTTGCCGACGAAGGGGAGGAGATCGGCTACGTCCACCCTTCGTACTCCTACTATGCGACGCTGGCTGAGGTTCAGGGCGCTCGTGTGCGCACCTTCGGCCTGACCCACGACTTCAGAATCGCCGGTTTTCCGGATTGCTATGAAGGAAAGCTCTTTTTCCTGACCACTCCCAATTCGCCGTTGGGCTACACCTTTCCGCTTGCCTACATTGAAGAGATCGCCCGGCGCTGTAGTGGAATGCTCGTAGTGGACGAGGCGTATGCGGACTTTTCCGGCGGTAACGCCCTGGATCTGGTCCGAAGCCTTGATAATGTGGTGGTGACGCGGACGCTTTCCAAGAGCTATTCCTTGGCCGGAATGAGGCTGGGCTTAGCCATTGCCCGGCCTGAGGTGATTGATTCCCTTGACAAAATCCGGGACCACTATAACCTGGATCGTCTCGCCCAGGCGGCATGCGAGGCGGCGCTCAGAGACCAGACTTATTTTCGGGAGCGCATTCGGCAAATATGTGCTACAAGGGAGTGGTTTGCCTCCGAATTGAGAAAGGTCGGCTATACTGTCATTCAATCGCAGGGGAACTTCGTATTCGCCACTCCTGCCGACCATGACGGAAAGCGGATTTACGAAGGGTTGTTCGCTCGCAGGATACTGGTTCGGCATTTTACCGATCCGCTCCTTGACTATGGAGTGCGTATATCGATAGGTGCAAGGGAAGAGATGGAACTTACCCTTGCGGCAATCAGCGAGATCGGCTGAGAAACAAAAGCTCAAAAGCGAAAAAAACTTTCTTGCTTTTTCAAGGAGGAATCATGTCCCGCAAAGCCTCGATTGAGCGCGTGACAAAAGAAACGCGGATCAAGCTGTCTCTGGCTATTGACGGCAATGGGGCGGCCAGTATCTGCACCTCTGTCCCCTTTCTCGACCACATGCTGGACCTTTTTGCCCGCCACGGCCTGTTCAACCTTGAGGTGGAGGCCAGGGGAGACATCGATATCGACTTTCACCACACGGTTGAGGATATAGGCATCGTCCTCGGCTCCGCCTTCAATAAGGCGCTGGGCGACAAGCAGGGGATCCGCCGCTACGGCGCGGCGACTGTCCCCATGGACGAGGCCTTGGCCAGCGTGGCAGTAGACCTCTCCGGACGGTCGTACCTGGTCTACAACGTGGATATCCCCAAGGTTAAGATAGGGGATTTCGACGTGGAGCTGGCGCGGGAGTTTTTCCAGGCTCTGGCCGGTAACCTTGCTGCTAACATCCATATTAATGTCATGTATGGCGACAACGTACACCACATCCTGGAGGCCTGCTTCAAGGCCCTGGCCCGCGCCCTAGACCAGGCGACGCAGGTGGACGACCGGATTTCCGGAGTGCTTTCAACAAAAGGATCATTGTAAGGAGAGTACATGAGAAAAATCCGCATACTGGTTGTTGACGATGAACACCTGATCCGCTGGTCCCTTGAGCAGAATCTTAAAAAACAAGGTTATGAGGTCGTGACTGCCGCAAGCGGTGAAGATGCGTTGAGACTGGTGCGCGATGAGCAGCCGGATCTGGTGCTGCTGGATATTCAGCTTCCGGGGATCAACGGACTGGAAGTGCTGGAGAAGATCAAGGAGATTGACGAGGAAATTATAGTCGTCATGGTGACCGCCCACGGTGGTCTTGAAACGGCGATCAACGCCATGCGCCTGGGCGCCTACGATTACATAAACAAGCCGTTCAATCTCGATGAAATGGCGATAGTCATCAAAAAGGCGCTCGAAACGTCGGACTTGCGCCGGGAAGTGGCGCAGTTAAGGAGTGAACACAAGAAGATCGGCCCGCCTAACATCATTGGCGCCAGCAAACATATGAAGAATGTCTTGGATATGATGGGAAAGGTGGCCAAAAGCGAGGCTTCCACCGTTCTTATCCAGGGTGAATCGGGGACAGGCAAGGAGCTTGTGGCCAAATGGATCCATTATGAGTCGAGCCGCGCCGACAAGCCGTTTATCGCCATCAACTGTGCTGCGGTACCTTCCACTCTTTTGGAGAGCGAGTTGTTCGGCCATGAAAAGGGGGCCTTTACCGATGCGAAGGCGACAAAGAAGGGGCTGTTCGAGGTGGCTGACGGAGGCACGGTCTTCCTCGACGAAATCGGCGACATGGAGATGGGGATGCAGGCCAAGCTTCTCCGCTTTCTGGAAGATCGGACGTTTAGGCGTATCGGGGGGGCAAAGGTTATCTCCGTGGATGTCCGCATAGTCTCCGCGACCAATAAGGACCTCTTAAAGGCTATAGATGATAAGATCTTCAGGAACGATCTATATTACCGGCTGCAGGTCATCCCTATCTTTCTGCCGCCTCTTCGGGAGCGGAGGGATGACATACTGATACTCGCCAACTATTTTATAGAAAGTTTCAACAAGGAGTTCCACAAACATGTGCAAGGCATATCCAGCATGGCGGAAAAACTGCTGCAGGAATACCACTGGCCCGGTAATATCCGTGAGCTGAAAAATGTTATCGAACGCGCCATTATTCTCGGCAATGATAATACGCTGTTATTGGAGCACCTTCCACTGGAAATCGTGGCGCAGGCATCGTCAATTAACAATCCTGTGACGACCTTCAAGCTCCCATCCCATGGGGTGGACATCGAAGAGGTGGAGAAGGAGCTTATACGCCAGGCTCTGGAGATTACCGACTCGAACCAATCCAAGGCCGCCAAGATGCTGAACCTCGGTATAGACGCATTTCGCTACCGAATGAAGAAATTTGGCTTTCTATAAGGGCCCTGGAGTAAGCTGACACACTTGTCTTTGCTCAGAATAGGGTCAGTATTACTTTAACGTCATGGGAAATTTAGATTGACATTTACCGCACTTAAAGATACAATCCCTGGTTCACAGCTAAAAGTTATGTTATCCTGGAGCTTAAGGTCATGAAAAGAACATATCAGCCCAGCAATATCTCTCGAAAAAGGACCCACGGCTTTCTGGTCAGGATGTCTACCAAGAATGGCCGTCTCGTGATCAAGCGGCGTCGCGCCAAGGGGCGCAAGTGCCTTGCCGTTACAATTGCAAGCAAGTAACCAACGGCACGGTTGCATTGTCCCGCTTTCCCAAGACAGAGCGACTACTGAAAAGGGCCGAGTTTCTGGCCCTTTCGGCCAAGAGCCGAAAGGCTCACACGGTCAATTTCATTATTCTGTCGGGACGCCCGGGAAAACAAAAGGCGCGCATCGGCATCACAGTGAGCCGCAAGGTCGGCTGTGCGGTTGTCCGAAATCGTGTCAAACGTCTGATCAGGGAGTTCTACCGGCTTAACAACCGGCTGTTTGCACCGAATGACTATGTAATAATCGCTAGGCCCGGTGCGGCGCGACTTGATTACCAAGGGATATGCAACGAACTAGGACTGGCCATTCAGCGCCAGGATACCAAAGCATGTTAACCAAACTGTTAATTGCCGGAATCCGCTTATACCAGCTTTTTATCTCTCCACTTACGGGAAGGTCCTGTCGATTCTATCCCACCTGCTCCCATTATTCGATACAATCCCTGCAACAGTACGGTGCCCTCAGGGGCGTATTGCGGTCGTTACGCCGGATTGCCAGGTGTCATCCCTTCCATCCCGGCGGTTATGATCCAATCAAGTAGCGCCAAAGAGGAGATTTCATGGAAAAGAGAGTGATGATAGCCGTCCTGTTGTCCATTGCGGTCATGTACGGCTATTCCTTCATGTTTCCACAGCCGCAACAGCAGAAACCCACAGTCCGGCAGGAGGCGCAGGGAGTTATGTCGTCCGCCACCGTTCCCCAAAGCGTGGCTGTTATCCCTTCCCCACCCCCTGTTGCAGAGGCTGCCGCCAGGGATATAACGGTAGAAACCGACACCTTTCTGGCGGTGTTCAGCAGCCGTGGCGGGACCTTGAAGCGGCTCTTGCTGAAGCAATATCGGGAAAGCACCGCCACACACGCCAAGGAGATTGCCCTGGTCGCCGAGGAGCAGCCCGAGAACTACTCTCTTAGGAGCGAGGCCACCGGCTTTGCCATAGACCCGCTCGCACTTTTTACCCCCAGCGTTGACAGTCTGCGCCTGGCGAAGGGAGAGAGAAAGGCCCTGACATTCAGTTGGCGTTCTCCCCAAGGGGACCTGTTTATCAAGAGTTACACCTTTACCGGGGACAGTTTTGCTGTCGATCTCGAACAGCAGATCGTCAACAATAGCGACGCGAGGGTAGACGGCGTTCTACGGCTGGCGTTAAAGAATCGCATGGCTGCCGTCGAAGGGGATACACGATTCGAGGTGTATGGACCGTCCACTCTTGCGAATAATGCCATACAAAACCTGAAGATCGACGATCTGACAAAGGGGAGCCCCAAGCTGTATAGCAAAGATATTCTCTGGAGCGGTTTCGGCGATAAATATTTTTTCAATGCCGTTCTGTCAAAAAATGGAAATATTGCCGCTACGCAGGTTCTGGAACGTCAAGGCTTTGTGGAAAATATAGTTTCGTCGACAAAACTGGCCGTTGATCCGGGGCAAAGCCTCAAATTTGCCACCCGTCTGTACTTCGGCCCTAAGGACCTCGACATCCTTAAGGCCCAGGGTAGCCGTCTGGAAGAGGTTATCGACTTCGGCTGGTTCTCGTCCCTGGCCAAGCCGCTGCTTTATTCACTCAAATATTTCCATCGTTACACCCATAACTACGGAATTGATATCATTATCATAACGGTGATTCTCAAGCTGCTCTTCTTCCCGCTTACCCACAAGAGCTACAAGTCAATGAAGGAGATGCAGGTTCTTCAGCCCAAGATGGCGGCTTTGAAAGAGAAGTTCAAGAATGACCGTGACGCCATGAACAAGGCGGTGATGGAGCTTTATAAAACCAACAAGGTTAACCCGATGAGCGGCTGTCTTCCCATGGTGATCCAGATTCCGGTCTTTTTTGCTCTCTACAAAGCGCTCATGTTCTCCATAGAGCTGCGCCATGCGCCGTTCATGCTCTGGATACATGACCTGGCGGATAAGGACCCCTACTACGTGACCCCAGTCATCATGGGGATTACCATGTTTATTCAAACCAAGATGACCCCGTCCCAGATGGACCCGATGCAGCAGAAGGTGATGCTGGCGCTGCCGGTGGTGTTTACCTTTATGTTTCTCAATTTCCCATCAGGGCTTGTGCTTTACTGGCTGGTAAATAACATCCTCACCATTGCCCAACAGGCTTACATCAATAAATCCTTGGGAGAGGCGGCGCCGACTACCGGCAAATAGGCAATCTATGTACATAAGGGACACTATTGCAGCCATCTGCACCCCTTCAGGAGAAGGGGGGATAGCTATCATCCGGATAAGCGGCGACGCAGCGCGGCATGTGGCCACAAGCATATTCAAAAAAAACCGGAACGGTGGCCTGCAAAGCCACCGTTTTTCATATGGAACCATCGTTGATCCCGCGAGCTGTGCGCGACTTGAAGAGGCGCTGGTGGTTTTCATGCAAGCGCCATATTCGTACACAATGGAGGACGTGCTAGAGATACATTGCCACGGCGGCTGGCTTGTTTCGCGGAAGATTCTTGAACTGGTACTAAGCCAGGGGGTCAGACTTGCCGAGCCTGGAGAATTTACCCGTCGCGCCTTTTTGAATGGCCGGATCGACCTGTTGCAGGCCGAAGCGGTCATCGATGTCATCCGTAGCAAAACTGACGCTGCCCTGGCCCTGGCTCAACGCCAGAGAGAAGGGCTTTTGTCGCAACGGATAGCTGCCGCCCGTGAGGGTCTCGTCCATGCCCTCGCCATCATTGAGGCACACGTGGATTTTCCCGAAGAGGATATCGGGCAAGCCTCGACCACTGAGATCAGCCGCTTGGTGGAAGGCTCCTCTGCGGCTATATCCCTGCTTTTGTCCGGTTTCAAAGAGGGAAAGGTGCTTCGCGATGGAGTGGCGACGCTCATCGCCGGGAAGCCGAATGTGGGAAAGTCGAGCCTCCTCAACACATTACTAATGGAGAAGAGGGCCATTGTCACCGCACACCCCGGCACTACCCGCGATATCATCGAAGAGGTGGTCAACATTGGAGGCCTTCCGGTCCGGCTACTTGATAGCGCGGGTATCAGGGAAAGCGGCGATTTCGTGGAGCAGGAGGGTGTCCGGCTGACTCTCGAGCGCATACCCATTGCCGATCTTGTAATCTTCCTTCTGGACGGTTCAAGCCCCTTTGACCGTGAAGACCGCATCATTCAGGACTCTCTGGCCGCCAGCCGCGTTATTGTGGCCGTCAACAAGAGTGACCTCCCGACTATGATAGAGCTTCCCGCATTCCCGGACGACTGGGTGATTCTCACGGTTTCCACCCAGACCGGGGAGGGGATAGATTCCCTCCGGCAGGCGATCTGCAGCGCCTTCCTCCACGGCCTGGCGGCGGACAGCAGGGAGTATGTCGCCCTTTCCCAGGCCCGCCACCGCGACGCTTTGGCCAAGGCCGGTAATTTCCTCGAACGGTTTGCCGATAGTCTGTCAATAGGCGCGGCGCCGGAGTTGCTTGCCGTTGACCTTCGCGACGCCATTTCCGCCATAGGCGAGGTGACCGGCGAGAGTGCCCCCGACGAGGTGCTCGACCTGATCTTTCAGAGGTTCTGCATCGGCAAATGAGCGGAATCCTGAATCCGTGACGATTGAATGGCGTAGCGAGTGTAATGCCGGGGCCAATCGTCGCCCGCGCAGTATCACACTGGCTTTGCCGTGTGAACTTCGCAAATGTGGTCGCTACGTCCTGAAACGCCAGGGCAGAGGCATTAAAGCGAGAGAAGCCATGAAAGCGTCACGGATTCAACGGAATGTTCCACGTGGAACATTCCGCCTAACTTGTTCATAATAAAAAGGAAATGGCTGGGATACTGTATCCATTGAGTCTGTTTGTGAAACGTGCGGCGTAAATCCGCACGGGGGTGAGCAGTGATCGTTTACGACCGTACATACCAGGTAATCGTGGTGGGCGCCGGGCATGCCGGCTGCGAGGCCGCACTG
>JBAQKZ010000178.1:0-6753 GCA_049301475.1 Geobacteraceae bacterium | reverse complement strand
GTTTCGTTAAAACAATTACTACTCATGGTGAGATTGTCGAACCGTGAGAACCCCGGGAATACTGGCCTCAGACGGGCTTGGCCCGAACGGGAAAACGTAAATATATTTATGAAACGCACTACTAGGCGCCTGTCGGACTTAGGGGACATCTGCGTCTTCGTTGCATTGTTCCCTCGTGTTCAGCGCCAATCATGTTCAACCCGAATACATACCGATTCACACGGCTACCTGCATAGCGCCTTGCCGGGTTTGGGGATGTTTGTTCCAGATCTCACACTGTACCGGCACGGCATAACCAACTAATTGAATCCAAAAGGAGTTACATCCTATATGCGAAGTTTGCTGCTTTCAGTATTATCCATAATTTTGTTTACTGCCCCTCTCTGTGCAATGACGCTGGAAGAGGCGGTAGACCACGCACTCAGGAACAATCCGGAGCTAATGGCTTTTCGGCTTGAGACGGGGGTAGCCCAGGGGCAAATGGAAAGGGCAAAGCTCCCCCTTATCTTCAACCCGGTGCTTGAAGGGAGTGTGGTCAAAAAGGAAAAGTCTTCGGACCCTGGCGCAAGGGGGTTCACGGACTACGGCGTGAAGCTCTCCCAGGAGTTCGAGATCGCCGGGCAGCGGGGGGTGAGGATCGAAGTTGCCCAAAAGGAGATATCCCGAACCGACCAGGAGATAAAAGACTGGGAGAGAACCCTTGTCTATGAGGTGAAGGGCGCGTTTGCCAAGGCGCTCGCCGACAAAAAGCGGGAGGAACTGACAAGTGAGGCTGTGCGGCTCAAGGAGGACCTGCTCGGTTTTACCAGAATAAAATTCCAGGCGGGCCAAGTGTCCGGTCTGGAGGTGAACCTGGCGGAGGTGGAGGTAAGCAAGACCAAAAGAGAACTTCTCCTGGCCGTACGGGAATATCGGGAAGCCCGCCTTTCGCTCCAGAGGCTTGTGGGGATGCGGCCCGATGGAGCGTTTTCAGTACAGGGGGAGCTCTCCGCCGACCTTCCCGGCGCGCCGGACAAGGAGAGCCTGAAGAAACTGGCAGCCGCGCGGAGACCGGACATGAAGGCCGCCTCCATCGAGATAGAGCGGACAACGTTGGCCCAACGTCTCGTCAACAGGCTTGCTCTTCCCAACGTTACCCTGGCGGGGTTTTACGACCGGGATGAAGAGAGAAATACCGGGGGTATTGCCCTGTCTGTACCGATCCCGTTCTTCGACAAAAAACAGGCGGAAAAAAGTGAGGCGCGGGCCAGGGCGGAACAGGCGCGGCTGAACTATGCCGGACTGGAGAAAACCATCGATAAGGAGGTAGAGGTCGCGTACAACGATTTTTCCACTTCTCTTGAGGAGCTGTCGCTGTTCAGGCAGGAGATTCTGAACAAGGCCGCGGAAAATCTCAACCTCATGAAACTCGCCTTCAAGGAGGGGAAAATCGGATTTTTCGATGTGCGGCTGGCCCAGAAGGACACCATAGAGTTGCAGTTCACCCATCTCGACGCGCTTCTCAGGGCGCGCCTGGCGCTGAACGCGCTGGAGAGCATCAGCGGAGGCACTTTACCATGATACGCGCTAAGGAGCTGAATATGAGAACTATGCTTTTCGGAACGACATTGATAGCCGCAGCCGCCATCTGTCTTGCAGTTGCCGGCTGCGGGGAAAAAGAGCCTGCGCCGACGGAAAAACCGGCCGCCGCGCCGCAGAAGCAGGAAGAAAACGTGGTCAGACTTCCCGTCGGCAATCAGCAGACAACCGCAATAGAGACTACGGAGCTCACCGTGAAGCCGATAGCGATTCCCATTTCGGCGACGGCGGTGATCGAGTTGAACGCCGACCGGGTTGCCAAGATAAGCCCCAGTGCGCCGGGCAAGATCATCAGGCTCATCGCCTCCCAGGGGGACCGGGTGCGGGCAGGCCAGCCACTGGCTCATTTTGATACCCCGGAAATCGGACAAATATGGGCGGAACAACTCAAGGCGAAAAGCCGTGTTGAATTGGCCCGGAAAAATCTCAAGCGGGAAGAGTCTCTGTTTGAAAAGAACGTCTCGCCGGAGAAGGATCTCCTGAAGGCGCGTCAGGAGTTGAACGAGGCTGAGGCTGACCTTGACTTGGCTAAAGGGAAAGCCAGCCTACTCGGCATTCAAGTCAAGCCTTCCACGGGCGGGGGGAGGAATTACCCGGTCATCGCCCTTTCTTCCCCTATCGGCGGGGTGGTGGTGGAGAAAACCGTCTCCCAGGGAGAAGCGGTCGGCCCCGACAAGGTGCTTTTCACCGTTGCCGATCTCTCTGCACTCTGGGTCATGGTCGATATTTATGAGAAAGACCTGGCGAACCTCAAGATCGGCACAGGGGCCAAGGTTTCAACCGCAGCATTCCCCGATAAAACGTTTCAGGGAAGGGTCTCCAATATCGGCGACATGCTGGATGAAAAGACCAGGACGGTGAAGGCGCGGGTAACGGTTGACAACACCGGCGGGTTCCTGAAGCCGGGGATGTTCGCCACGGTCATCATTGCTTCCGGCAAGGCGGAAAATACCCTGGCTGTCCCCGCCTCGGCTCTCCAGCGGGCTGGGGAAAAGTTGATTGCCTTTGTGGCCAGGGACGCCACCACCTTTGAGAAGCGAGTGGTAACCGTCGGCCCGGCAATGAGCGGCATGCACCAGGTCCTGTCCGGACTGAAGCCGGGAGAGCGAGTTGTCACCAAAGGCGCCTTTATCCTGAAATCGGAGACCATGAAGGGTCTCATCGAGGGGGAGTAGATGATAGATAAACTGATCGCCCTGGCTCTCCGGCAAAAGATGTTGGTAATGATCGCCATGGCGCTGGTTGTTGTCATTGGCGGATATTCGTACAACAAGATACCCATAGACGCCTTTCCCGACGTGACCACCATCCAGGTTCAGGTCATCAGCAAGGCGCCGGGAATGTCACCCGCGGAGGTGGAAGAGCAGGTCACCTTTCCGCTGGAAGTTGAGTTCATGGGGCTCCCTAAAAAGACGGAACTCCGTTCGGTCACCAAGTTGGGCCTGTCAGTGATTTCGGTGGTATTCGAGGACGGCACCGACATCTACTGGGCGAGGCAGGCCGTCTTGGAGCGGCTGTTCCAGGTAAAGGAAAAGCTCCCGGAGAAGGTGGAGTCTTTGCTCGGCCCCATCGCCACCGGGCTCGGTGAAGTGTACCAGTACACCCTGGAGCATGAGCAAAAACCGGTTTATGCCAGCGAGCAGGAAAAGACGGAAGATCTTATGGCGCTCCGCACCTTGCAGGACTGGGTGGCGCGTCCCATGCTCCGCACTGTTCCCGGCGTGGCCGACGTGAACAGCCTGGGTGGCTACCCGAAGCAGTACCAGGTGCTGCTCGACCCCGACCGCCTGAAAAAACACAACCTCACCATCCGTCAGGTGTTCGAGGCGGTGGCCGGCAACAACGCCAACGTAGGGGGGGGATACCTGCGCCACGAGCAGGAGAGTTACGCCATTCGCGGTCTCGGGATGATCGAGTCATTGAAGGACATCGAGGATATCGTGGTTTCCTCCCAGCGCGGCACGCCGGTCTATCTTAAGGACGTAGCGGAGATCCAATTGGGGTCCCGCTACCGGTTGGGAGGGGTAACGGCGGACGGCAAGGGCGAGGCGATGCAAGGACTTGTCCTGATGCTCCGGGGCGGGAACAGCCGGGAGATCGTCGGAGCCGTGAAGGAGCGGGTCGAGGAGGTCAACAAGGCCCTCCCCAGGGGAATATCCATCAAGCCTTTTTATGACCGTCTGGAGCTGGTGGAAAGGGCGCTTTCCACCATCAAAAACGCCCTTATGGAAGGGGTGCTGCTGGTTGTTATCGTCCTTTACCTGTTTCTGCGCAATTTCCGCGCCTCTCTGGTCGTTACCCTTACCTTGCCGCTGGCTGTCCTCACCACCTTCATCATCATGAGACAGGTAGGGCTCTCGGCCAATCTGATGACCTTGGGAGGACTTGCAATATCCCTGGGGATGATTGTGGATGCCGCCATTATCCAGGTGGAGAATGTTCAGCGCCACCTCTCGGAAAAGGGGGCCGGGCGGCACAAATTACATATAGTCTATGAGGCGGTCCTGGAGGTGCGCAAGCCGTCGCTGTTCGGTGAGTTGATCATCGCTATAAGCTTTATCCCCCTGATGACGCTACAGGGGATCGAGGGGAAAATGTTCGCACCCCTCGCCTCGACAGTGGTAATCGCCGTTCTTTCGTCTCTCCTCCTTTCCATCCTGGTCGTCCCGGTCCTCTGTTATCTGCTTCTGAAGCCGGGAGAGGAGAAGGAAAGTTTTATCGTGCGCGGCGCGTGGAAGGTCTACCGTCCGCTCCTCGCCACTGCCATGCGGAAAAGGGGAAGAATTCTCACCGTCGCGGCCCTTCTGTTTCTGGGCAGCCTGTTCCTTATCCCCTTTATCGGCAAGGAATTTATCCCGACCATGGATGAAGGGTCCATCGTCATCAATGTCACACGCCTTCCCAGTATTGCCCTGGAGGACTCACTGGAGATATCCACCATCGTGGAGCGTGAACTGATGAAGTTTCCACAGGTCAAGTCGGTGGTCAGCCGGACCGGCACCGACGAGATCGGCACCGACCCGATGGGGGTTGAGTTGAGTGATGTGTTCGTCAGCCTGAAGCCGATGAAGGAATGGAACAAGTCTGTCGTGAAAGAAAAGGACAGTGAGGGAATCAGCGGCATGTTCCATACCAGGAAGATCGCCGACAAGGCGGAACTACAGGAGCAGATGCGGCAGGTTCTGGAGAAGATACCCGGGATTGCCTTTGTCTTTTCCCAGCCGATTCAGATGCGGGTGGATGAACTGGTATCGGGGGTGAGGTCGCAGATAGCGGTGAAGCTTTTCGGCGATGACATGAAGGTGCTTCAGGAGAAGGGAGGAGAAATTACGGCTCTGCTCAAAAATGTCAAAGGCCTTGCCGATATACGGATGCAGCAGATCGCCGGCCAGTTCTATCTGGAAATCAAGGCCGACCGGCGAGCCATGGCCCGCTATGGCATAAACGTGGCGGACCTGAACGAGGTGGTGGAAATGATCCGGGCCGGCAGGGTCGCAACCGAGGTAATCGAAGGGCAAAAGCGCTTTGAGATACTGCTCCGTCTGCCGGAAGGTCAGAGCAAGAGTGTCGAAGAAATCGGGAATCTCCCCGTGAGCTCCCCTGGCGGCGCCCGTATACCACTTAAAAATATCGCCGGGATTCGTGTAGTGGAAGGCCCTTCCAGTATCGACCGGGAAGAGGGGCAGCGAAGAATAGTCATCGAAGCGAACGTGGAAGGAAGGGACATCGGCAGTTTCGTCAAGGAAGGACAAAAGCTGATCGCCGAAAAGGTCAATCTGCCGGTCGGTTACCATGTGGCATGGGGTGGGCAGTTCGAAAACCAGGAGCGGGCCATGAAACGGCTCGCCCTGATCGTGCCTCTCTCCATCGCCCTGATTTTCTTCCTCCTTTTCACCTCCTTCGGTACGGCGCGCTACGCAATCATGATCCTTATGAACCTCCCCTTCGCCCTCATCGGTGGACTCGTCGGCCTGTGGGTGACCGGGCAATACCTGAGCGTTCCCGCTTCGGTTGGGTTCATTGTCCTGATAGGGGTAGCGGTACTGAACGGTCTGGTGCTTATTTCGTACATCAACAAGCTCCGCGAGGATGGGCTTTCTATCGACGAAGCCATCACCACGGGGTGCGAGCGCAGGCTCAGGCCGGTACTGATGACCGCCCTGGTTTCAATTCTCGGCCTTACGCCGATGCTCTTCGCCACGGGACCCGGCTCGGAGGTGCAGAAGCCCCTGGCCGTCGTGGTGATCGGCGGCTTGATTACCTCAACGCTGTTAACCCTCATTGTGCTGCCGACCATCTATCAGTGGTGGGAGAAATGGGCTGAAAAACAGATTAAGAACAGGGAGCGCCTATGAAAATATTGATATTACTGGCAATGGCCATATTTTCTGCGGTACTGGGAGGTTGCGCGGGGAACGTGGAGGTGATCAAGTCTATGAGCACGAATACCCGGCAAGATGTTTTCCAGGAACCATCCGCTACCACCCCCATTCCTCCCGGCTATGCTGACCTGCATATCGTCTCGTCCCTGAAAACCCACCTGCCGGGGATTTACTCCTATAACGACGTTCACGGCTCGCCGGAGTATAAGCTACTTGTAAACATCGACGGTCAGGCACTACAGTTGGTTGGCTCTCTTCGTGAAGAAAGGCGAGATCAGCATTCCTTGCGCGACCCGGAAGAGGGGCACGGCATCCGCTATCTCTTTCAAAAGGAACTTCGCCTGAAATCGGGGATGCACAGAATATTCATCTCTCTGCCTTTTGATGAGGTTGTTGCTGAACGGGAGATTACCTTGGCTAACGGGAGCAGCAACACTCTGGTGCTTGAACCGGTTTACAGTCTGGCCAGGGATAAGCGAAGAATCGGCTTCTATACCACTACCAGCTTTAAAGAAGGAATAAAGGGGTTCTGGGTCAATTTTAATGGGAAGCCATTGTAGCTCGTGGTAACCATCATTCAGTCCTGAGCAAGACGTTAAAAGGCTCAAGGTGTATAATTTGGCATGGCCAGCGGTGAAGTACGGAGCCGGTAATTGCACAAGACTGTAGTATCTTGGAACATTATTTCTTTCGCATTGTTGATTTTGTAGGTTGGGTTAGGCGGGTGTATGCCGTAACTCAACATGACCAGGCCGATGGCATTCAAAGCTGTTGGGTTACGCGATGAAACCGC
>JBAQKZ010000177.1:0-6569 GCA_049301475.1 Geobacteraceae bacterium | reverse complement strand
GAGCGGTTGTGGGTTCGCCAGAGTTCTCCGTCCGGGATTCGCGCAATTCGCCGCCACAGACCCTCATCGGCGGCGTCATCCAGGAGGCGTGAGCCGAGGTAGCGGACGAGTAGCCCCCCCATTTCATTGGAAATCCAGGTCTTGCTGTGTACACCGTTGGTGATGGAGGTAAGCGGCAGATGCTCCTCGGGAAGTTCCGGCCATATATTCTTCCACATCTTGCGGGAGACCTCTCCGTGGAGCTGACTGACCCCGTTGGCATGGCCGGCCAGCTTTAGGGCCAGGACCGCCATGCAGAAGGTCTCGTGGGGATTGCGCGGATTCTGCCTACCAAGGCCCAGGAACTCGTCACGGGAGAGGCCAAGGCTCCGGTAATATCGCCCCAGGTACTTTTCCAGGAGATCGGCCGGGAAATGGTCAATACCGGCCTCCACCGGGGTGTGTGTTGTGAATACGTTGCCGGCCCGCACAACTTCTCGCGCCTCGCTGAATTTCAGCCTGTGCTCTTCCATCAGCAGCCGGGCCCGTTCCAGCGCAAGGAAGGCGGCATGTCCCTCGTTCATATGGCAGACGTTGGGTTCCAAGTCGAGCAGCCGCAGGGCGCGGATACCGCCGATGCCGAGCAGGATTTCCTGACGGATGCGCATCTCCTGGTCGCCGCCATAGAGTCGCGCGGTGATCTCCCGGTCTTCCGGGGCGTTCTCCTCCAGGTTGGTGTCGAGGAGGTAAAGGGGAACCCGTCCCGCCAGCACACGCCAGATGTGGACCTTGAGCCTGCGACCGGCCATGTCGAGATCGAAGGTCAGCGGCGCGCCGCCCGGTTCCCGCTCCAGGCGCAGGGGGAGATTGTAGAAGTCATTCTCCGGATAGAATTCCTGCTGCCATCCCTCAATGTTCAGGTACTGGCGGAAGTACCCCTGCTGGTAAAGTATCCCCACACCTACAAGCGGCACGCCAAGATCGCTGGCTGACTTTAGGTGGTCGCCGGCCAGGATGCCGAGGCCGCCGGAGTAGACGGGGAGCGACTCGTGCAGACCGAACTCCATGGAGAAATAGGCCACATGGAGCGCCTTGTCGCCGTTAATGACCTTCTCGAACCAGCTCTTGGCGGACAGGTATTCGCTGAGCTTCTCGTCCACCAGCCGGAGGTGCGCCATGAACCCTTCATCGGCCTTCAGGTTGTCAAGGGTGGCCTGCTGGAGAATGCCGAGCATCTCCACCGGATTGTGGCGGGTTTCCTGCCAGAGTTCCGGATCGAGCCGCTTAAACAGATTGATCGCATCAATATCCCAGCTCCACCAGAGATTGTAGGCGATCCGCTGGAGAGCCGCCAACTCCTCTGGGAGGGACGGAACCACTGTGAAGCGATGGAGTATCTTGCTGAAATCCATGGGGGTTCTCCTGGAAAGCGTTATGCCTTTGTTATTCCGAATTTTTCCAGCCGGTACTGGAGGGTTTTGTAGCTCATCCCCAGCAGTGGGGCGGCTTTTGTGATGATCCAGCCGCTCTGGTCCATAGCCTTGATGATAAGGTCCCGCTCAAGGTCCTTGATGGAGATGCCTCCCGGCGGAAATTCGAACGGCAGCTTTCCCGCACGCGCTCCCTCCTCGTGGACCTCTGCCTGGAGGTCTTCCGGTTGTATGTAATCGCTTTCCGCCATGAGCGCTCCGCGCTCTATCATCGACTCCAACTGGCGCACGTTGCCGGGCCAGGAGTAGTTTAGGAGGAGTTTGAGGGCAGGCCTGGAGATTCCCTTGAGTGACAGACCTGACGTCCGGGCGTATTTTCTGACGAAAAAGTCGGCCAGTGTGGCGATGTCGTTTCCCCGCTCCCGAAGGGGGGGAAGGGTGATGCGGATGACGTTGAGCCGGTAGAAGAGGTCTTCGCGGAAATGCCCCTTCCTGATCTCCGCCTCCAGGTCTTTGTTGGTGGCGGAAATGATCCGAATGTCCACCGGGATGTTGACCTTTCCACCCACCCGGCGGATCTCTTTTTCCTGTATGGCCCGTAGCAGCTTAGCCTGCATGGCCCCATTCATCTCCCCTATTTCATCGAGGAATACTGTCCCTCCCTCCGCCGATTCCAAAAGTCCGATCTCCCGGCTGCTGGCGCCGGTAAAGGACCCCTTCTCGTGGCCGAACAGCTCGGATTCGATGAGGGTGTCGGGAATGGCGGCGCAGTTGATGGCGAAAAAGGGCTTGTCCTTGCGTTGGCTCCGGTCGTAAATGGCCCGCGCCGCCAGTTCCTTGCCGGTGCCCGATTCGCCGTATATGAGCACTGTTGAGTTTGTCGGGGCTATCTTATGGATGATGCGGAACACTTCCTTGATTTTCGGATGTTCTCCGATGATGGTGGGAATTGTGACATTCTCCTCCAGCTTCTTGTGGAGCGCCAGGTTTTCCCGGCGCAGCATTATGTGCTCAAAGGCCCGTCGCAGGGTAAGGAGCAGTTCATCCCGCTCCAGGGGCTTTTCCAGGTAATCGAAGGCGCCCTTCTTCATTGCCTCCACCGCCGAATCCACGGTGCCGTGGGCGGTCATCATCACCACGCACTGGGAGGGGTTCCCGTCCAGTATACGATCCAGCAACTCCATTCCCGACATCCCCTGCATCTTCAGGTCGGTGAGAATCAGGTCGAACTCCTTATTCTCCAACTGCTCCAGCGCCTCCCGGGCGCCAGGCACATCAACGATCCGGTACCCCTCCTTCAGGAGGATGGTATTGAGTATCTCCCGCTGCCCCTTTTCATCGTCAACTACCAGGATGCTTCCGGCCATAGCGCCTCTTCCTCTAGCTTTCTTCCCGCATCGGCAGGATAACCGTGAAGGTCGTTCCTTCGCCGACTCGACTCTCCACCATGATCTTGCCCCCATGCTCCTTTATGATACGCTCGATAACGGCGAGCCCCAGGCCGATCCCCGCTTCCTTTGTGGTGAAGTACGGCTGGAATATGTTGCCCAAATCATCAGGGGCGATTCCCACCCCGTGGTCAGAGAAGGTAAGGCGGAATACTTCTTCCGTCGGGTCGAACATGGCGCCGAGGATGACTCTTCCTCCGTCCGGCATCGACTGGGCGGCATTTGTGACAAAGTTGAACAGACAGTTGCGCAAAAGCTCCGGGTCCGCCACCATCCGGGGAAGATCGGGGGATATCTCACTCACGACTTCGATCCGCTGCTCGGCAAGCTTGTCCTGCAACAGCGGCAAGGTTTTGGCGAGCAGTTCCGGATAACAGACATGCCTCAGGCGGAGCTTCAGAGGCCGACCGTAGTTCATGAAATTGGTCAACATATAGTTGGCCCGTCGCACTTCCTCCTTGATCTTGTCGGTGAGGGTCTCCAGGTCCGGCCGCCGGTTGCCGTTAAGCGGAATAATTTCACTTTTAAGATGATCGATGGCAAGGCTTATGTAGTTGAGGGGGTTCCTGATCTCGTGGGCGATTCCTGAAGCCAGTTGTCCAACCTTCGAGAGGTGTTCCGCCTCGTAAAGCCGCTTTTCCAGGTGCTCCCGCTCCCGGAGTTTATCCACCATCTCATTGAAGCTCTCGGCCAGTTCGCCAATCTCATCCTTGCTGTCGACCGGTAATGTCACCGACAGATCGCCGGATGAGACCCTTCTCACGCCTGCTGCCAGCCGGTGGATCGGCTGGGTGTAGTGGCGGGCGAGAAAGATGGTTGTAAGGATGCCTAGCATGAAGACCAGGCATGTGGCAATTAGGCGGCGAATGAAGTTGGAGTGCTGTATCTCGCTGATATTATCGAGGAGGAGGTTGATCTGCACATAGCCTAGCTGCTCGTCTCCAACGATGACCGGAACCACCAGGTCATACGGCTTCATTGAAGTGGCGCCGCCGACGCCCTTGTTGCTTTGAGCAGCCTTCAGCCCCTTTTCCAGCTTCTTGATCTCGCGCCGTTTTCCCACCTTCTCCGGATCCGAGGAGTTGATGATCTCCCCATCGTTGTTGATTATGTTGATCTCGTTGATACCCTTGTTTCGCGCCCCTTTCAAGTATTCCTGAAGACGCGGCGACTCAAAGTCGGACTCCGAGGTCAGGTCCTCTACGCTCATCTGGATCGCCTTGGAAACCTCTGTAGAGCTTTCCTGTATCTCGCGCACCAGTTCGTTCTGGCTGTACTGGTTCATGAGGAAGAGCGTCAGCATGGCAATGACCAGAAGTGAGAGCATGATCATGACCAGTTTGGTATTGAGTTTCACCGACGGACCTTTCAGTTTCGGGTAGAGTTAACGCCGTCTATCCATATACACCCGCAGGGGAATTACGGCAACCGCGAAAGTTGGAATGAGGGCGAGACGCGCAAAGGAGACATAAATAAAGCCCACAGATTGAACTGTGGGCTTTATTTGTCCTTCATGTAACAGGAGACTTTGAAAAATTACTTACTTCCCAGCCGGAGGAGCTTCCGGAGCGGAAGGAGGAGCTTCCGGAGCGGAAGGAGGAGCGGAAGGAGGAGCCTCCGGAGCAGCCGGAGCAGAAGCCGGGGCCTCAACCGTAGGAGCTTCCTCTTTTTTCTTGCAGCCGGTGGCAAAAGCCAGGGCCAGAGCAAGACAGAGAGCCAGTGAGATCAGTTTTTTCATAGACGTTTCACCTCTTTTCTTTTGGGATTACCATGATAGCGCTTAGCGCATGGCTTTTTTGGACGTTATTCAAGTGCGGAATATACTATTTTTAAAATAAATGTCAAGATTTTTTTATGCACCAGCGTTATTTTTTTATCTCAATATTCCGGATAGTTATCTGCTTAATTGTCTGTAAAGCTTTGTTGTGGGGCATGATTGCGTCATTCGAGATTGAGACAGACCATCTTTATATTGGTCATCTCTTCCATGGCGTAGCGTACCCCCTCCCGGCCTAGGCCGCTTTCCTTGTTGCCTCCGTAAGGCATGTGATCGACCCGGAAGGTTGGTATGTCGTTGATGATAACCCCTCCCACGTCGAGCCGCCTGATGGCCTTGAACGCCTTGTTTATGTCTCTGGTGTATATTCCTGCCTGCAATCCGTACAACGAATCGTCCGCCATCTCAAGCGCCTCGTCGAAGGTGTCGTAGGGGAGCACCGAAACGACCGGAGCGAACACCTCGGAGCACATCACCTGCATTTCTCGCGTCACTCCGGACAGGATGGTCGGTTCCAGACAGTTGCCGATCGGCGCGCCGCCACATTCGATCCTGGCGCCCAGTCGCTTTGCCTCATCGAGCCATGAAAGCGCACGATCCAACTCATTGCGGGAAATCATCGGCCCGATGTCGCAACTTTTGTCAAGCGGGTCGCCCACCTTAAGCAGGCGGGTTTTCTCAACAAATTTACCCATAAACTCGTCGTATCTTGAGCGATGGACAAATATCCGCTGCACCGAAATGCAGACCTGCCCGGAATTGGCGAAACTCCCCACCACGCAACGGGCTGCTGCCTGGTCCACATTGCCGTCCTCCTCGATAATGGTGGGCGAATTGGAGCCAAGTTCCAGTGTCACCCGCTTAAGGCCGCAGCGGGACTTGATCTCCCTACCCACAGGCGGACTGCCGGTGAAGGTTATCATTGCCAGCCGCTCGTCCTCCACCAAGTGGTTGCCGACCGTAGCGCCGCTACCGATCACCACGTTGAGCGCCCCTGCCGGCAGACCTGCCTCAGTGAGAAGTTCCGCCAGCTTGATGGAGGTTAAAGGGGTTTTGGTGGCCGGCTTCAGCACCATCGCATTACCGGAGGCAATGGCCGGCGCGACCTTGTGCGCCACCAGGTTAAGGGGGAAATTGAAGGGGGTGATGGCGCCTATGACCCCTATGGGGGTGCGGATGTAAAAGCCGAACCGGCCTGCGGAAACCGGTGAAGCGTCCATGGGCACCAGTTCCCCGTGGCTCTGATACGCCTCCTGTGAAGCAAAGCGGAAGGTCTCGGCACTCCTCTCCGTTTCAGAGACTGCGAATTTCCAGGACTTGCCCGACTCCAGGGCTATGATCGTTGCAAATTCCTCCTTGTCGCGCAGAATCAGGTCGGCGGTGCGGGACAAGATTTCTGCGCGAAGGTATGCAGGCATGGCCGATATGGCCGCAAAGCCGATCCTGGCCGCCTCAATCGCGGCATCCACTCCATCAGGTGGGGTCTCGGGGACCACCCCTATGACTTCATCGTTATAGGGATTTACGACATCCAGTCCATGCCAGTCGTCCCCTACCCATTTCCCTCCAATCAACACCCTGTAGCGTTTCGCCATATCTTTACCTCCAGAATTCCAAATCAAGGCGCTATCTTCGTTGGCTCGTCTTCGGCTCCTCAACGTACCAAGTTGTTGTACGCCTCGCCTTCGTCGCCTCAATCCTCGCCGCCTTGATTTCATCCTTGATTTGAAATTGGAATTATTTAGTCGGAACTATACAGCAAACAAAGGTGATTTCAACCCATTCTCCGCCCAAGTATATCGAGTCGAGCGTGTCGTGGCACGGAAGAAAGATAGCAGATGGCAACGAGTTAGTCAACAACTTAACTACGTCCCCCTGCCCCCGTCCCCCTGCCCCCCGTCCCCCTGCCCCCGTCCTGGATGGGGCTCTGTACGC
>JBAQKZ010000176.1:0-16946 GCA_049301475.1 Geobacteraceae bacterium | reverse complement strand
GGGCCGCCTGCCAGGCCGCCTCGCACCCGGCAAGGCCCGCGCCGATGATGGTAATCATTGTTTTTTGTCTCCACAACGGGATATACAGGCATTCATTGAATGGAGGGTTTCTTCAGCATCCCCCGGATCGGGATTTGGTAGTAGCCTGGAGATGCCAGATATTTTGACAGGAGCAGAAAGACAAATTTTTGCCGATCGAGGAACTCCGGCTTCGGCATCAGTTCAAGGGTCAGGTTGAGGGGGGCGTCGGCAAGCGGAGCGGTCACGGGAAAGTCCCCCTTGAGCCGGACGTAGAGGCTACTCCCTTGGAGGGTAAAGCTTTGGAGGATCGCCTTGCCACCTTCGATTTTGAGCGCCCCCTGCACGGTGTCATAGCCCGCGTCGGGAAGCGGTGTCCCGCTGATTTTTATGTCTGCCAGGTCCGCGCCTTTGACTTCCAGCCGCAGTTCTCCCCGCCGGGCGTTTCCCGCGCCCCGCCAACTGCCCTCCACCCCAAGCGCTCCTTTCACTTTGGCATCAGTGACCGTGAGAAAAAAAGGAATGTCTTCCAGCCTCACCCCGTCCACCAGAAGGCGTCCTTTTGGGTCGAGCCACGGCGAAAACTCCCCCTCTACCACCCCTTTGCCAATCCTGGCACGGTATGCCAGTAACACCCTGCCGATCAAAAGCGGCCAGAAGCGGAGCCGAATCCACGCCTCATCCGCAGTGACAAGCGTCCCCCGCTCGTCGCCGATGCTGATATCCCTGGCCGTAACACCAAGCGGAAAGGTTTTGCCGAAACCGGCAGCCTGGAAGGTGTATCCGGCTCGACCCAGACTCCGGGCAACTATCCCCTGCAACTCCCGGTCCGGCACTAACAGGACAGTAATGGCAAGCAACGCCAGAAGCAAGAGGGGGATAACGAGCAGAATGGCGAACCAGCGGCGCATGGTCATTGACGCCCCTGGGGCGCGGATTTAAGAAGGGCGATGGTCAGGGTCAGGTCAAGTTTGGACGGGTCGTCGAAACGGCTCTTTATGAGCGCCTTGTTTATCACCACCGGTTTACTCCCCTTTTCCAGACGGTGCAGGAGATTGACGGCCTCATTGGCGGTCACCCCCTCCAGCTTGACCTCGGCTGCGTCTTCCAGATAGCCTGGCCCTTCTCCCCCCTTGATCGGTCTTATCTGACTGCTTTTCCCCTTGATGCCGATATCTTCCAGAAGCTTTGAAGGAGAATCGTCGGGCCGGACCGCCGTCAGACGGTTGGAAAGTTTTTGGGCGCCGACGCTGGCCTGTAGGTAACGAACCTTGAGGAGAAGCATCTCGGCGATTTCCTTCTCTCGCACTGCCCGCTTCACGGCCATGCCGACTATCCGGTCATTGACCGCCGAGTAGAGGAGCGCCAGAACGAGAAGTCCGGCAATGGCGCATCCCCAGCGGAGCCGTGTCCGGTCGTCCAGTTGCCGGTATCGTTCAATAAGAAGATGGAGCCGGTTCATTTGTTCTCCTCCTTGATGGCGCCACGGAAGATGAAGGTTACGTTTCCGTCGGGCCGGGACTTGATCTCTCCCACCTCGGCGTCGCTGAACAGGGCCGCAGCCCTGTTTCTGAAATCATTGACCGCCTGTATGGAGCGCGCGTCTCCCTGGACACGAACCTTGTTTCCCTCGATGGAGGTCTCGACGAATCCGGTCACCTCGTCTCCCTTGACCTCGGCCAGCTTCTTCAGGGTAACGAGCACATTGCTCCTGCCCGAGACGCCGCCAAGTCGTTTGATTTCCGAGCGCAGCTCCCCAACCTCATCGACCGGCTTTTTCCGGTTGGGAAAAACCTCCCGGTATATGGTCCGGATTGATGCATTGAGGGATTCCAGGTCGCGCTCGACCAGAAAATAACGGAGTCCGGCCTCCGCGAACAAAAGGAAAACACAGACAACGGCGAGAATGAGGGAGAGACGCAGTTTTCGCTGCATCCGGCGGTGGTCCGCAGTGTAAGCGAGATTGCCGCTGCGGAAGTTCACGGCGTTCCCGCTGTTTACAGCCTTCGCCACTGCGTATGCCGCAGCCAGATCAAGGGCGACGGCGCTGTCGTCACTGAAGCAGGCGCGAAGATCGCCCTCCACCTGAAGCGGGGTGCAGGAAATACCTTCGAGGAAAGGCGCTTCCCTGCGCGCAGCGCTGCCGTGCAGAAAGAGCCGGACCACCTTGATCCCCTTGTCGATTTCAAGAGCCGCCAGTGTCTTTGCCAACTCGCCTGCCAATTCATTGTCAGGCAAAGCCCGACAGTAGATGAGCCTGCCACCTCTGTAGACCACTAGCGCCTCGCCGTCGGTTATTGCAAGCTGCTCTTCCGAGGGGACCGGCATCAACGCCAACCAGTGAAACATGGAGGCGGTGACAATCTCCGGCTCCAGCCCAGCGTCGGTCATGATGCTGACTAGTTCCGCCAGCTCCCGGCGTTCTCCCCAGATAGCAAGACATGCGCCGTCAGCCAGTGTAACGGCGTCAAACACCAGTTCGTCATTGTCCAGAGCGGTTTCCCCCTTCAACTCCAGCGGCAGGAGCTCTCGAAGCTTGCGGCGGTCGGTCAGGGGTATTTCCATCTCGCGTAGAGACAAAAGGTTTGGGGAAACCGCAAGGATCACCCGGATATGTTCCCGGTTGGCGGCGGCCACCTCCCTCAATAGCGCGGAAAGCGAGGTTGCATCCGCGACGGTGTGGCGAGCCGCGTCAGAAAAGACAAGCGCTCCCCGCTCCCTCCGGAAACGGGCGACTATCGCCTCATCTCCGGTCAGTTGCACAATCAGAAAAAAGGTCATCAGTATTCTCTCCAGTAAAGTACTGTCGGCTGTGCGCCGCCCAGCCGCACCACAGCCTCTATAATACGTGTGGTTTCCTTTGTCCGCGCCTGTGAACGGAGCCGGAAAACCGTCCCCTTGACCCGAATCTTCCCCTGAAGCCCTATGGCTATGGTTTCGAGACCGGCAACCTTTGCGAGATCGGCCGACTGCTTGAAGGGGGTGGTTTTCCGGTAATCAATCACCCGCGCCGCAAGGTCATCGGTCATCTGTTCGTCCAACGCCGACAAAAGCTCGGGTGGCGCTGTATTGATGTTTATCGGCGCGGTCGGGCTTACGGGGTCGTCTGCATAGACGGTTACGAAAGGGCGAAGCCGCTCCAGCGGCTTGCCACTAAACCCTTTTACAAGGCCAAGTTCTTCGAGCGTCTCCATACGGGAGTTCCTGGCTACGTAAGGCGGCTTGAGCATTCCATAGTAAGAGGATTCAGCCCCCCCCGGCCGCGGCTCTTCGTCCTCGTCGAGCCAGTCAGCCAAGGCATCCGGCAAGTCAGGAGAGAGAGCAAGCTTTTTGAAAAGCCGCGTGGCAATTCCGGCATATGGCTCAAAAAGCGTGCCGTTGGGAAGAGTAACCAGGTTCAGGTTAAGCTTGCCTGTTTCCTCCTCGATTGTCACCTCCAGAGTCCCGCTCTCATCAGCGATCTGCAAGGGCTTGGCCCATAAGTCGAGGAGAGAGCTGTACTCCCGGCTTCGCAACGTCAGTTGCAAAAGCTTCATCCCGCCAACGATTCCAGACTCGGCCAAAAGGCTCGCCTGCTGGCCGTCCACAAAATTATGGCCGGCGGCGGTATCCACGTACACCTCGTCGATAAATTCAGTGCAAAGCGCCACCAACAGGACTGTCACAATCATGGTTATGACAAGGGCGAAGCCTTTTTCTCCCTTCACTGTCCGGTCACCCTGGGGGTGGCGATTGCGATCAACCCCACGCTCTTTTCCCCCTCTTTGATCATGACGGTGATCCTGACCGCCTTTGGTAGGCCTGGGTTCAGGGTGGTGTCCCAACTCCTGACCCATTTGCCACCGTCGAAACATTCAACCAAAAAACCTTCCAACTTCTCCATCTGCGGGTAGGGAAGAGGGTCAAGAGTGAGATATAAGTCCCTTGCCTGGCGCATCAGCACAAGCTGCCGCTCCTGGTCCGCTATACGGTAACTTACCTCCATCATATCCGATCCGGGCCGGTCATCGGAGCGGGGTGGGACGATAGTGGTGAATGAGAGGGTTGAGGCCGGCTTGCCAAACAGGTCTCTATCCTCGATCACAAAATGAAGCCGCTTGTTCCGACTGTTGTAAAAGGCGGCGGATATCTCCCTGCGGATCGTGTCCAGTGTCCCCCGCAACTCCCTGCGCCCTTCCATGCTGCTGCTTGCCGCATCCCTACCCTTTGTCAGGGAAAAGAATGTGGCGTAGAGGGCGCCGCTCAGAATAGCCAGGAGCGCCAGGGCGATCAGCACCTCAAGCAGGGTAAAGCCGGCGGCGAATGCGTTCCGGGTTTCAGGTTTCGGGTTTAGAGTTTGCATGTAAACTCAGATACCTATTCGCTGCATTGAAGAGGAAATTATTTCGCCACATACCGCACGAGGGTGAGTTTGTTGCGATCCCCGTTCCAGGAGACTGTCATTGTGACGCGGTTCACGCCTGGAATGGTGTAGGGGGCCGTTTGCGCCTCCCAGTTGATCACAGGCCAGTCGGGGGCAAAGGTCCCCTTGGTCGTCTCCGCCGCCTTGAAATCAGGGTCGTCCAGTTTGGCCCTGGCCAGGAGCACGGCTATGGTCTCCTCCCGGTCACGGCTTACCAGCGAAAGATGGTAGTTGAACGAGCTGATGACCGTCATTATGACCCCGGACATGATGGCCAGCGCAACCATCACCTCCAGCAGGGTAAAGCCCCTCACGATTGCGCCTCCCGGTACCCGTCCAGCACCCTCACCTTTCCGCTGTTGGGGTAGGCAAGAAGCGTAAAACGGCCTCCTCCAGCGGCTTTCATGTGGATAGTGAGAAACTCGGCAAGCCCCGCGGCGCCGAAATCAACGTCAACCACCCCCTCGGCCAGCTTGCCAAGACTGGATATACGAACATCCTCGATAATCACCCCTTCTGCCAAAGCAAACCTGCTTAGTAACGGGTCGTCCGCTACGACCTCCTCGCCGTCTGCCGTAACCTGCTTCACCAACACGCTTCCGTCTCCAAGGTTGAAGCGGAGGCGGTAGTGTATCTTGGCTGTAACCGATCGGTCACCCATATACCTGATGGCCGAGGCCAGCGACCGTACTGAGCTCTTCAGCCTCACAGCATCGGTGGAGGGGAGCCGTGGAATGACCAGTAGCGCCACCATGGAGAGGATGACGATCACCACCACCATTTCTATCAGGGTAAAACCGCTTGCAAGGCGGTTTTGAGTGTCTAATTTTGAATATCTGGTTCGCGTCACTTCATGTCATAGTTGCAGATGTCGGCGTTCTTCCCTTCACCACCTTTGGCGGCATCAGCCCCAAAGGAACAGAGTTCATAATCACCGTTCTCGCCCGGAGAGAGGTATATGAAGTCATTCTTCCAGGGATCCTGCGGAACCTTTTTCGACTCCAGGTACCCCTCCGCCTTGTAGTTGTTCGGAATCTGGCCGACTGTCGGCTTTGTCACAAGCGATAAAAGCCCCTGGTCGGTAGTGGGATAGTTGCCGTTGTCCAGCTTGTAGAGCTTTAGAGCGGTTTCAATGTTGCGAATCTGAACCTTGGCGTCGGCGACCTTCGCATCATCCGAGCGCCCCATGATCTTGGGTCCCACAAGCGCCGCCAGGAGTGCAAGGATGACGATCACCACCATGATCTCGATAAGGGTGAAACCTTGGTTGTCGCGTAAAATGCGTTTCATGCTGAAGGAACCTCCGATGGTGTAATGGTATCTGTCTTGACAAAGTTCATTGCAGCAGAATTCATGCAGTAACGCAACCCAGTGGGCTTGGGGCCATCTTCAAAGACATGCCCCAAATGGGCGTCACAGCGGCTGCAAACTACCTCCGTCCGCCTGGAGAACAGGCTGTTATCAGCACGGGTCGCGATATTTTCCGGGGCGATCGGCTGCCAGAAACTGGGCCAACCGGTGTCGGATTCGTACTTGTGCTCCGAGCGGTACAGGTCGTTGCCGCAGCAGACACATTGGTAGATGCCGTGCTCGTGGCTGTTCCAAGTGGCGCCGGTGAAGGCGCGTTCCGTCCCCTGTTCGCGGGTTACATGGTACTGCTCAGAGTTGAGCTGCTTGCGCCATTCAGCCTCGGTTTTGACTACTTTATCACTCATGACGTACCCCTTCCGGGCTGCTGAATAAAGCCGTATCTGTGATGGTGAGCCGTTCGACTGTGAAGAGGCGGCAGGGGCTATGGCTTTCTTTTCGCAGGCCGCTATCAGTCCTAAAAAACAGGTGGTCAGGAAAACTCTTCGCGTAAACATGATCTTGCTCCACTCTGGTCGGCTTCAATGCCCTGCCGCGCTGCCCCACAGCTCATTGAGCCGCCGGTCACGACCGCATCCGCTACGGTAATATTTGTAGCGTAGCGGATTTTTCTTGTAGTAGTGCTGATGGTATTCCTCTGCCGGATAGAATTCACCCGCCGGGGTAATCTCGGTTACGACCGGGCCCTTGAAGGGTTTGTTTTTCTCAAGGGAGGCTTTCGATTGCAGGGCAACGCGATGCTGCTCCTCACCCTGATAAAAGATGGCGCTGCGATACTGGCTGCCATTGTCGCAGAACTGGCGGTCCGTCACGGTTGGATCGATATTATGCCAGAAGACCTCCAGCAGTTTGGCATAACTTATTTTTGCAGCATCATAAACAATCTGGACCGCTTCGGCGTGTCCTGTACCTCCTGCGGAAACCTGCTCATATGTCGGGTTCTTCTGATGACCTCCGGAGTAGCCGGGTGTAACAGACAAAACACCAGGCAGTTTGTCGAAGGGGGCTTCCATGCACCAGAAACAGCCGCCAGCAAAGATGGCTTTTTCGGTCCTTGTTGCCGGAGTTGCTGCCAGAACCTGCCGGAACGGTATCAAGATGAGTGAAATGGCTATTAATAAACGTGACACTTTATTCATTTTGGTTACCTCTTTTTATAACCTCTATTCAGTCAAAGCTTTGATTGCGGAAACAAACTCCTGTGCTGCTGATACCGCATTGAGGGCATCTTCCTCAGATAATGCGGCAAAATCCCTGTAATCCGATTCCATGCGTTCATCAAACAGGTCATAAAGCATCTTGGCAAAACGCTCATCAAGCTTCCCGGTATGGATGAACTCCTTGTTAAAAATCCCTATCACACCGGAATGTTTGGATGTTTTGTGAGGTGTGTCGAAGTGGATAAAAAGTGCCAGAACCGCATAGAACATCGCATAATACGACCGATTGACAATTGAGCGTGGAGAAAAACCGATTTCCAGCATCCTGACTGCTTCAGCAAGTGTTTCCTCGGTTTGCCTTATACGGTAACCAAAAATGGTTTCACGATCCGTCATACGGGAACACCTTCTTCCATAATCACGCGGATAATCGGAGATGACCGTAATGGAGAATCTTCAATCTCGTGCCTGCTGAACAAAAGCGTAGTGACAACAATCCCGGTTTCCAGCGTCATCTCCCAGGCAGCGTTTTTCACCCTGTTTTTCAACTCTCTGTCAACTGTTTCAAATTCCATAAAAATATCCATATCGGAAAACTCATCGGCATCGCCACGAGCACGGGAGCCAAAAAGCCGGAAATCAATCAGCGGTGTAAGTTTTGATATGCGTTCTTTCAGCTCTCTGGCTGTTTGAAGATCATTTTGAGTCACAGGCATTGTTAAGACTCTTTTCAGGCATTAAGCCTATTCGCGGGATCGGCCTATTCGCTGGGTAGTGGCCTATATTCCCCATTTTATGTGGGATGTAGACACGACCCCATGTTGGGCCCTCAAAATGTGGTAAAATAAGAATATGTTAAGGGCGTCCCCGATATCCCCCGCCGTTTTTCTATTTAAACTTTTCTTCAATATTTCAAGTCGTTTGGTTTGATCTTTCATAAGACGTTCATGGTTATTGCTATAACTTTCAAATGACTCTCGATGCATCATCTGTTGTTCAATCATTTTTTCGTTATTTGATGAAATGGTATCTTGAAGGTGACTGATTGAATAACTGATAGTGTTTGCCATATTTGATATTGCATCACCCAAAGTGCTAAAACCTTGTATCAATATATTTTGCGTTTTCCTGTGTTCCCATATAGTAGCAAATTGAAAGTTTGTTAATCCTGGTCTAACAACGTTATTTAATTCCCTAATAACAGGTTCTGGTTCCGGGAATCGTTCACGTTCAGGAAGGAAACTTGGGAAATTATGGTTCAGACCTGTTAGCATATTATAGTATTGAACTGCATTATTCTGTATCCACTGTATATTGTTGTTGAATGTGGCCAGATTCCGTGTTGTTTGTTCAATACAATCCCAGTAAGGACTGTAAGCATTTGAATCAAATTCGATTTTAGCATTCTGCAGAAAGTTGGACGCATTTATAAGCAAACCAGGTAACTCTTGCACAAGTTCAGTAGAAATTTTCAAAAGTTGATGGAGTTGATTACTGATGTTTTGTGAGGTGTTTATATTCTGCTGTGTTTGATTGTATGCTAATTTAACTTTTTCTTCCTCATTGCGTTGATGCTGTAAAATTGAGGCCATAACTAACGTGCAACCTATTCCAAAGAAAAACAAAAGCCAACCGCCGCCATCTACTGCAAGTATAATTGATAAAATGACACCGATGATCCAAATTGGACCCACAGCGCTACATTCAGGATTATGGGACAAAACAATTTCATCCGGGCTAACCACTTTGTGATTAACTTTATATCCTCCCCCATCAGATATCTGTGGTGATGGTTGATGCGAGGATTGTTCTTGCCCCTTAAAATCAGATTCGTAGCCACAAACACATTTGAAATAAGAATCGTCATTTGTTTGACAACATGATGGGCATCTCCAAGTCATTTCTGTGCCTCCATTTAGTTTTCTTGCTCGTTGTTGACCGGTTCACGTGCGCACACGAGCCTAAAGGGTTGGAACATCATATAGTGGACGGGTCTACATTCTACATATTTTCAGCTTTCCCTTTATTCTTCCTCCGATTTCCGGGCGGTCCGCTGGAACACCTTGTTATTCAAGACGCCTTGTCAAGACGCTCTGCTACCCAAACTTTGATAATAGATTGTCTGGGCACACCCAAACGCCTTGCTTCTTTATCCAGTAATTGAATCATCCACACGGGAAAATCTACATTTACCCTTTTCTGTTCCTGCTCCGGCCGTCTTGCTTTTGATATATCAAGGTGTCGGGAAATATCCGACCCCTCATCAAATTTTTTGTCAAACTCACGAGCTTTCATATATATCAACCTCCTCTTTTCTGGATCGTCGCATCGAAATAATTCTTATCTTGCCGGAACGATAAGTAATAACGCCTGACCAGTACTTCCCTGAAATATTTCCGATAACCAGAAATCTTGGTTCGTCACTGGTTTTAACTGGAATCTCAATTAAATCAGGATCACTCCAGAGGGTTTGAGCTTCGTAAAAGTCAATCCCATGTTTCCCCTTATTGCCGTTACTTTTTATCGGATCAAATTCAAATTCCATAGTATAATTATTATACCTTCGATATACATAGAACAATAATTTTTTGTTGGTGGTTGTATTTAACTGGAGGTTCGTTTGCACATTTTATGGGAATTGGAGACGCGACCCCAAGTTGTGTTCCCGTTAGAAAATGCGCTACCCCTACCTGCTGAGAATGATTTCTTCGACTTCTTTTTCTGCATTTTTTGGCATTCGGAGTAACCCAATAGATGCTGGAGGTCGCGGGCAAGCCAGAACTCTACCCCGCCTTCGGTCTGTTGTGCGTGTGCTTCAAAATTGTCGGTCAGAGAGTGAATCAGGCCGGTTTCCATTTTGTGATCTCCGTGGAAGAGTTATCAAGGACGAAGCTCACGCGCGCCCCTCCTCGATGAGATCCTTGATGTTTAGACCACGCACCGGATCGGTCAGCATGAATGCCTTGAGTTTTTCCGCTGCCGCAACTTTGTCCTTCGCCCTCACGCCCAAGCTGGGCACCAAATCCGCAATGGCTTCCCCGCGATTGGTGATAGTAAAGCTTTTCCCGGTTTTCACCTGCCGCAGCAATTCAGGGAGCTTTGTTTTCGCTTCATACGAACCGATTTCGGTCTTCATGATTTTCCCCCGAAATGTGGATTTAGTACACCTTGTTATTCAAGACGCCTTATCAAGACGCTCTGCCACCCAAACTTTGAAAGTATCGGTTTTTCTTCCCCCTTTCGTAAAGGGGGATCGAGGGGGATTTAGGTTCTGTCGGCTGCCAAATCCCCCCTGGCCCCCCTTTTCAAAGGGGGGGGATCGTCATAGAGAAGCACTCACCTTGTCTGTCTGCCTTGTCCGCCTATTTAATCAACTGGTTCAACTCGAATATCGGCAACAGCACCGCAATTACTACGAAACCTACGCATACGCCCATTGCCAGCACAAGGAGCGGCTCCAGAAGCGCCATGAAGCGGGTGACCGTTGTGTCAAACTCCTTTTCAAAGGCTGTTCCGGCCTTTACAAGCATACCCTCCAGCTCCCCACCCTTTTCCCCTACCGCCACCATATGGACGAGAAGCGGCGGAAAGAGCGGACTCTTGCCTAGGCTTGACGACAGGCTCCCCCCCTGAATCAGCTCTTCCCTGACCTTGCTGAGAGAGGCCCGGTACTCTCTGTTCTCCACCACCTCGCCTGCGATTTCCATGGCCCTGGTGACAGGCACGCCACTGGCGAGCAGCAGCCCGAGCGACTTGGACAAGCGGGCGAGAACCAGCCGCTTTATGAGGTCTCCCACGAGTGGAAGGCGGAGCAGAAGGCGGTCCCGGCGCAGACGGAACGATTCCCTGCGGCTAAGGCGGTCGTAGCCGATGAGCGCGCCGCAGGCCGCTAACAGAAGGAGCCACCACCCTTTTTGCAGGAGTGTGCTGATCTTGATGAGAATGATGGTGATGAGCGGGAGGGTGGCCTTGTTATCCTGGAAGATATTGACGATATTCGGCACGACAAAGGCGAGCAGAAAGAGCATGACTCCGCTCCCGACTACGACCATCAATATCGGGTACGCAAGGGAGGTGGCTACCTTGCTTCGGATCGCTTCCTGTTCTTCAAGGAATCCGGCAAGCCGTTCAAGGACGATTTCGAGGGCGCCGCTGGCCTCGCCAGCCGCCACCATGCTGACATAGCTCTCGCTGAAGAGTTGCGGTTCCCCTGCCAGCGCCTTTGCCAGGCTTGCCCCTTCCGCCAGGCGTTCTCTCACACGGTTGAGGACTTTCTTCAGTTCTCCGGGCCGCTCCTGTTCGTAGAGCGTCGTGGCCGCCTCGTACACCGGCACCGCCGAACCGACAAGCGTGGCGAGACGTCTCGTCATGAGCGCCATATCCGGGAGGCTGACCCTGCGTCGCCAGGCGCTGAGAAGGCCGACTGATACTGCTTCATCGACCGGGGTGATCTCTTTTGGAAACAGGCCCTGGTTCTTCAGGCGCTGCCGGGCGTCGCGAGGAGTGTCCGCATCTATGACACCCGTAACATCAGGGCCCGAGGCCTTGAACGCCTTATAGCGGAAGGTCGGCATAATCCTCCTGGGTTACCCGCAGAACCTCCTCAATGGTGGTGACACCGGCGGCGGCCTTGGCCAGTCCGTCGTAACGTAATGGGCGCATTCCCTTGGATAGTGCGTACTCCTTGATGTCACCGGCTGGCGCCCGGCGGATGATCATGGAGCAGAGTTCCGCGTCGATCAGCAGGAGTTCGTAGATGCCGGTCCGTCCCATTGTGCCCAGGTTGAAGCATTTCTCGCATCCCTTGCCCCGGTAAAGTAGGGGAGGCAGGGTTATGCCGACATATTCCCGCTCCGGGCGGTATGCTTCCTTGCAATGGGGGCAGATGACCCGCACCAGGCGCTGGGCAAGCACCGCGGAGAGTGTGGAGGCGACCATGAAAGGCTCTATCCCCATATCTATCAAGCGCGTAACGGCAGTTGCGGCATCGTTAGTATGGAGGGTGGAGAGGACCAGGTGACCGGTAAGGGACGACTGCATGGCGATCTCGGCAGTCTCGGCGTCGCGGATCTCCCCCACCATGATGATGTCCGGGTCCTGGCGAAGTATGGAACGCAGTCCCTGGGCGAATGTCAGGTCTATCTTGGAGTTGACCTGTATCTGGCCGATCCCCTTGAGTTGGTACTCTATCGGGTCCTCGATGGTGATTATGTTCTTTTCGGGCGAATTGAGGCGGGAGAGGGCGGCATATATGGTGGTGGTCTTGCCGCTTCCGGTCGGGCCGGTGACCAGGATGATGCCGCTGGTTCGGGCAAGGAGCCGCTCCATGGTTTGTACGTCGCCTGGGGCAAAACCGATGTCAGCAAGCGACAGCACGCCCTTCTGCTTGTCGAGTATTCTAAGCACCACCCGCTCGCCAAAGAAGGTGGGGATAATGGAGACGCGGATGTCAACGTCGCGGCCTGCGACGATGACACGGAATCGCCCGTCCTGGGGAAGCCTGCGCTCGGCGATGTTGAGACCGGACATTATCTTGACTCGTGAAATGAGCGCGTCCTGAACCACCCTTGGAGGGGTAAGCATCTTGTAGAGAATGCCGTCTATCCGGAAGCGTACCTCCAACTCACGTTCAAACGGCTCGATATGTATGTCGCTCGCCCTCTCCTTTACCGCCTGGAAGAGGATGGAGTTCAGAAGACGAATGACCGGCGCCTCGTCGGTCAGGTCTAGGAGGTCTTTCGGCTGGCTGAATTCGGTGGCGATGGTCGAAAGGTCTTCCCCCTCCAGTTCCTGCACCACCTCCTGTGCCGAGCCAGATAGCCTTGAATAAAGCCTGTTTATGGCATCGAGCACAGATTGCTGCGGCACAGCCAGACATTTGACAGGCATCCCGAACAATCTTTGCAACTCGTCGGTCGCCAGCAGGTTGGCGGGATTGCCAACCGCCACCAGGAGCTTACCATCTTCCTCCCGCAGGGGAAGGAGGAGATTTGAGCGGGCAAAGGCAAGCGGCACCCTGGAGAGGACCGCCATGTCCGCGCGGGTGTCGTCAATCTCCGCCTGACATGGAATCCCCAGGCGAGCGGCGATATTTTCCAGTTCCGGGGCAACGGTCGTCATTTCGCCTTAAGTCCCTTGAAAAAATCAATCGGCTTGTCGTTTTTGAGTTCTTCCTGAAAACGGTTATTCTGTGTGGTCGAAACCTCCGCCATGTCACGCGCGTCCTTTATGATCCGAGGGGTAAGCAGGATCATCAGGTTGGTCTTCGCGCGCTTGGTGCTCTTGGTCTTGAACAGCCAGCCAAAAAACGGGATATCCCCCAAGAGCGGTATCTTGTTGATAATCTCCTGGTCCTGGTCCTGAATCAGGCCACCGATAACGACAGTTTCGTTGTCTTTCATCACCACCGAGGTCTTCGCCGAGCGCTTGGTCGTGGTTATGTCGACTGCAGCACCCTTACTGATAGCATTCTTTACCGCCGATATCTCCTGGTAGATGTCGAGCTTTATGTATTCCCCCTCGCTGATCTGAGGCTTGATTCTGAGCGTGATACCGGTGTCCTTCCTGTCTATCGACTGCGTGGAAAAGCCGGTGCCGGTTGTCTGTATCTGACCCGCAAAAGGAACGTTCTCACCTACGAAGATTTCCGCCTCCTTGTTGTCCGAGGTCATGATATTCGGGGTGGAGAGAACATTGAGAACGCCGTTGGACTGAAGCGCTTTGAGGATTACCGGAAAGTTGGCCTTTCCGGTAAGATCGATGGAGGAAGTCCCTACCCCCCCCGCAGTTAGCGCTTGCAGTATCGGAATCAATGCCCCGAACGTGCCAAACGGGTCGTAGACTCCCGCCGCTGAAACGATGCCGGTGGTGCCGCCGCCGAGCAATCCCCACTGCACCCCCAGCTCTTTCGCCCGGTCAAGAGAAACCTCGGCTATTATCGCCTCTACAAAGACCTGACGGCTGCGTCGGTCAAGCTTCTGGATTACCTGGAGGAGATTCTGGTAGTCGTTGGGGGAAGCCATGATGACGAGGGAATTGGTTGCCTTGTCCGGGGTAACGGAGATTTTCCCCCCCTCGAAAACCGACTGCTGGGCCGGTACGGCCGCGCCTGGAGCACCGGGTGCCGAGCTCCCCCTCACCACCCCCTCCAGAACCTTTGCGACCTCGGTGGCATCGGCGTTTTCCATATAATATACATTCACCTTGCTGCTGGAAGTGGGTGATAATACATCAATAAGCGCTACGATCTTTTTTATGTCCGCCTTCTCCTTATCACTGCCTGAGACCAGGAGCGCATTCAAACGGGCATCTGGAATTACGATGCTGCCTGGGCCGGGGGTCGTCCCCTGTCCGGGAGCTCGCTGGGACTTGTCCCGTCCACCCAGCCATTCGCTGACCACTTTCGCGGCGGTATCCGCCGAGGTGTTCTTCAGAAAGATCAACTCTCCACCCTCACGGCGCTGGTCAGTGTCGATAAACTGGAGAATGCCGAGGAGTTTCTGGATGTTGAACGACGAATCTACCACCAGCAGCATGTTGGCAGGGCCAAAAAAGGAGATGAAACCGCCCTTGGAAACAAGGGGCAGGAGGAAGGCCATTGCCTCCTGACTGGATATGTTTTCAAGAGTGATGACCCGCGCCACATAGGCCTCGTTTATCGGTCCACGTTCCTTGTCGCTGGATATCTTCATGCCTGCCTGCTTGGCGGCCGAGAGGGGAACTATCTTGTAGACCTTTCCGGCCTGTATGATGGTGAACCCCTTAAGCTCCAGGATCGACGTGAAGACGTTGAACGCCTCCTCGGAAGAAAGTTTGGTCGGTGAGTAGACCGAGATTTTCCCCTTTACACTGTCGTCCATTATGAAGTTCTTGCCGGTCAGGTCGCTGATGAACTTGACCATGGTGGAGATGTCCACGTCGTTGAAGTTCAACACTACCCCACCCTTGGCCATGGCCGGAAGGGGCGCAAGCAGGAGACAGAGCGTCAGCAGTAATGTGATGATGTTTGCGGGTCGTTTGTTCAATGTGGCCTCCGCTGGGGTATGGAGAATTTATCGTATGTCATAGTAGAAGGTAGTAGGCTGCCCGTCCCGGATCAGGTCGAGCTTGATGCGGCTCTGACCCTTGAGCGCACCAAAGGATTGGATCGCCTTTTCCGGAGAATCTATAGGAAAGTCGTTAATCCTTATGAGCGTGTCTCCGTTTCTTATGCCTATCGTGCCGAATATACCGGCCGGTTTCACCTCGGAGGCCCTGAAGCCTTCCACCTTTCCGTTCTTTACGCTCGGCAGGAGCCGCGCGTCGGTCATTGCCTGGCCTATATTGTCCAGCGCTGCATTCAGTGCGCGCTGATCCACAACATAGCTTCCTGCGCTTACCTGGGAGGCAAGGCCACCCGGCGTTCCGCCTGTAGACTGCGGGGGCGGTGGTTTGCTGGCCTCGGCGGCAATCGTCGTCGGGGTCAGTATCTTGATTCGCTGCCCCCCTGCCAGAATCTCCGCCATTTCCTTTCTTACCGCCACCAGCGGCCCGATGTCGAACACTTGATCACCGAGCCGGAAGACCCGTTCTTCCTTGCTGCTCAGTTTCTGAATAAGGGCGAACGTCTCACGGAAAGAGCCGACGACTGTTCCCAGTAGCAAGAGATCGTTCTGCAAAGTCGCGGCGGGGGTTTTATGATCGGTTACTTGCGAGATCAGCGTCACTCTCCCCTGGGTAGCCTTGCCGAACAGCCCCTTCTCCAGAATTGGAGCGAACGCCATCAGGTCTTCGGCGGCAGCCGGAGGGGGCGGCGCGTCCGCCTTCTTCACAATGCCGGTAAAGGTCTGGGAAAGCCGGTAGGAGACGATATCCGCCGCAAATTTGGCCAACACAACCAAACAGAGCAGAATGAGTGCTATATTGAGGGTCAGTATCCTATTCATAAGCCTTTTTTCGGATGGCATGCGAAACTGCGTCATACTAACAGATAAATGACGCTACGCAAAGAATAATTAACATAATAATTAACGCGCCGCATGGCTCTCCGTGGTGACATCGCGGCCTATAACTTGAGGGCGATGAGTTGCAAGGCCGACAGCGACTGTGCTATTATCCGGATGACGGTCCGGGACCCATAAGGATCGCTCTAATTCAAATCAGAAAGCATATCCAATCATGAAGCCATTACTGGTCACCGCTGCCATCCCGCTGGAATTACGCCTCCTGATCCTCCGCACAGGGGCGCAGGAGGTCGCAACGGACCTCCCCTTGGCTGTCTATACGGGAAAAGTCGGCAATACCATGGTAATCATATCCGTAACCGGCATAGGCAAAGTAAACGCGGCCGCCTCGATTTCGGCGCTATTAGCTCGCTACAAGCCCGGGCTTCTCATCAATACGGGATGTGCGGGCGCATATATGGTGAGCGGCCTGGCGGTTGGAGACCTGGCCATGGCGTCCGCAGAGATTTTTGGAGATGAGGGGGTGCTGACCCCTGAGGGGTGGGAGCCGTTCAATCTCATGGACATTCCGCTGCTGGAGCTAAATGGAAAGCGTTATTTCAATATGTTCCCACTTTCTCCGCAGGCGGCAGAAAAGGCTGTCCGCTTAAGCGAGTCTGTCGGTCAACCGCTTATGGCAGGTCGGTTCGTTACCGTTTCCACATGCAGCGGCACCTCGGCACGGGGAGAGGAGTTGGGCCGCAGGTTCGGGGCCATCTGCGAAAACATGGAAGGTGCGGCGGCGGCGCAGGTGGCGCTTATGTACGGTGTGGAGTGCCTGGAAATCCGCGGGGTAAGCAACCTCGTGGAGGATCGGGACCTCTCCCGCTGGAACATCCGGCTTGCTGTGGAACGGGCCCAGCAGTTCGTGCTAAAGTATATCGAAACCTTGTAGACATAATGGTTGTCAGTTGCCAAGCAGAGTCAAATGCTAAAAGACCTGCCATCCTTGCAAGCATGGGTTATGCTGTAGAGAGGTAACTCACTACGGCTCAGAGCCACAACCAAGGAGGCAGG
>JBAQKZ010000175.1:0-5249 GCA_049301475.1 Geobacteraceae bacterium | reverse complement strand
TGGAGAATGGCAGGAAAGTATGAAATGGTTCGTTTGGCCTCAATATTTGGCGGAACCTCAACATATTGAGGGGTACTTTGAGGCGAGACCTCTGTAGCCTGAGGCGGCCTTGTCAAACCGTCGAGGTCGATCTTCTTCCAGGAAATAATGATCTATTCCTGTGTTTTATCTTGTTCCGCTTCGTGTTCCTTAGGAGGCAGAACTTTAACGGTTTTTTCTTCTTCGGTTTGTATAATATGAACTGCGTATGAAGCAGGTTTAATTTTTCCACCATAACATTCTGAATAAACCTGCGTAAATTCTGCACCGAAATACAGAATTGCCGAGGTATAATAAACCCACACCAGGATTACAATGAGGGAGCCTGCGGCTCCGTATGCAGAGCCTGGAGCAACTTTCCTGATATATAGCCCGATTAAAAATTTTCCGACAATAAATAATGTGACTGTGAAAAATGCGCCGATGCGAACATCTTTCCAGCCTATTTCTACGTCCGGTAAAAACTTGAAAATTACTGAAAATAGGGCTGAGATAATGATGAAGGTAAGCCCAACATTAAAAATATTGATCACTAAAATTGTCAGATCCGGAAAATACTGACTCAATTGATCACTCAGGGTAAGGATTAATCCATTAATAATCAAAGATGCAATTAAAAGAAATCCAAGGCTTATGACCATAGAAAAAGATAACACCCGGTTTATCAGCATCTTTTTCCAGCCATTTTCAGGCTTTGCTTTTACACGCCAGATCTGGTTAATGGAATCCTGCATTTCTATAAAGACACCTGTAGCTCCAATAAATAACGTGATTACTCCTAAAATTACAGCAAAAGCAGAATTCTTTTGAAGCCTTATCAGGCGGATAATATCCTGGATCTGTAAAGCTGCCTGATTACCTACCAGACTATTTATTTCCTGGAATAACTTTCTATTTATGGCATCTTCACCATAAAAAAAGCTCGCCAGGGAAATAAGCATGATCAGCAAAGGCGCCATTGCAAAAACCGTGTAGTAAGCAAGAGCAGCACTCATTGTTAAAGCCCTGTCTTCCATAAAAGCGTTAAAAGATGCAATAATTAAATTGCCGCCATTCTTTGCCCACTTTAAAGTTTCTGTTACCTTCATTTCATCCTTTATCTTGAGATGGATCTACTCAAGCTCGGCGCCGGACCCCAGCATGATGGCGAGCCCTCGTGTTTCTTCATAACTTTCCAGCGCGATCTTTACAAGGCTGGTCATGGGCACCGAGAGGATCATACCGATAGGTCCCAGAACCCATCCCCATAAGACCATTGAAAGGAAGACAACCAGCGTCGATAAACTCAGGCCTTTGCCCGTAACTTTCGGTTCTATTATATTACCCACGACAACATGCACCACAACAAAGCCAAGTACCGTTAGAAGGGCAGACCCCAGCCCTAACTGGACGAGAGCAAGAAGGGCAACAGGCAAGACAGCAATGATTGAGCCAATATTGGGCACATAGTTCAGCAGAAACGACAGCGTTCCCCAGAGCACCGGATAATCTACCCCGAGGATTAAGAGCCAAAGCCAGATCACAACACCAACGGTAGCGCTGATCAGGGTTTTGATGACCAAATAGCGCTTGGCGTCCCGACTGAATTTCTCAATGGTGGACAGCAACCTCTCCGGGTTTTTTAACACGATCCGCAATTTCTTTGGAAAATCTGCTGCCTCCAGAAGGATGAACACGACCGTAAGCAGGATCAGAAATGTATTGGTGAGGGCACTGCTCAGGGCGGAGAATATGCTGCCTGCCATGTTCATCACCCATCCCGTATTGAAGGCACCGGCTACCACTTCTTGGGGAATGTTAACGCCCTTTTCACGCAACCAGCCTATTAAAGCAGCAATATGGGCCGACAATCGCTCTTGATAGCCGGGAAGGGATATTAAGAAATCATTCAGCGAAGGAACTATCAATACTCCAAAGAGCAATCCTACAACCAGGATGGCCACCATAATTAAAACAAGTGCAAAAACCTTCGGCACACCCTTGCGTTGCAGCCAGAAAAACGGTGAAGTGCAAATAACAGCAATGAACACCGCCAGAAAAAAGGGAACCAGGATGGAGCTGGCCGCCTTCATCCCCGCTACCACAATGATAAAGCTGGCCAGGATCATTAGTGCGGGCGCTTTGGCCGTGCGTTTTACATTATCATTCATTGAATCTATTTTTTATCGTCTTTTACGATGTCCCGTACTTTATCACCCGCCTTTTCGATCTGTTCTCCGGCGTTTTCTATCGTCTTATCGATTCTCTTACCGGCTTTCTCAACTGGCCCCTCTTTCGTGCAGCCGGATAGCCCAACCAGCAGGACGATCATCATCAACGCTGTAATGACAATATGAATAAATTTCCTCATTGGCATACTCCTTCCAGTCCTGGCAATTTTAATTCGTCCAGCTCTTATTTCGTCCGGGACTACTTGAAGGCATGCGCTGCCGCATTCACAGCTTTCGTCAAGTGGCCCTTGGTGTCGTGAAACGCTTCTTTCCCCAGTTCAGTCAATTCATCCACCTTTTCCCCCATTTCTCCGACCTTATCCTTCGTGTAGGACTCCAGGTGCTTCAACTCCTGGACTGCCGATTCATAGGCCTTGTTGCTTTTTTTCAGCGTCGCCTCGTATTCCTCTTTGGCCTTTGTAAGCAATTTATTCGTCTTTTTGTCGATATCCTCCCGTGTCTTCCGGCCGCTCTGCGGAGCATAGAGGATACCGATCAAAGCGCCAATGGCTCCCCCAAGAATAATACCCTTTATGAAACCTTCGATCTGATTTGACATGACTGCGCCTCCCTGTTTTATCAATTCTCTTTTTCTCTATTTGAATCTCTGGATGTTGAGATGACAAAGGCTGCCCGTAGCGGGCAATAAATGCAATTGCCATAAAATCTTTTTTCTTCATTATTTTGCTTATACTGCTGATAATTTCTGCCAATTCGACAGTATCTTTATATTCGAGCTCGGCTTTTTCCCCAATATATCCATATTGCTTCCGCAAAAGACCCAAGAGCTTCTCGCTTTTTCCCTCAATCTCGACAAGCTCGTTATCAGTGAGTTGGCCCCACCTCTCTTTAACTCTCCCCTTGATCTCCAGCCATGCCCCTTTTAGAATATCTTCATTCATGTTTCTCTTCCTTTTTGGCTTAAGTTGTCGCTTATTGCCACCTTACCCTGGAGTTCGTTCTGATGACGTTCGCATGACATCCCCAGCGGTGGGGCAATAAATCGCGGCTTGTATTCGACTCTCTGCACATCGTTTCTGAGAATTAGGCCAACAAAGTGCTCTATGTGAGCCTGAAGCTGCTGCCATTCATGATCCAATGTCCTCTGATTCATGATAATTATCTACTTTTCTTAAAAGGTTTTCTCGGAAATCCAGGATTCGGGTTAACGGTGGTCGCCGTGCTCCATCCGGGAGATGACCCGGACCGTAAAAATGTAATAGCTAATGGCCTGCCAATAGTTACAGGAAAGTCAGGCGACTTACTAATAGGACGGTTACCTAAATTACCCGCCTTTGTAATGTCAAGATATCAGGCTGTACGCAACAATGTCAGCCGCCGGCTCGGGAGCGAAACGCCAGGTAGCCGAGGACGATGAGAACCGCCAGGAGCGCGAGCCGTGCCATCCCCATCAAACTCGTATGGGCAACGTGCCGCGTACCCTTCGGTTTAATGCCGGTAACGGCCGCAATGCCCGTGATAATTACTGCTATACCAAGCCATTCTAACCAATTCATATTGCTCATCCCCTGCATCAACACATAAAATAACTCTGAGCCTCCGTCTTTCTCCTTCATTGAGGACTCCAAGTGCTTCGACTGCTTGCCCCCTATTTAATAGTCGGAGACCTAACACAGCTGTTTTCAAGGCACTCCGTGACCCTGGATGATCCGTACGAAGATCAATAGGAGGATGTGAAGGGGAATCCTCCTATTGATCTCCTGTGGTTCATGTGATTCTCTTTCCCAGCCTACTGGTTGGGTTTCTGCAATTCACGTTCGATGACGATCTCGACGCGGCGGTTGTTGGCGCGCCCCTCGGGTGAAGCGTTGTCGGCGATCGGACTGCCCTCACCCTTTCCGCGCGTCTGGATGCGGTCGGCTGGGTAGCCTTTCTGCACGAGGTAATCGCGAACCGCGTCGGCCCGACGTTGCGAGAGACCTTGGTTGTATGACTCGGAGCCCTGGGAATCGGTGTGCCCCTCCACGATGAGGTTGCGTGCGCGGAACGCGAGCAACGCTTTAGCTACCTGGTCAAGTTTTACCTGCGCGGAAGACAACAAGGTCGACTTGGCGGATCGAAAGAGGACGCTCCCGGAGAGCGTGACGACCAGTCCGCGCTCCTCTTCCTTGACTGCGGCGAGCGTGGCGAGTACAGCCAGCGCGTCAGCCGTCCGCTTCTCGGAGTCACTCAAGTCCTGCTTCGCCTGTAGTATCTCGGCTTGTTGCTTCTGGAAATCAGCGTCCGCTTTTTCCTTGTTTGCCTTGACCGTTGCTTGCTTGTCGAGCTCAGCTTGCGCCTCGGCCGTCCGCTTCTCGGAGTCCCTCAAGTCCTGCTTCCCCTGCTTCACGATCTCGGTTTGTTTCTTCTGGAAATCGGAGTTCGCTTTATCCTTGCTTGCCTTGTCCGCAGCCATGGCGCCGAGCGCTCCCGCCTGTTCAGACTTGCGCTGGGCGACGTAAGCGAGGTCTTTAGTTTTGGACGAGTCGGGTTCCTCCAGGAATGACTCTTCCGCCAGGACAAGCGCCTCATGCGCCTTGTGTAATTCCACCGGCACGAGTTGCTCCGCCGGCCCCTCGCTCGCATGCTGGTAGGCCGAACGAGCGTTGACTAGTTCATCTGGCGCCACGGTTGCGCAGCCGACGAAGAGCGCGGCGAACGTGACTAGGATAAAAAATTGCAGAGTTTTCATTAAATACTCCTTTGGCATCATAATTGAGTTATTGGTTGTCTTGCCGGAGTTGGCGCACACGCTCCACTGCTGACATGGCCTCCGACTTCTCGGCATCCCCGTGGGACAGCACGACAGCCAACTCGGCATCGGCTTCGGCCCGTAACAGCATCGACGCAGCCTCATCCTTCTTGCCTTTCGCGGCCAGCCCCCTGGCGAGTTCCAGTTCCTCCTTGGCTAGTTGCAAATGAAGCGAGGCTTGCGGTACTTTGGCCGCCCCGGCCTCCTCTGCGGCGCGGATTCCCGACGTAGACGCCTCTGTGCGCAAC
>JBAQKZ010000174.1:0-8600 GCA_049301475.1 Geobacteraceae bacterium | reverse complement strand
AACAGAAGAACGCCTCCCGTACAAATAGGATGGGGCATATACTACTCGTATTGAAGGTGTTTGACCAGTAAATAATGAAACTCAATGTTATTGCTCAAAAAAGATGATAGAACATATTCACCGTGATAACCCCCTGCGGTTTCCTTGAAAAGAGTGTAAGGGCCCACAATCACAAATCCGTATTCTCCGGTATTCTCCCGCAAAAACCTAGACACGTTTCATCATGGCCACCCTTTTCCGTCACCCTTCTCCCGTTCATCAAATCCGCAATTGATAAATAATACCGGCTTTCCCTTGCTTCCGCAAACATAAGTTGCCGTGCGTGGAGCCGGGCAAGTCAGGCCCTGCTTCTCTTATTTGCCTTGAAAAACCGGCGTAGACTGCTATACTTGGCCTGTTTGTGAGCGGTTGTGCACTGTTTCCGGATGGGAACTGCCTTATGGCGGGAATGGAGGTCTGTTTGGGCTGTGAAAGCTGCTGGCATAAGAAAGAAATTACACCCGGAGAATGTCCCAACATCGATGAAGGAGAAGAGGACCTCTATACCTCGCACAAGCGGCGGGTGATGGAAAAGTGCCTTGAGTGTCCCAGTTTCAGGAATGACCTGGCCGCGATGCAGGAAGTCGGCCACCCATTGGCGGACGTACTGCCGCTCATCCATGCCGACTACCTGGACAAGAAGGCCCAGTTGCAGGACATGACCGGTTTCCTGAACAGCAAGACCAGGGAGATCAGGTTTATCCATGAACTGAGTCTGGTGCTGCAGACCTCCATGGACCTTGACGAGGTGCTGTCGGTGGCGATGACCGCCATAACCGCCGGCAAGGGTTTCGGCATGAACCGAGCCTTTCTCCTTATGGCCGACAAGGAACGAAAATCATTAAAAGGGCACCTGGGGGTGGGGCCGAAAAACTATGAAGAGGCTAGGCATACCTGGGATGAGATCGGCCGCGACAATATGAGTCTCAAGGAGATGGCGGCGCACTTTCACCGGACCAGGCTCTCCCTGGAGAAGTCCAAGTTCCAGGATGTACTCGAACGGCTCAGTGTGCCGCTCAACGACCAGAACCATATCTTCAATCGGGCACTCAGGGAACGGAAGCCGATCCTGGTCGAGGACGCCTTCCACAATCCACTGGTGGATTACCGGCTGGCCCAGGAGCTCGGGGTGGACAGCTTTCTGGTTACGCCTCTCATTTCACGCAACCGCCGGATCGGTGTCATCGTATCAGATAATTGCATAACCCATAAGCCGATAACCCTTCAGGACGTGCAATCCATGGAGACTTTCGCCTTCCCCGTCGCATTCGCCCTGGAGCGGGCATCCCTCTATGAGCGGCTCCAGGAGGAAGTTGACAAGCTGACAGCCGCCAACCAGAGGCTCACGGAACAGCAGGAACTGATCGTCACGATGGAAAAGATGGCGCTCGTCGGCCGTATCACCTCAAGTATCGCCCACTCCATCCGCAACCCGCTCCTGGTTATCGGCGGATTTGCCCGTTCGCTCCTGAAAAACATTGCCGAGGACGACCCGAAAAAGGAATACCTGCATTCCATCGTACACGGAGCGAAGCAGTTAGAGAACGTCCTTGAGGAAGTTCTGAATTATTCCGATTCCCTCCACCCTGCCATGGACAACTGGGATGTAAACCAGTTGGTGAATAATGTGCTGCATGAGCTGCGGGAAAGCCTGGAGGGGCGCCAGATACCCTGCTCTCTGGAGTTGGCTCAAGACCTCCCGACGGCCTACATAGATATACGGCAGATCAGATATTGCGTTAAGGCCATTATCCTGACGGCCCTGGAGAGCAACACCGGCGCCGGGGATATCCGCGTGCGGACATGCCAAAACGAGGATGCTATCGTTCTTGAGGTTGTCGATACTGCCACCTCAATCGGCAGTGAAACGCTGGAAAAGCTTGCCACATCGTTTGCCGTCACCGAAGAGCTGGGGACCGGCTTCAGCTTGCCCCTCTGCAAGGCCATCCTGGAGCGGCTCGGCTATTCGTTCTCCATGGAAACAATCCCCACGGGAGGGGTGCGTTATACGATCAGACTGCCGATAAGGGAGGAGGGAGATAAATGACAAAGTTACTGGTAGTGGATGACGAGAGCAGCATCCGGCTCCTTTATGAACAGGAACTGACCGATGAGGGGTATGAGGTTGTTACCGCGGGGACTGCTGCCGAGGCTGCGCAAAAACTTGAGGATGGAAGTTACGATCTGGTGGTGCTCGACATCAAACTGAAGAAAGAAAGCGGCCTTGACCTCTTGCAGAAGATCGTCAAGGAACGTAGCGACATGCCGGTCATCCTCTGCACCGCCTTCTCGTGCTATAAGGACGACTTTTCCTCCTGGCTGGCGGATGGCTACGTGGTCAAGTCAAGTGATCCGCAGGAATTGAAGGACGAGATCAAACGGGTTCTGACCAGGAAAGGCAGGTAAGGTAGAGGTATAGAGTCAAAATCAAAGGAGTAGTCGTTTATGAAAGCCGTTATCATGGCGGGGGGATTCGGCACCCGCATCCAGCCTTTAACCGGCAGTATTCCGAAGCCGATGATCCCGCTGATGAACCGTCCCATTATGCTCCATATCGTTGAACTCCTGAAGAAATATCAGATCACCGACCTGGTTATGCTCCTTTATCATCAGCCAAACGTGATAAAAAACTTCTTCCGTGACGGCAACGATTTCGGTGTGCGAATCACCTACGTCACTCCACTGGATGACATGGGGACAGCCGGCGCGGTCAAGTGCGCTGAGAAGTATCTGGACGAGCGGTTTCTTGTCATCAGTGGCGATCTTCTGACCGACTTTAACCTGAAGAAACTTGTTGACTTCCACGAAGAGAAGCGGGCCATGGCCACTGTGACCCTCACCTCGGTGAAAGACCCTCTCCAGTTCGGTGTCGTAATCACAGACAAGGAGCAGCGGATCACGCAGTTCCTGGAGAAGCCGGGGTGGGGCGAGGTGTTCTCCGACACCATAAACACCGGCATCTACCTGATGGAGCCGGAGGTATTAAGCTACATCCCGGATGGTGAGAATTTCGATTTCTCACGGGATCTTTTCCCCATTCTCCTCGGTAAGGGTGAGCCGCTCTTCGGCTACACGGCCAAAGGGTACTGGCGCGATATCGGCAACACAGATTCCTACAGGGATGCCTATCACGACATATTGCGCGGTCGGGTCAACGTAAGGATTGATGAACCCAAACAGGATCAGATGGGTAAGGATCTGCGGATCGGCGGCGATGTGAGGATTGAAGACCTTTCCATGATGGAGGGGACAGTGGTTATTGGCGACAACTCCCAGATTCTCGGCAGCGCCCGGATCAAGGATTCGGTCATCGGCTGCAACTGCACCATTGAATCCGGGGTCAAGCTTGCCCGCTGCGTGATATGGGACAACGTTTACATCAAAAAGGGGGCCAAGATTACCGACGCCGTAATCTGCAATAACGTCAGCGTCGGCCAGGGGGTGGTAATGGAGGAGGGGGTGATCATTGCCGACGACACCGCCATAGGCGAGGATGCCTACATCAAGCGTGACGTAAAGGTATGGCCCAGGAAGGTGATTGATGCGGGGGCAACGGTGACCGCCAACATGATATGGGGGGAGAGGTGGAAAAAGTCGCTGTTTGAGGGGCCTATGGTAAAGGGGTTGACCAACGTGGAACTGACACCGGAGTTCGTCGCCAAGCTCGGCTGCGCCTACGGCTCCTCCCTCCCGAAGGGAAGTTTCGTTCTTGCGGGACGCGACCCCTACCTCTCGTCCCGTATGCTCAAGCGGAGCTTTATCGGCGGCATCCTATCTACAAGCGTGAATGTCCGTGACCTGAAAATGATTCCTCTGCCACTGCTTCGGTACAAGCTCAAGACCTTCGGTGAGGCCGGGGGAATCCACTTTCGCCAGGCTGTCGATGATCCGGCCTCCATCGAAATAGTGTTTATCGACAGCGATGGTCTCGATTTCTCCAGCGCCATGAGCAAGAATGTGGAACGGATATTTTACAAGGAAAACTTCCGACGCGCACACTATAGCGAGCCGGGGGGAATAACCGAGCTACCACACGTCGTCGATTTCTACCGGGAAGGGTTCAGCCGCACCATAGCCCGGGAAACTATCAAAAAGGCAAAATTCAAGGTCGTCATCGATTTCAATTATTCCCCCGCCGGCCAGATACTCCCTGCCATCCTCAATGACATGGGGTGCGAGGTGATTGGGCTCAATGCCTACATCAACGAGGAGAGGGGCGCCGGAAAGACGGAGGGAAAGCCACATGGACTCCTTCAACTGTCGAAGATCGTCGCCACGCTGGAGGCAAACGGAGGCTTCTGGCTTGACCCAACCGGAGAAGAGATAATCCTGGTGGATGAGACCGGCAAGGTTTACGACGGCGCCGAGGCGCTCCTCCTCATGTCGGCGCTGACACTACGGTCCGGGGCAAAGGGAATACTGGTGGCGCCGGTCTCCGCGCCTTCGGCTATTGAAGTGATGGCTCATGAAAACGGATGCACGGTGCGCCGCACCAAGAGTTCCGCGCGGGCAATGATTGAGGCGGCCCTATCGTCCGAGGTGTTGATGGCGGGATCAATGGAAGGCCGGTTCGCATTCCCGAATTTCCAGCCGGCCTTTGACGGAATGTTCGCCATCGCCAAGGCCATTGAGCTGATCGCGGTCGGCGGTGTTTCTCTCTCCCTGGTCCTGGCCGGAATGCCGCGCCGGACTTTCCTGCAGACCCGCGTCCCTTGCGCCTGGGAGATGAAGGGTGGGGTCATGCGCAAGATGAGTGAGGATAGCCTCGACATGGAGGCTACATTCACCGACGGCATAAAGGTCCACTTCGGCGAAGACTGGGCGCTCGTGCTTCCCGATCATCACCTCCCCATTGTGCATATCGTTGTGGAGGCAAAGGAGCAGAAAGTTGCAAAGCGGCTCCTGATCGAGTACCAAAAGAAAGTGGAGAAATGGAAGAAGGAGATGCAATAAGGAAGGCAGCATTTACTGAAATACCATTTTTGTTGTAGGGGATATTGCATACGCCCTGGTGGCAAGGGCAACAACGTCGATTATTGCAGCAAGGGCGCAAGCATTGCGCCCCTACGACACAAACGCATTTAAAAACGGTATATCAGGAATTTCCAGGTAAATGGCCGACCCCCTCTACATAACCTTTATCTGGCACATGCATCAGCCCTACTATCGGGATCCGCTCACGGGGGAATATCTCCTCCCCTGGACCTATCTCCATGCCGTCAAGGATTATTACGACATGGCGGCTATTGTCGAGGAAGCCAAGGACGTCCGTGTAGTGTTCAATCTGGTACCCTCGCTTCTGGAACAGATAGAGGAATATGCGGCGGGTACCGCAATCGACCCGTTCCTGGTGCGGGGGGAAATGGCGCCGGAAGATATGGGGGAAGAGGAACGGTTATTCATTCTGGAGAATTTCTTTTCCGCAAACAGGCAGCGGATGATCGAACCATATCCCCGCTATCTGGAGTTGCTCTACCTGGCCGGGAACGGAAGCCGTGAGCGTGTTGCAGAGCGGCTGAGGAACTTTCGCGACCAGGATATCCTCGATCTTCAGGTCTTGTTTTTTCTTGCCTGGACCGGTGAGGCGGCTCGCCGCCGCTATCCCGAGTTGAAGGCGCTTGCGGCCAAGGGAAAGCACTTTACGCCGGAAGACAAGTCGCTCCTTCTCTCCAGGCACAGGGAAATCCTCAAGGAAATTATCCCCCTTTATCGTCGCCTCCACGAAACAGGAAAGGCGGAACTTTCGGTCTCTCCCTATTTCCACCCGATCCTGCCCCTTCTCTGCGACATGAAGAGCGCCCATGTCGCCATGCCTAGGGCTACCCTCCCTGACTGCCGGTTCCGCCATCCCGAGGACGCTCACAATCAGGTGGAGGAGGGTATCGCCTGTTTTCAGCGGCTGTTCGGTTTTGCCCCGGCCGGAATGTGGCCTTCAGAAGGTTCGGTCAGCGACGAGGCTCTTGCCATAATCGCCGACTGCGGTCTGCAATGGGCGGCGACCGACGAAGGGGTGCTGACGCGCAGCCTTGCGGACGGACTGGGACAGGGTAGGGAGGCACTCTACCAGCCCCATACCTTTCACTCTCGCGGTCGCGAATTGGGAATGCTGTTCCGTGACCACGCCCTTTCCGATCTGATCGGTTTCACCTATTCCCAGTGGGAAACCGGGCGGGCGATCAGCGATTTCGTGGCGAGGCTCACGGATATCCGGAAACAGCTTCCCGGAGCCGGGGTGGCGCCTGTCATCCTCGACGGGGAGAACGCCTGGGAGTATTATCCCGACAACGGCTATCCGTTCCTAAGCGGACTATACGACAGAATTGCCGCCACCCCGGGCCTGAAGACCGCCACCTGCACGGAGGTGCTGCAGAAGGTTCAACCAGGGCGGATACTGACGCACATCCATCCAGGCTCATGGATCAATGCGGACTACGGCATATGGGTGGGGCATCCGGAGGAGAACCGGGGGTGGGATTACCTTGAGCAGGCACGTGCGGTGGCAGTCCTCCACAGCGCACGTGTGGCAGAGTTGTTAGCCTCTGATGCATCTGTTATCCATGGGTCGGCTGCCGATGCCGAAGAACTGACGGCGCGGCAGGTTTGCAAATCGCTCTATGCCGCCGAGGGGAGCGACTGGTTCTGGTGGTATGGCGACGATCATTTCTCACCCTACAGCACCAGTTTTGACCTCCTGTTCCGCCGTCATCTGATGAACGTCTACCGCCTTCTCGGGCTGGATGTCCCCCGTGAGCTGTTCGAACCGATCAAGAAGAAGAGCCCGGCCGGCTTTGTCCGGGAACTGGCCGGCCTCATCACGCCAGTCGTAAACGGCCTGGTTACCGATTATTTCGAGTGGCTGGCCGCCGGACTCTACGACCTGTCCCGGCAGTCATCGGCCATGCACGTCTCGGAAAGCCTGCTCAGGTCGTTCTTCTACGGATTCGACCGTAAGGCCCTTTATTTCAGAATTGACGGCGCACAGTCCCTGGATAAGGAGCTTTTGCCGGGGGACCTGCTGTATCTGCACCTTTTGCTGGATCGGGAATACCGGCTGGCCATGTCCACCGTTTCGGACGAGGGGGAGTTGCAGGCCAAGGAAGAAGGAAGGTGGGCAGGGACCGGCCACCTCTGCCGCTGGAAGATCGCCAGGGTCTGCGAGGCTATGGTTCCTCTGGAAGCGGTTCATCCCGAGCCGGGCGGCAACCTGTTCGCCTTTTTCAACCTGCTGCGGGGGGAGGAGGAGATCGGCCGCTGGCCCGCTGATGCGCCGATGCGCCTTAAGTATGCGGGGCCGGATATTGAATTGGAGTATTGGCTTATTTAGTTTCTGGGCGGAAATATATTCAATTCAGCACAGCGGGCAAGCTCGGCTTTTGATTAATAATTGACACTTCTAAAGCTCCGGCGTATATATATTCAAATAAAGTACGTCAATGTTCCAGGAGGTAGCTATGAATACAAAATTGACACTGCGGATGGATGATAACTTAATTGAATCAGCAAAAGAACATGCCGCAAAAACAGGTAAATCAGTTTCGCGCATCGTCGCAGATTTATTTGAAATTATAAAAAATGAAAAATTAAAAAGGCAATATTCCCTCACGCCAACGGTGAGAACTCTCAAGGGAGCCCTTAAGGGAAAGCCAGTAGATGAGAAAGAATATAATAAATATTTAGAAGAAAAATATTTATGAAAATCCTATTTGATACCAATGTCATATTAGATGTTCTATTGGACAGAGAGCCCTTTTCTGATGACGCATCTTTCTTATTATCCAAAGTAGAAAAGTCTGAAATTATAGGGTATATCTGCGCCACAACTGTTACCACCATTCATTATCTTGCCACCAAAGCACTTGGTGCCCAAGCTGCTTCCGGTCATATCCGATCCCTCCTCTCCCTTTTCGTCATAGCTCCTGTAAATCGTGTGGTGCTTGAAAATGCTTTAGCCTCAAAATTCGGAGATTTCGAAGATGCCGTCCTCCATGAAGCAGCTTGTCATGCTGGAGCTAAATATATAGTGACAAGAAATATATCAGATTTTAAAGAATCAAAACTCCCAGTATTCGAACCAAGAGAATTTATTGACAATATAGAATCATTGAAAATTGATGGCGAACAAGGCGCTTAACCAGACGGGATGGGCATGGGGACGTTGTTACGTGTGCGGCCGGAGATGGGCAGGGGGACGTTGTTAAGTTGTTGACTAACTCGTTACCATCTGCTATTTTTCTTCCATGCCACGACACGCTCGACTCGATATACCTGGATTGCTCCAGCACGTCATTGTACGCGGGATCGAAAGACGGGATATATTCTTGGATGATCAAGACCGACAGTCATTTATAGATCGTTTTTCTACGTTGCTGCATAAAACAAATACGGAATGCCTTGCGTGGGCGCTAATGACCAACCATTTTCATCTCCTGCTTTGTCCACGGCAGGTTAAGCTCGCCATTTTCATGCGTCGGCTGCTTACCGGCCACGCTGTCACCTTTAACCAGCGCCACCGGCGTGCCGGGCATCTTTTCCAAAATCGCTACAAATCCATAGTCTGCGAA
>JBAQKZ010000173.1:0-19968 GCA_049301475.1 Geobacteraceae bacterium | reverse complement strand
TACAGGTTGTTATGAGCGCCGTGCGAATAAACTGGTCTGGGTGGTGGAATGCTCGTGAAAATGGGTGGGGGAATGCTCTTGAAAAATTAGGCCTTCAAGTGGCGGAATGGTCTTGAAAAATTACAGTCCCGCCCGTTTGACGGGGCTTTGATATGGGAAGGGGGTACAAAGAAACTTTATACCCTCTTTCACTTTTATGGAATTTGAGTTGCTATAGACCTCAAGAAAATGTTTTTGGCAGCAAGCCTCCAACGGTTGAACCGATTTGGCCGGTAAAGACTGAGAGCAGCGTTTCGCGTTTGTGTGAATAAATTAAATTGGAGGTGTAGTTATGAGGGTTGTTTATCTAATAGTTTTTATTTGGCTAATGATGACATTATCAGGCTGTGGCATTAGGATAGTCGATGTAACATCACGATTAGATAATAAAAGAATAATAGGTTATAATGTATACGATAGGTGTGACTATAACCATATCTCTTATGCATTGATATGGAATTCAACAATGCCAAAAAACACTGTTAGTCTAGACATATTGCTAAATGGTAATTATACATTAGCAAAAGGTGATTCTCTTGAAATACTTATAGATGGCAAGAAGTATAGTTATTCTCAGCTTAACGATAGCGCTGTTACAAAAGAAACAACAATTGATCCGGCTAGAGGTGGTTTACTTGCTAAGCGAGCCGAAATTATTGAAAGTTATCAATCACAAACATCGTATTATATAGATAAGGATTTGATTAATGCTATGATTACTTCAAGTATATTGGGTTTACGAATTAAATTGACCAATAACAGAAGCTTAGAGGATATAATAACTAATAAAAAACCAATCATCGAGTTCCAAAGTGTCTTGCAAAATACAAAAAATGGGAGCTTAAATATAGCACCAGAAACTAATTCTGGTCTTGACAAAAAGAAATCTGAGGCAATGCCAGTTTTAAACCAAAGTGCATCAACAGATAAGAAGTCAGATCCAATCTCAATGGTTGTATCAACCACTAAGGCTAACCTGAGAGATCATCCAACTCAAAAAGCAAAAATTATAAAGACTTTGAAAAAGGGAGTAAAAGTTCAGTTAATAGAACAAGAAAAGGACTGGTTCCGAGTTGAGCTTGATAGTGGTGATGTTGGCTGGTGTCACAGTAGTGTGCTCAGTCAGCAAAATTAGGGAGGATTATGGGGCCAGGACTGAATGGCGCTAGTTTAAGGTTATTAGCATGTAAAATTCCAATCGGGTAAGGGGGGGCTTTTATCCCCCCCTCCCCAGTCGAGTAGCGCCGGGGAATCTCACCCCCACGCTCTCACAGAACCGGACGTGAACCTCTCGGTTCATCCGGCTCCTATCGTCCAGCCCCTGCATGAAGAAATTGCCAGTGAGTAAATAGTCCCGGCTGTTTCTCCGCTATGCGGTTTAGCCATTGACATGCTCTACGCTGGTGCTTCTTCAGCTTCTTGTATTTCCTCATTGCCCACCTCACGAGTAAAAACTTTAGGGGACGCCCTTTACATATTTACATTTACACCCTGACGCAATCTTGATAAATATCTCCATATGCCAAGACAAGCTAGAATAGACGCGCCTTGCACTACATCATCGCCAGAGGTATTGAGCGATGCGATATCTTCAGGGACATTGTTAACGGATTATACCGAATTTCTGCGTCGGCTTGGACAGATTCTTGTCCAGACGGAAACTTCATGCCTTGCCTGGGCGCTGATCCCCCAATTATGCGCAGGGGCGCGGTAAAACCACCGCGCCCCTCTTTCTCCCCCATCACCTGATGATTATTTATCTGTCCGGGCTTTTTTGTTGACAGTGTATACATGCATCAATAAAATAATTCCAAATCCGGGAATTCAGGGAGGACGATAGAGATGGGGAAGGTTTTCAAGGTGGCGGTTCTGCCGGGTGACGGCATAGGGCCGGAGGTAATGGCTGAAGCGCTACGCGTACTCGATGCCATTGAGAAGAGGTATGGCGTGACTTTCGAGCGGACCCACGCCAATGTTGGCGGGGCGGGGATCGACAACGAAGGGAAAGCGCTTCCCGAGAACACTGTCAACATCTGCAAGGCGGCGGACGCTATCCTGTTTGGTTCTGTGGGTGGCCCCAAGTGGGAAAGCCTTCCGCCTGACGAGCAGCCGGAGCGTGGGGCGCTGTTGCCGCTCCGCAAGATATTCGGACTTTACGCCAACCTGCGGCCCGCCATCATCTTCCCATCGCTGATAGGCGCCTCATCGCTCAAGGAAGAGGTGATCAGCGGCGGCTTCAACGTACTGGTCGTCCGCGAGCTGACAGGCGGAATCTACTTTTCAAAACCCAAGGGGATCGAAGGGATGGGGCGCGACCGGGTCGGCGTTGACACCATGCGCTACTCTGTCCCCGAAATAGAGCGGATCACCCACGTTGCGTTTCAGGCGGCCAGAAAGCGCGGTCGCAAGGTCTGCTCCATAGACAAAGCCAACGTCCTTTCAACGTCGGTGCTCTGGCGTGAGATCGTGACCGGCATTGCAAAGGAATATCCCGACGTGGATCTCTCCCATATGTACGTCGACAACGCTGCAATGCAGCTCGTTCGCTGGCCCAAACAGTTCGATGTGATACTCTGCGAGAACATGTTCGGAGACATCCTCTCCGACGAGGCCGCCATGCTGACCGGCTCTCTCGGGATGCTTCCCTCCGCCTCGCTGGCCGAGGGAACATTCGGCATGTACGAGCCTTCCGGCGGATCGGCGCCGGATATCGCAGGCCAGGGGATAGCCAATCCCATCGCCCAGATACTCTCCGCAGGTATGATGCTCCGCTACTCATTCGGCATGGTCGAGGCGGCCGACTTCGTAGACAACGCTGTGGCGCGTCTCCTTGACCAGGGCTTCCGGACGCGCGATATCTTCCAGGGGAAGGATGGCGAAAAGCTTGTCAAAACCAGCGAAATGGGCGACGCGATTATCGCGGCTCTCTAATCAAACCATAAAGCTAAAGGAGGATGATCATGAGAAAAATTCTTACTGTAGGAATGGCATTGATGTTATTGACAGGCTGTACTACACGGCTCACCGATTTTACGATAATCTCCACTAAGAACATTGATCTGACACGTGGAGCGGAATTTGTTAGGGGGGAAAAACGAATAGAGGGTGAGGATACCAAGCACATCATCATTTTTATTCCTACCGGTGTGCCGAATGCCAAAGAAGCCGCTGATAGAGCCATAGAAAGTGTCTCTGGTGCTGTAGCCTTGCTGGATGGTGTCCTTGAGCACGAGTTTTTCTATTTCCCGTATATTTATGGGTACTCAACCTATAGGATTAAAGGGACACCGTTAATTGATCCTGTGTTGCTAAAAAAGTAAAATATTATCGGGACAACACCGTACACAATATTAAATGAAAAGGATATGTGACTATGAAAGTTGGACTTATCGGATGGCGTGGCATGGTAGGCTCGGTACTTCTCCAGCGTATGGAGGTTGAAAAAGATCTTGCGGGGGTAGAGGCGGCATTCTTCTCCACTTCCCAGGCAGGAGAGCCTGCGCCGATGAATGCCGGAACCCTCAAGGACGCCTCGGACATTGTTGAGCTTGCGAAACTCGACGTGATAATCACCTGCCAGGGTGGGGACTATACAAAGGCGGTTCATCCTGAACTCCGCAAACAGGGGTGGAAGGGGTACTGGATAGATGCCGCCAGCACACTGCGGATGGAGCGGGACGCAGTCATCATCCTCGATCCGGTGAACCGTAACGTCATCGACGACGCCCTGGCCAAAGGACAGAAGGACTTTATCGGCGGCAACTGCACCGTAAGCCTGATGTTGATGGCTCTCAGCGGGCTTTTTCGTGCGGGCCTTGTGGAATGGATCAGCTCAATGACCTATCAGGCCGCTTCGGGCGCCGGTGCGCCCAACATGCGCGAGTTGCTTGCCCAGATGGGGACGTTGCATGGGTCGGTGGCGGAACTGCTGAAGAATCCATCGTCGGCCATCCTTGATATCGACCGGAAGGTCACCGAGGAGCTGCGCGGCGACGCCATGCCGAAGAAGGAATTCGGCGGTTTCCCGCTGGCGGGCAACGTTCTTCCCTGGATCGACCGGGAAGTCGAAGACGGCCAGAGCCGCGAGGAGTGGAAGGGGTATGCCGAGACCAACAAGATTCTCGGCTCCGTCACGCCTATCCCGGTGGACGGCATCTGCGTGCGTGTCGGCGCAATGCGCTGCCACAGTCAGGCGCTTACCATCAGGCTGAAAAAAGACGTGCCGATAGCCGATATTGAGGAGTTGATTAAAAACGATAACCAGTGGGTCAGGCTCGTTCCCAACACCAAGGCCGACACCCTCGCAGATCTCACACCCGCGGCGGTCTCGGGATGCCTTGCGATTCCCATAGGCCGTTTGCGCAAGATGAAGATGGGGCCGCAGTATCTCTCGGCCTTTACCTGCGGCGACCAGCTTTTGTGGGGAGCGGCGGAACCATTGCGCCGCATGCTGCGCATCCTGAGGGAAAAATAGGACCTGAATCAATCCTGCTCTGCTGACTTATATAGCGCCTGGTCCAGCAGATGGCGTGGGTGCACGTTGGCCAGCGCCGTTAAGAGGCTCCGTTTGACCGACGGGTTTTCCTTTTCCAGCTCCAGCAGCAGGGCCTTCATTCGCCTGCGCTGCCGGTCGGCAGTGCCGCAGGCCGGACAGCGGCAGCATACAACCGGAAAGCGGTTGTTCCTTGAGAATGGGATGATATCCTGCTCCGCAACGTACACCATCGGACGAATAACCGTGACCTCGCCATTGTCCGCCAGCATCCTCGGCGACATCGCTTTCAGGGAGCCGACGAAGAACTGGTTCAGGAGCAGGGTCTCGATGAAGTCGTCCATATGGTGGCCGAGGGCAAGCTTGTTGCATTTGTGCTGGCGGGCCAGTGCGTAAAGCGCGCCCCGCTTCAATCGGGCGCAGAAGGAGCAGTAGGATGAGCCGGGGTGCCGTTTTTCGCTGATAATGCCATAGTGCCCGGTCTGCTCCATGTGGCAGGCGAAGTTGTGCTCACGCAGGTGCTCCTCGATGATGTCGGCGCGAAATCCTGGATAACCGGAATCGATGTTTATCGCCAGTAATTCATAGTGAACCGGCGCACACCGGCGCAATTCCTCCATCATGTGCAGCATGGCATAGGAATCCTTCCCACCGGAAACCGCAACCGCAATCTTGTCTCCCTCCTCGATCAGCCGGTAATCAGCTATGGCCCGGCCAACCGCACTCCTTATCCTCTTGTATAGTTTGTCCTTAATGAGCGCCACAGGGTCTCCCGTCATTCTCTTGTCAGCTTGTCCATGAAACAGGCCAAGACTATACAACATGGGTATTGAGAGGTCAAAATCTAAAAACAATCTAAAAACGCCTGATTTGAAGTTTACGATGTTTATTACTTGATTGCACCTGCCTGCGAAACTGATTATACTTCCCACGGCAATCAACAAGGAGATACCCATGAAAATCGGCACCAGAATTATCCATAACGGCCATGAGATCGACCCATATGTCAAGGGGCTCTCGATTCCGATATATCAGGTTTCCACCTACCAGCAGGATTCTGTAGACCACTTTGGCAAGTATGACTACGCCCGTTCCGACAACCCGACCCGCGAGGCGCTGGAGGAGAGCATCGCGTTGCTCGAAAACGGCAGCCGTGGTTTCGCCTTCGCCTCGGGAATGGCGGCCATTTCCTCTACGCTCCTCATTTTCTCGCCAGGCGACCACCTGGTCGTCTGCGATGATGTGTACGGCGGCACTTTCCGGATACTGACCGCACTGTTCGGACGGCTCGGCATAGAGTCCACCTTTGTCGACGCCACTAATCTGGAAAATATTCGCGCCGCAATCCGCCCAACTACGCGAGGAATATACCTGGAAACCCCCTCCAACCCGCTCCTGAAGATCATTGATCTGGCCGGAGCCGCGGCCATTGCAAAGGAACACGGGATAATCACGCTGGTGGACAACACCTTCATGACCCCTTACCTCCAGCGTCCGATCGATCTGGGGTGCGACATCGTTCTTCACAGCGGCACCAAGTTTCTGAACGGCCACAGCGACGTGATATGCGGTTTTGCCGTGGTTGGTGACAAAAATCTCGGAGACCGGATACGGTTCATACAGAACGCCTTTGGCGCGGTGCTCGGGCCGCAGGACTCATGGCTGACGCTACGGGGGCTAAAGACCCTCAAGGTGCGTATGGAGGAAAGCCAGAAGGGGGCCGTGGCGGTCGCCGCATGGCTGCAAAAGCAGCAGCGGGTGACGGAGCTCTTCTATCCGGGGCTTGCCGATCATCCCGGCGCTGCAATCCACGCCCGCCAGTCGTCCGGACCCGGCGCGGTACTCTCGTTCAAGCTTGAATCGGTGGAACTTACGCGAAGGGTACTGGAAAAGACCCGGCTGGCCGCCTTTGCCGTAAGCCTGGGAGGGGTGGAGAGCATCATTTCCTATCCGGTGAAGATGTCGCATGCCGCGATGCCGCGCGAAGAACGGGAGGCGCGGGGCGTGACCGACAATCTGGTGCGGCTCTCCGTGGGGCTGGAGGATGCGGACGACCTGATAGACGATCTGGACCGGGTGATAAACGGCAATCCTGAATAATACCAATTCCAAATCAAAGCGCCCTCTTCGTTGGCTCGTCTTCGTCTCCTCAACATACTGGCTGTATGCCTTCGTCGCCTCAGTCCTCGCCGCCTTGACTGCATCTTTGATTTGAAATTGGTATAACTCGCTCCTTGCGCAGAATCCAGCGCTGGAAGTGGAGGGTGGCATGCGAAAATCGGGGAGCTTGCATGGGTTCAACCCAGGTTGGCGGGGGAGACAAAATATGGGTACTGGTAAGATTTATCCTGAAGATGTTTTGATGATGGCTAGGGGGTTTTGTGCGAGCAGGGTGTTGCTTACAGCGGCGGAACTCAAAATCTTCGGGAAATTGCCGGCGACTGCCCAGGAAATTGCAATACGGGAATCGTGGGTCGTGGAGGCGCTGACCATATTGCTGGATGCCCTGTCCGCCATGGAGGTGCTGGAAAAAAGAGGGGAAAGGTATCAACTCTCCCAACCTATCGCGGATGCCTTGGGTGGCGATGAAGAGCTATCCATATTGCCAATGATTGAGCATCTGAACAGCATGTGGCAAAACTGGTCGAAGTTGAGCAGCGTTATTCAGAACGGTCGGGCGCCTGAAAAGATGATTTTGAAAGACCAGGAAACCGTTCGTTCTTTTATAGGCGCCATGCATGTTATCGGGAAGGATCTGGCGGGAGAGCTTGCTTTGGAGCTCAAACCTGTCTGGGCAAAGCGGATGCTTGATCTGGGGGGCGCTTCGGGCAGTTATACAATCGCCTTTTTAAACGCTGTTCAAGGTCTTGAATGCACGCTTTTTGATCTCCCCACGGTTATTCCGATGGCTCGCGCGAGGCTTTCCAGAAACAACCTTCTGGCCAGGGTTACACTGATCTCCGGTGATTATTGCGAAGACCCTCTGCCGCCCGGCCACGATCTTGTCTGGCTTTCCGCCGTTATCCACCAGAACAGCCGTGAACAAAACCGGGAACTGTTCCTGAAATGTTTTAACGCCCTCTCCCCCGGCGGAAGGATATGGATCAGGGATTACGTTATGGATGAAACCCGCACAAAACCGCCATCCGGGGCGATATTCGCCGTAAACATGCTGGTAATGACAAAGGGGGGGAATAACTATACCTTTGATGAGATCAGCGCTGATCTGACCTCCGCGGGTTTTATAACGCCAAAGGTTATCAGGCAAGGGAACGAGATGGATTGCGTGATGGAAGCCATGCGCGCATGAGAATGACATAAATGCGGCGGTACGCGTTCCATGACGACCTGCAGACCCCCATCCTGAAAAACCAGATGATCGGCTCTGCCGGCGTGTTTGGAGTTGAGCGGATTGGCCAGGCAAACAAGAAATGAGCGAAGAGGCAATTATTGACATCCCGCTGGATCGGATCAACCCGGATACACTGCGGAAGATGGTTGAGGAGTTCGTAACACGGGAGTGGAGCGAACCGGCCGACTCTGAATATACGATGGATGAGAAGGTTGATCAGGTAATGCAGCAGTTGGAACAAAATCAAGCCAAGATCGTTTACGATAGTACGTCCGAGACGTGCAATATTATTTCCTGCCGATAAATAAGTATTAGGAGAAGCTTAAGCGACCAGTATTCCCACCCAAAGGAGATGATATGAAAAAATCAGTTGGAGCAAGGACCCTGCTATTTCCTACCCCAGTCCTTATGGTCGGGACTTACGACCGGGCTGGTAAACCCAACCTGATGAACGCTGCCTGGGGAGGCATCTGCTGTTCCCAACCGCCGTGCGTTGCCGTGTCACTGCGCAAGGCGACCTATTCCCATTCATGCATCGTGGAACGCAAAGCTTTTACGGTTGGAATAGCGTGCGAAGCCAGGATGGCGGAAGCAGATTACATCGGGATCGTCTCCGGGCGTGACGTTGACAAGTTTGCCGTCACCGGTCTGACACCTGTAAAAAGTGAACTGACAGACGCGCCTTACGCAGCGGAATTTCCGGTGGTACTGGAGTGCCGTCTGTTGCACATCGTAGAGATCGGTTTGCACACCCAGTTTGTCGGCGAGATTCTTGATGTTAAGGCTGACGGTGATATATTAGGTGATGATGGTCTCCTCGACATCATGAAGATCAAGCCCCTTATCTATAACACCTCCCGCAAGGGATACCACGGTGTAGGACGGCTCTTGGGGAAAGCCTTCTCCGTGGGGAAAACGAAAGGATGGCCATGTCAAAAATAACCATAGTTGCAAAGGTCGTAGTAAAAAAGGAATCCGTGGAGAGCGTCAAGAACGAGCTGTTGAAGCTCATCGCACCGACCAGGAAAGAGGACGGATGCATCGATTACTGTCTGCACCGGGACAATGACGATCCCGCCGTATTCATCTTTTACGAGAACTGGAAGAGCGAGGATTGTCTGGCCAGGCATATGGATAGCGATCATTTCAAAAGCTACGTCAGAGCTGTTGGCGGCATGATTGAAGCGATGGTCGTTAACAAAATGACCCGGATCGAATAAGGCATACATTGAAAAGGGATACATTATCAATTTTGCGTAAGCTACTACTGCTCTCTCTGATACTTTTTGGCCTGACTGGATGCAGCACGAAAGATTGGCGCACGGCGAGCCGCGAATCGGCCGGAATTGCCCCGAACCCCGCAACGAGCAAAGAGGCCGTTCTACAAATATACGGGGCTCCTGCCTGGGGGTGGCGCGGCTGGTTCGCCATACATACCTGGATTGCCGCCAAACAGACCAACGAGGCGTCCTATACGGTCTACGAAGTCATCGGCTGGCGGCAACGGCGCGGCTTGCCGGTCGTTCGGATCGAGAAAGACCTGCCCGACCGCTACTGGTATGGGGAACGCCCCCGACTGCTCAAGGATTTCCGAGGGGTAGCGGCGGACAAGCTGATCGCTGCTGTTGACCAAGCTGCGAAAAGCTACCCTTGGCCCGACACCTACAAGGCATTCCCAGGCCCAAACAGCAACACTTTCACCGCCTGGATATCCATAAATGTTCCCGAACTCGCTTTGGAGCTTCCTTTTTCAGCCATTGGAAGCGGATATGCGGGTAAACGATGAGGGTGGCGACGGAACGAGATGGATTAGCTGTAAAGCCGCGGCTATAGGGTGGGAGGCTGCCTCAACTGCCGGATTCAGGCTGCATGATGGTTTGGATTGGCGTTGAGTCGATAGTTAGATTGAACACCATATCCGATACGAAACGCTTGAACGATTCATTCTGGACAAACTGTTTGTACGCCTCGGTGTCATCTTTCAGCAGCGTCAGCATCACCCTGGCCAGAGCCTTGTCATGCTCCAGGCGGGCTGTGTTGGGCGTATTCTGTTTTGCATTCTGATACGCTTGGTCGGCGGCCACCTTGGGCGCTACATCGTCATGGATGCGCTTTGCAACCCGGTCCACGTCGGTAAACAAGGTGCCGAACTGTTCGTTGAATGACTTGAGGATGTTGCTCAGTTGGTCCATATCCGGCTCCGGTTTCCAACCACCACCGCCTACCGGGATCGGCTCGATCTCAGCATATTCATCAGCCAGTGCGATCTTTATGGTCGCTTGTTTCTCTGAGCGGTAGCTGTCCATATCGATCGCTTCCAGGATCCCTTTGGAAAGGTCATCATCTTTAGGTGCTGGCAGCTTCGGTACCAGGAAGGTCAGGAAGATGGATAGTTTTTCCCACTCGGCGTTGTTATAGGGCAGGATCGACGCCAGGAAGTCGTATGTACGCGTGAACGCCTTTGCCTTCCCCTTAAAGTCCACTTGGCCATCCTCATTCAGCTGCGCCATATACACTGATACACAGGCATCCAGGATCGGATCAAGTTTATCCCGCTCCGCACCATCCAGGTAGAGCTGGACGAACTGCCCAATATCTCCGGTAGTATAAACCTGGCGGCCATCCAGAGCAGCCTTCAGATCATGCAGCTTGTTGGGGTCGGTCTCCTCGCTGAGCACTGTAGTGCGGTAATAATTGGAGAAAGCCATTTGGATAGTGTCGGTGTCGTTCATGAAGTCCAGTACGAACACGTCATGCTTCTGCGGATGGGCGCGGTTGAGTCGTGACAGAGTCTGCACAGCCTTTATGCCCGACAGTACCTTGTCAACGTACATGGTGTGCAGCAACGGCTCGTCATAACCAGTCTGGAATTTGTCGGCACAGATCAGAAAACGGTATGGATCTTCCTGGATATTGTCCGCGATGTCGTTACTCGGGAAACCGTTCAACGATGCCTCAGTGACTTTATTTCCCCGGTACTCGTACTCTCCTGAAAAAGCGATGATGGGTTGATATGGACATTTTCGCTCCAGCAGATATTCCTTGAACGTATAGTAGTATTGAATAGCCCGCTCGACACCGCTGCAGACCACCATGGCACGGGCCTGGCCGCCGATTTTGTTCTTGGCGATCACCTGCTCATGGAAGTGGTCCACCATGATCTCGGCCTTCAGCCGGATGGCATGGTCGTGGCTCTCGACGTAGCGGCGCAGCTTCTTCTGAGCCTTGTTCTTGTCGAACTCCGGGTCATCCTCCACCTTCTTTATCAGCTTGTAATAGCTGTTGACCGGGGTATAGCTCTTGAGCACATCAAGAATAAAGCGTTCCTGGATCGCCTGTTTCATGGTGTAGCTGTGGTACGGGCGGTGTTTGATCTTCCCCTCTTCACCGGGGTACGGCTCGCCGAACATCTCCAGGGTCTTGTTTTTCGGGGTGGCGGTAAAAGCAAAATAGCTGGCATTGGTCAGCATCTTGCGGGCAGCCATCCGCTTCTCCAAGACATCGTTAATCTCGTCTTCCGGATCATTCAGCGAAGCGTTCAGTGCACCTGACGTCTTGCCCCCCTGGCTGGAGTGGGCCTCGTCGATGATGATGGCAAAGCTCCGCCCCCGATGTTCATCGCCGATTTCGTCCAGGATATGCGGAAATTTCTGCACCGTGCTGATAATTATCTTCTTGCCGCTCTCGATGAACTTCCGCAGGTCGCCGGAGTGGTCAGCGTGGCCCACAGTGGAGCCAACCTGCATGAACCCTTTGATGGTGTTCTTTATCTGTTCATCCAGGATGCGACGGTCGGTAATCACGATGACTGAGTCAAAGATTTCTTTATCGTCTTTGCGCAGGCCGATGAGCTGATGGGCAAGCCAGGCGATGGAGTTGGACTTACCGCTGCCCGCCGAATGCTGGATCAGGTAGCGCCTTCCAGCCCCATTCTGTAGCGCATCAGCCAGTAATCGCCGCACCACGTCCAATTGATGATAACGGGGGAACACCTGCTTACGTATCTTTTTCCGGGTCTTGGGATGGATTTCTTCAACGATCTGGGCGTAGTTCTCGATGATGTTGGTTATGCCATGTGGGGTGAGGATTCGCTTCCAGAGGTAGTCAGTCTTGAGTCCGTCCGGATTTGGAGGGTTACCAGCGCCGTCGTTCCACCCCTGGTTGAACGGCAGGAACCACGACCCCTTCCCCTTCAGCTCGGTGCACATCCGTACCTCACAGTCATCTACCGCGAAATGAACCATGCAGCGCCCGAAGCCGAACAGCCGCTCCCTGGGGTCGCGGTCGCGGCGGTACTGTTCAATGGCATCCTCGACGGTCTGCTTGGTCAGGCTGTTTTTTAGTTCAAAGGTAGCGATGGGAAGACCGTTGATGAACAGGCACATATCAAGGGCTCGGCGGGTCTCGTCACGACTGTAGCGGAGCTGGCGGGTAACACTGAAACGGTTGGCAGCATACTGGAGGGCGGCCTTGTCGTTGCCGGGGGAGGGGGTTCCGTAGAAAAGGTCGATGGAATACTTCTCGTGCTTCAGGCCGTTACGCAGCAGGTCGATAACCCCTCGCTTGCCGCACTCTTTCTCCAGCCTGGCAAGGAAACGGCGTCGCACCGGGGTGTCGCTTCTCAGCTCCAAAGCTTCGGCGATTGCTGGTTGGGTAGCCTTCAGAAAGTCCCGCAGATAAACCAGGTCAACGCAATATTCTCGGTCATAGTCACGGGCATCGCCAAGCAGCCAGCCGGTGCCGCCGTAGGCCTCAGGAGTAAAGTGGCTTCCCTCTACCGGCAACGAGATCAGCGAAGGTCTGCCGGTCATGGCGGTAACGATCAGATATTCAAGGCCGCGTTCGGTGGTGTCGGTGGTCATGCCCTACCTATATCGGGAATACTATTAATCCATCCCTTTCGTGCAAGGACATCGGCTGCCAATGCAATCTGTCGCCTTGAAAACTGACGCTTGCGGTCGTTCCAGGCATAGGTCTTCGTCACGACATCTTCTAAAGTTTTGGGCTGATCACGGGTAACTATCCAGTGTACTGTGGACAGTAATTCCAGACCGAACGGAGATTCAAATCCCTCGACAAGGTCGAAAACCCTGCTCATACGTGAAACTGTATCAGTTTTGCCCTTAAGGAAGGTTCGTGCGTCATCGAGAGCACCCGGAACAAGCTCCAACTGCTTGTCAGGAGCATCACCGCCGTCGGCGTAACCGGAGACCAAGTGTCCCTCAACCGACTTAAGAACATGCCGGAGATTCTCAGAGTAAGGGCCATATGGACCCTCGGTGTATTTCAGCCGTAAGGGCTCTTGGGCGGCCTGTAGAAAATACATCAGCTTATGCACTTCCAAAAGCGATATGAAGGGGTCAAGCAGCCCGGCAAGATAGCGGTACATCAGCCCGACCAGAGCTGCCCGGCCAACAGTCATTTTCGGCACTTCGCTTGAGCTGTTTGCCCGCTCATCGGCAAGAACCTCGCTCGGCTCGTATATAATTACCTTCAGGTCTTTAATCTCGCGCAGCTTTGCCTCGATACGGGGTCGCACCTTCAACCAATCCAACCCCCCCAGACCGCTCCCCAGAGGTGGAATAGCTATAGACCGGATATTGCGCGAGCGGATATCGTCCGCCAATGCGGCAAGGCCAGCATCTATGTCTTCCATCCGGCTTTTGCCTTTCCAGTGCCGCTTAGTGGGGAAGTTGATAATACAGCGAGGATTCGTAAGCTGGCCGGTCTCATAGATGAACATCCGCCCCGGTTGCACTTCGTTCCGCTTGCATGCAGCTGCGTAAGCCTTAAAATTTTCCGGGAATGAGTTCTTGAACTGGAGGGCGATACCACGCCCCATGATACCAACGCAGTTCACGGTATTGACTATGGCCTCGACGTCTTCAGCGAGTATGTTACCCTTCTTGTACTCGATCATATGAAGCCTCTCTTTCTTAATAATACCATTCTTGCTTGAGTTCTACACGTGGTCTGTGTTCCGTGGCTTCCAGAGCTGCTATGACTTGGTTGTAGACCTGTTGTGACATTATGCCTATACGTGAAACCAGCTCCCAAGGAAACTGGTGTTCGACCAGAAATTCGGCCTGCTTGCCTTCCTTACACTGCCGCCAGTCGCTGGCCTGCACAGCGGGCCAATTAATATCGCCGAGTTGCTCCAGGCTGCACCTGTCTTCAAAATAATATGCTCCGGCATTTGAGAGGGTATATGCCCAGCGCAGACCACGCGCCTCCGCCCATGCCACTGTTTGTCGCATATCCGCTTCCAGATGGATGATAGGACCTTGTCCCCCGCGATAGTGCAGCTCTGGGTGGTTCGCTTGGTAGATCAGGTACAGCATGATGGATCGTGGACAGAAGTAGAACGGCACGCAGTCGCCAACATGCAAGTCCGGATGACTGGTCAGCGTCAATTCATTAAGCCGCCGCTGTTTGATGCCATTCATACCGATAGTGGTGCCAGGTTGCATACAGTGCACAACCTCAGCATCACACCAGAGGCAGCCGCTGGCAATAATAGAAAGAAGCCTGTCTACATGGACTATGTGGTAAATTTTCGGGTGGGCCGGAACGGGTGTCATGCCTCTCCTTCGGCAACGGCATCCATCTCTTCGATTTCGCCACTATCGTCTATTTCATCAAAAGATTCAAGTTCTTCTGCTTCATTCGGCAGCCGCGCCGCCGCTTCCCGCACATCCAGCTTGCCGGTCACAACGTCGGCGATCAGGCGGGTGCGATATTCGCGGAGCAGGTCTATCTCTCGCTCGGTGCGGGAGATGACATTGTTAACCTGTAAGGTTTCCTGGTCAATATGGCTTGCGATTGCTTGCTGCTCTCTGAGCGTAGGTAAGAGAATCCTCCATGATTTGATGTGCCCCTGAGATATTTTAGGCATTGTACCACTTGACCCGCGAGCATCTTTCTCTATCTGGCCACGACCCAACGGTGCAAGGAGCTGATACTTAAGGAAATGTTTATCGAGCAAATTTTCTCGAATACTAAGACGGTAAATAAGATCGCAAATAATCGTTTTTGGCCGAACATCCTCCGCTATACAGACATCGCCGACACGATCCCGAGTATTTGAACGGGTGAGAAGCAAATCTCCGTTGGCAACTTCAAACCGCTTAGGTATGTCAGCTTTTCTTGATACCGGCTTGATCGCCAGTGTGTTGAAAGCCCCACGTCTTACCGAAGAAAGCGTTAGAACCGCCCACTGTTTTTCTCCTAGTTCGCCTTCAGCAGCGACCGAGCTCCAACCTTGCTCAATTTGTGAGATGCAACGTCCAAAAAGCAGCGAATCCCAATGCTCCGGTATCTCCCTCAACCATGGAATCCCCGACGGCTTCAGGCGCACATTCGGATCAAGGCCACGGGTGACGGCACGGTGGATGATGACCTGCTTCTGTTCGTTCAGCAGCGCGATGACCTTCCGTTTGGCCCGGATGGTGCGCTCGATCCGCTGGTTGGTGTGGTTGAGAAAGCGGACGATGGCGGCTTGTTCGACGGGGGTAGGAAGTAGTACCGGCATATCCATAAAAGCAAGATCAGAGAGTTGCAGACGTGATATCCACACACCCTTTGAACGAGTTTGAAGTTCCCATTTATAGGCATCTGAACGGAACAGATGGTGAAAGAAATTTCCGTATTCTAAATATTCTTCTCTCGGGCGATAAACACTGTATGCAGAGCTTATAAGACCGTGGTTTCTGGCTACGCCGAGTCCCTGCATCCAAGCCCAAAGGCTGTTGACAACAAGATCACCGGGCCAGCAGAGCTTATGGCCGACATAAGATTTTGCCATGAACATAGTTACAGAAGTCTGACGTCGAGGAATAACTCCATTGTTTGCAGACACTGTAAGTAGCTCTTCCATCCCAGTCTTTGAACGCACATCTACCCGCCTGAAAACTGACTTGCCGCGTAGCATTTTCCATGTAGACGGATACTCACTCAACCATGGCAGTTCTGACTCCCGATACTCCGGATATGGCTTAAGATCGGCAATCATGCCTTTCCACCCTTCAGCAGATCATCAAGCAGCCCTTCCGCCTCCTGCTCCACCGCCAGAATATCGGCCCGAATCTCCTCCAGCGTCCGGAGCGGTTGCGGCTTGTAGAAATGTCGGGTAAAGCTGATTTCATAGCCGATTTTGGTCTTGGACTCATCCAGCCATGCGTCCGGCGTATAGGGCAATACCTCGCGGCGGATAAACGCCTCGACACCGCCATCCTCCAAGAGCGGCACCTGCTCGGTGTCGCGCAGGTCGGTATCCGGCTCGTACTCGACCACGACCTGCTTCGCCCCCTCACCCCGGCCTTCCCCTTGAAGGGGAGAGAGCAAGAAGAGCCCTCGCAGTGGATCAGCCTTAACCTTACCCGGCTTATGAATCTTGGCGACGACCGGCGGGGCGGTCTCGACTCGCCAACTGACCGCTTTCAGGATCAGCTTCAGTTCCGTGGCCGACAGCTTGCGCCCCTGTGTTTTCAGGGTATCATCCACCGTTGAGCGGAACAGGTTGTGATCCTCGTACAACTTGCCGCCGATCTGCTCCCGCAGGGCTGTGGCGGTTGCCACCAGGCGGGCGTCACGTTTCCAAGTGCTGCTGTCCAGCAGCTTCTTCTTTTTCTTCTCCGGCAGCCCCTTTTTGCTCCCTTCCTCGTCATCCCCCTCATCTTCGCTACTGTCCCATTCGGCCAGGTATTTCTCCACGGCCTTTGCAATGCTGTCGAAGTCATCAAACAGAGGATCGCCGAAATCGTCATAGAGTTGACTGCGCAGTTCCTCATCCCCGGAAGCAAAACGGAGCGACTCAATGGCCGAAATTGCCAATTGGCTGTGCAGCCGCAACGGGCGCTCCATGACAATCTTCCAGTAACCGAAATGCTGATTGGAGAACAGCTTGGACTGCTCCGTCTCTGCAAAAGTCAGGTAAGTATCACAGACCAGCTTGATGTCTTCCTCGGACAGCTCGCAGTTCTTCTTGCCCAGATTCTTGCGCAATGGTTTGAACCAGCCACTGGCGTCGATCAGCTGTACCTTCCCTTTGCGATGGTCCGGTTTACGGTTGGACAACACCCAGATATAGGTGGCAATGCCGGTGTTGTAAAAGAGATTGAGGGGCAGGGCGACGATGGCCTCCAGCCAGTCATTTTCGATGATCCAGCGGCGGATGTTACTTTCCCCCTGCCCGGCGTCACCGGTAAACAGTGATGAACCATTGTGTACCTCTGCAATACGGCTCCCCAGCGGACTCTTGTGGTTCATCTTGGAGACCATGTTGGCCAGGAACAGCAACTGTCCGTCACTGGAACGGGTCACCAGCGAATATTCAGGATCATCGGCATGGCTGATCTTGAAGCGGGGGTCGCGCATACCGTCCTTGCCCCCCATATCTTCCAGGTCTTTCTTCCAGCTCTTACCGTAAGGAGGATTGGAAAGCATGAAGTCGAACTCCTGGGCTGGAAAGGCGTCATGCGCCAAGGTGGACCACTCGGCCCCGCCGACTATCTGGTCGGCGTTCTCCCCTTCACCCTTCATGATCATGTCGGCTTTACAGATGGCGTAGGTCTCGGGGTTAATCTCCTGACCGAATAGGTAGGTCTTGACCTGCTTGCCGTGGGCTGTGGCCAGCTCCAGCAGTGTTTCTTCCGCCAGGGTCAACATGCCGCCGGTACCGGCAGCGCCGTCGTAAAGCTTGTAGGAACCAGACCGAATCTTGTCGGCGATTGGGAGGAAAATCAGGTTGGCCATCAGCTTGACTGCATCACGCGGAGTCCAGTGTTCACCAGCCTCCTCGTTGTTGTCCTCGTTGAACTTGCGAACTAACTCTTCGAACACGGTGCCCATGGAGTGATTGTCCATGGACGGGAGCTTGATTGAACCGTCACTGTTCAGCACCGGATGGGGACTCAGGTTGATCTCCGGATCGAGGAACTTTTCAATCAGAGTGCCTATGGCATCGGCCTTGGAGAGCGTTGATATCTGATTACGGAACTTGAAGTTTTCCAATATGTCCTGAACATTCGGGGAGAAGCCGTCGAGGTAATCCTCGAAATCCTGGCGTAGCTGCTGGTGACTGCCACGGGAGCGGAGATCCCGCAGGGTAAACTTGGAGGTGTTGTAAAAGGCTTGCCCGGCGGCATCGCACAGGGCCGCCCACTGCTCGGTGATTCCAGCATCGTCGAGCATCTTTTTTGAGTCCAGCACCGCCTGCTTGGTTGGTTCCAGTACCGCATCAAGGCGGCGGAGGACGCACATCGGCAGGATAACATCGGGATACTTACCGCGCTTGAACAGGTCGCGAAGCACGTCATCGGCTATGCCCCAGATGAAGGAAACTATCTTGTTATGTGTGGCTTGATCCATTACTTACCTTTCCCCTCTGTATCTGTCCAGCCAGCGCTCAATAACTGTGTCTCCAGAAATGTACGATACTGGCTATTTTTAGGTTTAGGAGGCCGGTGCTCTTAAACTCCTGTCTGACCCTTCTCTTCGCTTCCAGGTACATCCGTTTTCGTTGGCAGACTGCTTTCTTCCTTATGGCGATCGGTGGATATCTCGACTGCGATGGCGGCGGACTGCTCGGCGGGCATGCCTTCGGCCCGGCGCTCGTACTCCTCTTCACCACGGTCGTCACGTTCCCTGGTCTCCACGTCCGCTGCCTGTTCCTGCTGTCCAGGCAGCTCGACGCGCAGTTCCTCTATGAGCATCAGCACAGCAGCAGCAACCGGAAGGGCGAGAAGTGCCCCTACGATGCCCAATAAAACACTTCCCGCCAAAAGCGAAAAAAGGATCACGGACGACGGGAGGCGCAACGCACGTCCATAGATTCGCGGAATGATCACACGGCTCTCGAATTCCTCGTAGGTGATCATCAACAAGAGCACGACGATAATGATGGCGGGGCCGCGGGAGAGCGCTGCCGCAACTGCGGCCCCCACCGAAAGCAGGGCGCCGATGTAGGGAAGGACGTCGGCAATGCCCGCAAACACCGCGATGGCCAAGGCGTTTGAAACACCACAGGCGATCAGGAGAATGAACACGAAGGCGCCCATGAAAGCAGAGGTGATCACCTGCCCGCGTATGTAACCACCGACGATGGTTTCCAGGTTCAGCATGATCCGGGAAAGCCGGATGTGGTGGGACCTGGGAACCACCAAGAAGAGGCCTCCGCGCAGCCGATCCCGGTCGATAGTGATGTACAGCGCGAGGAATACGGAACTCAGTATATACGCAAAGATCGCGATGGCGCGGGAGGAGTACTCGTAGGCATTCGAGGCGGCCATCCTTACAAGATCGCCGGATTGCACCTTGCGAAGCAGTTCCGCCAAAGGGTTGGTCAGGGGGGAGCCCGCCAACCATTCCACTAGGCGTGCCCGCAGGGCGGGTTCCTGGTCCAAAAGGTTCGTCGCCTGCGCCATGAGTGGTGGAATTGTCATTGTGATGAAGAGAACGGCGACCACCAGGAGCGCGGCGAAAACTATCGCGATGCCCAGCCCTCGGCTCATGCGCCGCTCTTCAAGCCACCGGACCGCGGGACTTATGGTGCCTACGATAATGAGGGCCGCCACGAGTACCAGAACCACCGGTAGAAGCCGGTTCAGCACCCACAGGCCGGCGATGAGGAGTAGCAAAGCGATGATGGTGCCGGGAGAGGGCTCGATGCGAATCACGCGGGGACGGTTTTCCTTTGGGGGGGATTCAGCGGGGCCTTGATTAGGCATCATGTCGTCTCCGTTACAGCGTTATACCGATTCCCTATAGCCATTACCGGATACATTTTTAAATCTTGGCATCCTAGCAAAAATAGTCCACAGAAAAATATAAAGCAATATAGCTAGAGGTGAAGCAATAAAGAACCAGGCAGCTAAGGCTTTGAGTGTTGCAGCTAGTATGGGGACAAAATTCCCCATCCATTCATTTCTAATCCCTTTTGAAAATATGTCTAGTGATATGGATCACGGTGAATATGTTCTATCATCTTTTTTGAGCAATAACATTGAGTTTCATTATTTACTGGTCAAACACCTTCAATACGAGTAGTATATGCCCCATCCTATTTGTACGGGAGGCGTTCTTCTGT
>JBAQKZ010000172.1:0-5840 GCA_049301475.1 Geobacteraceae bacterium | reverse complement strand
CGCCGCGTTCCTGCGCCCGATCCCGGACAGGATCAGGCAGATGCCCTGACCGCTGATGGCGCCACGGTAAATGGTGAAGCCATCAGCGCGTTCCCTTGCCAAGGGAGCGGCCAGCAGGAGAAAAGATGCGATCTCCTCCGGTATTGCGGCAATGAAACCGATGGTGCGGGTAGGCATGGCATACGTCCTTCGAGTTAAATATGCCCCCGACTTTAACAGAGGCGCCTTGCCGTGGCAACGGGAAATGTTGTCGGAAGCGGCTGCGCCGGAAGTGGCCGCAGATATTTCAGCTCTCCTTTTCCATGCTGAATTTCCCTCCTTGACACACCCCTCATTTTTGAGGTAGCCTGACCAGTGTCCCGCCTCATTACAGGACAAACCTTTACCGGGAAAGCCCTCTGACACCATGAAGATAACCGCTGTAATTCCCGCCAGATACGCATCCACCCGCTTCGAGGGAAAAGCCGTCGCCGACATTATGGGAAAACCCATGGTGCAGCACGTCTATGAGAGAGTCTCCCGCGCCGTCTTGGTCTCTGAAGTGATCATCGCTACTGACGATGAGCGGATAGCCGAGGCGGTCCGGGCCTTCGACGGCCGCGTAGAGATGACCTCACGGGAACATGCAACCGGCACGGACCGGATTGCCGAGGTTGCCGGTCGACTGGACTCGGACATAATCGTAAATGTCCAGGGGGACGAACCGCTCATAGAGCCGGCCATGATCGACGAGACGATCAGGCCGCTCTTAGAGGACCCTGCCATTGTAATGTCAACGCTGAAATCGCGCATAAAAAACCTCCACGACTTCCTCTCTCCCAACGTGGTCAAGGTGGTCACCGACTGGGAAGGATTTGCGCTCTACTTCTCCCGCTCTCCCATCCCCAATTTCCGCGACAAGTGGAACGACCTTAAAGACGAGAAGTTCGCCTCGGGCCGCCTTCTCTCTTACAAGCATGTCGGGCTATACGTCTACCGTCGAGAGTTCCTGCTGCAGTACGCACAGATGTCCCCCACCTACCTGGAGCTGGCGGAAAAACTTGAGCAGTTGAGAGCGCTGGAAAACGGCTACAGGATCAAGGTGGTGGAGACAGAACACGAATCCATCGGAGTTGACACCCCGGCGGACCTGGAACAGGTGATGGAAAAGCTGAGACGATAGAAGCAGGTAAGGGTAAAGACACATGAAGACCAAATTTATTTTCGTAACCGGCGGTGTGGTTTCCTCCATCGGCAAGGGGCTTGCTTCCGCGTCACTGGGGGCGCTGTTGGAAGCCAGGGGCCTAAGGGTCACCATGCAAAAACTCGACCCCTACATAAACGTCGATCCAGGCACGATGTCCCCCTTTCAGCACGGAGAGGTTTTCGTCACTGACGACGGCGCCGAGACCGACCTGGACCTGGGGCACTACGAACGCTACACAAATGCCCGTCTATCCCGGAAGAGCAACTTCACCACCGGTCAGGTTTATTTTTCGGTTATCGAGAAGGAACGGCGCGGCGACTACCTGGGGGGGACGGTACAGGTCATCCCTCACATCACCGACGAGATTAAATCCAAGATAATGGATAACGCCAAGGGGAATGACGTAGCCATCGTGGAGATCGGCGGCACTGTGGGGGACATAGAGTCGCTCCCGTTTCTTGAGGCGATTCGCCAGTTCAGGGCCGACCGGGGTGCGGGGAACGTGCTCTATATCCATGTGACCCTCGTCCCTTACATCAAGTCGGCAAACGAGATGAAGACAAAGCCGACCCAGCATTCGGTCAAGGAGCTGCGGGAGATAGGCATACAGCCCGATATTCTTCTTTGCCGCTGCGAGCGGGACTTTCCCCGCGACATGAAGGCCAAGATCGCCCTGTTCTGTAATGTGGAGGAAAAGGCGGTTATTACTGCCGCCGACGCCGAACATATTTACGAGGTGCCGCTGGCCCTGCACCTGGAAGGGCTGGACGAGCAGGTTGTGGAAAAGCTCAATATCTGGACCAAAGCGCCCGACCTGGCGCCGTGGCAGGAAATGGTGGAGAGGCTTCGCCACCCGAACAACGGAGAGGTTCATATCGCTATCGTCGGCAAGTACGTGAACCTGACCGAGTCATACAAGTCTCTGGCAGAGGCGCTTACCCACGGAGGTATCGGTAATAATTGCCGGGTCGTATTAATATATCTCGATTCGGAGAAGATCGAGAGCGAGGGTATAGACGGACTATTCGACAACATAAACGGTATTCTGGTGCCGGGTGGATTCGGCGAACGGGGGACCGAAGGGAAAATCAAGGCCATAGAGGTGGCGCGGACCCGGAAAATCCCCTTTTTCGGCATCTGCCTCGGGATGCAGATGGCGGTTGTGGAGTTCGCCCGTAATGTCTGCGGCCTCTCCGACGCCTTTTCCACCGAATTCAAACCGGACTGCGCAAACCCGGTCATACACCTGATGGAGGAACAGAAGGGTGTTTCCCGGAAGGGGGGGACCATGCGCCTCGGCGCTTACCCCTGTAGCCTCACCAAGGGAACCTTTGCCCAGAAGGCCTACGGCGCCACCGAAATTTCGGAGCGGCATCGTCATCGCTACGAATTTAACAACAACTACCGGAAACAGTTACTTTCCAGCGGCATGGAACTGTCCGGTATCTACAAAGAGGGAGACCTGGTGGAGATGGTGGAGATCCCTGACCACCCCTGGTTCCTAGGCTGCCAGTTTCATCCGGAGTTCAAGTCCAAACCGCTCAATCCGCACCCGCTTTTCAAGGCCTTCATCGCCGCAGCGCTGGAGAATAATAAAGGCAGGGATTAGGGACCGGTAAACTCTTTTGCCGATCCCCAATCCCTGTTCCCGCTTCTAAAAAAGGATATCAATGGTCAAGGAAATCTCCGTAGGCAAGGTGAAAATAGGGGGAGGTAAGCCGCTTGTTCTCATCGCCGGGCCGTGCGTTATGGAGAGCGAAGCCGACACTCTCCATGTTGCGGAGCGGCTTATGACAATCTGCAACGGCGTCTCCATCCCGCTCATCTTCAAGGCGTCATATGACAAGGCCAACCGCACCTCGGCGGACTCGTACCGAGGTCCCGGCCTCCATGAAGGACTCCGTATCCTGGCGCGGGTCAAGGATTCGATGGGTATCCCGGTTCTGTCCGATATACATTCCATAGAACAGGTCGGGCCTGCCTCCTGTGTGCTGGACGTACTGCAGATTCCCGCCTTTCTCTGTCGGCAGACCGATCTTGTGGTCGCCGCCGCACGCACCGGCCTGATCCTCAACATCAAAAAGGGGCAGTTCATGGCCCCATGGGATATGATTAACGTTATCGACAAGGCTCTTTTGGCCGACAACGACAAGGTCGTCCTGACCGAACGGGGGGTATCCTTCGGCTACAACAACTTGGTGGTCGATATGCGCAGCCTTCCGATCATGCGGGAGACCGGTTACCCGGTGATCTTCGACGCCACACACAGCGTTCAGCTTCCTGGCGGCCAGGGAACATCATCCGGCGGCCAGCGTGAGTATGTGGAATATCTGGCGCGCGCGGCCGTGGCTACCGGCATTGACGGTATCTTTCTGGAGGTCCACGAGGACCCGGATAATGCGCTCTGCGACGGACCAAATTCTGTCAGGCTGGACGATTTGCCTTTGCTGCTCAAAAAACTGAAGGCGATTGATGCAATAGTGAAGCAACGGTAAACTACTCATACCAATTTCAAATCAAGGATGAAATCAAGGCGGCGAGGATTGAGGCGACGAAGGCGTACAACTGGTACGTTGCGGAGCCGAAGACGAGCCAACGAAGATAGCGCCTTGATTTAGAATTGGTATCACGGGGTTTTAAGTGATCTTGGCAGAAGCAAGAAAAGTAATCCGGATCGAGGCGGAGGCGCTCATTGCCTTGGCCGACTCCATCAACGGCGAGTTCGAGTGCGCGGTGCGGCTGATCCTCTCCTCCAAGGGGCGGGTAGTAGTAACCGGAATGGGGAAATCCGGACTGATTGGCCAGAAGATCGCCTCCACTATGGCCTCCACCGGCACCCCTGCGTTTTTTCTCCATCCGGCTGAAGGGATACATGGCGACCTCGGGATGATTATGAAGGGAGATGTAGTGATCGCTATATCCAACAGCGGAGAGACCGAGGAGCTTTTACGGATTCTCCCTGCTATAAAGCGCCTGGGAGCGTCACTAATCGCCATGACGGGAAACGCGGATTCCACACTTGCAAAGGCAGGAGACGCGCTTCTCGATATTTCAGTCAAGGAGGAGGCCTGCCCGCTGGGACTCGCTCCCACCGCCTCGACCACGGCAACACTGGCAATGGGAGACGCTGTGGCAGTGGCGCTCCTTTTGGAGCGGGGATTCAAGGCCGAGGATTTCGCCATGTTCCATCCGGGGGGGACGCTCGGCAAGAAGCTGATCCTCAAGGTGGAAGACCTTATGCACCAGGGCGATGAAGTGCCGCTGGTCGCCCGCGATATCCTGATGCGCGAGGCTCTTTTCGTTATTACCTCCAAGGGGCTCGGAATCACCGGAGTGACGGGGGATGACGGTGCCCTTATCGGCGTTATCACCGACGGCGACCTGCGGAGGGCGCTTGGAATGGGCTGCGATATCCTCAACATGAAAGCCACGGAACTGATGGGTGGTAACCCCAAGCGGATCAAGCGCGGAGAGCTGGCGGCCAAGGCACTGCAGCGGATGGAGGAATATTCCATCACCTCCCTCTTTGTCTTCAACGACGATAGAGACCGGAAACCGGTGGGCATTATCCATCTGCACGACTTATTGAAGTCGGGAATCGCTTAATGATTGAACGTCTCAAAACTATAAAACTGCTTATCCTCGACGTTGACGGTGTTCTGACCGACGGCCGGATCATCTTCGATTCAAACGGAGTGGAGAGCAAGTTCTTCAACGTCAAGGACGGCCACGGCATAAAGATGGTTCAGCGTGCCGGTATAGAGGTGGCCATCCTCTCGGGCCGCGAGTCGGTGGTGGTCGCCAACCGGGCGCGGGAACTGGGGATCGGCCTCGTCTACCAGAAGTCGCTCAACAAGCTTGCCCCTTACCTGGAAATACTTGCTCAAACCGGCCTTAACGACGCTCAGGCGGCGTTCATCGGTGATGATATTATCGACGTCCCGGTCATGCGCCGGGTCGGGTTCGCCGCCGCCCCGGCCGATGCTGTGGAGGATATCCTCCCTTATGTCCACTTCGTGGCGAAGAACCGGGGTGGATGGGGGGCTGTGCGCGAGGTCTGCGACCTGCTCCTGAAGTCCCAGGGGGCATGGGAAACGATCACCGCCAACTATTTCCGCTAGAAAATTGCATTACCCCACAAAATTCCAGAGGAGATTTTTATGGGGCTCCCTTCCCTTTCAAGGTCGGGAGGTGTATTGGGTTGTCTGTAGGAGTCGTATTAAATCGAAAGCTGATAACCGGAACCTTTATTTTGTGAAACTTTATTATGTTGCAACTATTTGATTTGTGTGATAGTTTGCCACAAATACGTCGTTTATTTAGGCAGGGTACGTCTATGATCGTCGGTTTCAATCACAACGTGATGTACAAAGCGGAAATGTTCCACATCCAGACAGAGGACAGCGGCATCTGCAATCCTCATATAATCACTCTTCTCTACCGTGGCGGAACCATCATATCCTCCAGGAAGACCAACTATGCCGACATCGTCAAGGTGGGAAACCTTGAGCAGGTGGTGGAAGAGCTGATGAAAGAGCAGCACAAGGATATGCTTCGCCGCCTCAAGTCCGGAGAATTCGACGAACGGGCCTTCAGTCACCGCGCGGCAGACTCTGCGCCGGAGCATACGGCAGAGTCGGCGCCGCCAAAGCCG
>JBAQKZ010000171.1:0-1861 GCA_049301475.1 Geobacteraceae bacterium | reverse complement strand
AATACTCCAGTGAATGGGGCTTGAACTGGGATTTTGATACGGCTTGCGGCATACTTCACCTCCATCTTTGAATTATGACCATAGTAACATAGTCATAACAAGGATACAATGCATGAATTGAGAGAATATCCATGCAAATGCTGCCGTAATACCAAGTTGCAATCAAACGATTACGTTATTGGCTTCGTCGGGTGCTCCTCAACGTACTATTCATCATGTACGTCTGGGCCCCCTCCTCGCCGCTGAGTCACTCATTGTGACTGGGATTTGTTATGAATCCATTACCAGCGGGGTGACCATGTGGGATGGAGATCGTTCCCCTTTCCCCGAGACACTTGGGTCTGGCCGCTCCCATCGGCCCGCATGACGTAGATCGCTTCCCTACCGTCGCGGCGGGAGCTGAAGGTTATGAACCGGCCATCCGGCGACCATCGCGGGTGCTCGTTGCTCCCCTCCGTGGTGAGCCGGGTATCATTGCTCCCATCCGGGTTGATGGCATGGATATGGAATTCGTTGGCGTACTGGCGGCAGTAGGCGATGCGATCTCCTTTTGGTGACCAGCGAGGACTTGCGTTATACGCGCCGCTGGTGGTGAGGCGGCGCTGGTTGGCGCCGTCTGCGTCCATAACGAATATCTGAGGCCGACCCAGACGGTCGGAGACGAAGGCAATTCGGCGGCCATCCGGGGACCATGCAGGAGATACGTCAATGGCGTTGTTTTTGGTCAGCCGGGCCAGTTGCTTCCCTTCCTTGCTGATGAGGTATATCTGGGAGGCGCCGTCCTTACTCATGGCCAGGGCGATCCGGTTGCCGTCGGGGGCATATGCGGCGGTTATGTTTATGCCGCTGTTTGCTGAGATACGGGCCTCGGTGCCACTGAATATTTCGCGTCTAAATAGATCGACCCCCCCCTTCTTATAAGAGGTGAATATCAGTTCCCGGCCGGTCGGGGAGAATTCAGGGTTCAGGTTGATGGAGCCGTTATGCGTCAGGCGAAGGAGAATGTGGCCGTCGTAATCCATGAGGTAAAGCTCTTTGTTGCCGGTAACGTTGGAAACAAAGGCGATCTTGCCGGTGAATGGGCCCCGTTCGCCAGTAACGACCTGCATGATCTCGTCGGAGAAGGTGTGGGCGATCCTGCGCAGCTCCTTGAGCGAGCCGCTGTACCGTTTGGCCGTCAGTTCCCTCCCTGTAGCCAGGTCGTAGAGACGGCATTCAATGGTAAAAGAGGCGCTTGACATAGAGTAGCCGCTCTTGACGAGGAGATCGACGCCGGCGGCGCGCCACGGGGCAAGGTCGAAGTCGCCCGGACGGATTCCGCTACGCCCTTCGCCAGCGGCCGGTACGACGGAAAACAGTCCGGCCAGCGTCATGTCGAAAGTCAAGACATTGGCAATCTCACGTGCAAGGTCTGTCCGCACGGCGCCGTCAAGGGGAACAGGTGTGGCGATAGCCATCCGCAACTGCCGGTTGCCGGGGGCGGACACCTCCAGATATCCCTCCTGGGCGGAGAGAACCGAGGGGTAAATGAGTGCTATGAACAGGACGAGGAACAGTTTCTTCAATTCTTGCTTACTCCCTGGGGCCGGAATACAAATCCATAATCAAATGTGCCGCCGCCAGGCGGGGGGGGGAAGGTTTTCTCCGCCTGGCCTACGGCCCGCGCCACGGCTTCCTCGAACAGCTTGTCCCCGGAACTACGCTCCATAAGGAAACGGAGAACTCTGCCGTACCGATCAATGGTCAGCCTGAGCACGACTTCGGGGTTTTTGCTTTGATAGGCTATAGTGCTCTTGAAGGCGTCCTTGAGCCGCGACTGGAGGTAGGCCGCATAATCGCTGCCCGCCTCGCTGCCGACGCC
>JBAQKZ010000170.1:0-2662 GCA_049301475.1 Geobacteraceae bacterium | reverse complement strand
ATCGTTGCCTGCGCGGTATCACTTAAGCTTTGCCGAGTGAACTTCGCAAATGTGGCCGCTACGTCCTTAAACGCCAGGGCAGAGGCATTTAAGCGAGAGAAGCCATGAAAGCGTCACGGATTCAGGTACATGGTCAGTTTTGGCCTCTTTATGGGCCTTATATTTCCATTTTATTCCTACCTCTTTTTCGGCGCAAAGGCCTTCTCCCCCTTATACGTCATCGGCACTGTAACCGCTGGAGTCATGATAGGAATATTCTGCTACTATAGCATCAAGCAGGTTCTGAACTCCATCGTGGAAACACAGTGGCAGACCTTAAAAAGGATTACCGGCAATGCTGAACTGGAAACCATAGCCAGTGGGGGGGATGAGCTTAAGCGAGTACTGGAATGCTATGAACTGCTGATGAGCCGGATACTGACCATGGTGGAAAACGTCTTAGCCCTCATCGCCCGGATATCCCCTCTGTACCGCCAATTAAACGAGCAGTCCCGTCTCATGGTGCAGGGAAACGAGCATCAGGCGGCCAGTGAAAAGGAGGCCCTGCGTGCCGCCGGGGAGACCATCGCCTATTTCGGCGCGCTTCTCAAGGAGATTGAGGCAATCTCGGCGCGGAGTGAAGAGCAGGCTTCCATCTCCTCACAGATGAGCGCCGCCACCGACGCCATCGCTGACAACATCAAGGCGTATTCCTCGTCGGTGCTTGAAACCTCGGCCTCCATGGAGGAGATGGCCGCCAGCATCAACGAGACCACGGGCAACATCGGGGCGCTGGCCGCTTCCACGGAGGAGACCTCTGCCTCCATAAACCAGATCACCACCGCCATAGCCAATGTGCGGGACAATGCTCAGAACGCGGCCGAGCAGTCGGAAAACGTCCGCCACCTGGCACAGGAAGGGATGAGCGCTATGTCAGCGACCCTCCAGGCCATGCGGGAAATCGAGCAGAGCAACGAGGAGTCGGTTGCTTCCATCAACCGGCTCGCGGTCTATTCCGCCCGTGTCGGGGAGTTCCTTAACATCATCCAGGACGTGGTGGAACAGACCAATCTGCTGTCGCTCAACGCCGCCATCATCGCCGCCCAGGCGGGGGAACGCGGAAATGCGTTCGCAGTGGTTGCCGAGGAGGTCCGCTCGCTGGCCCGCCGCTCCGCAGCCTCGGCGGGTGAAATCAAGGATCTGGTCAAAAACATCCGACAGGAAACCGAGGGAGTTCAGAAAACTGTCGCGCAGGGGAAGGAGAAGGTTCTGTCAGGAGTGAAGATATCCGCCCAGGCACGTGATGCTCTTTCAAAGATTGAGACAAGCGCAGCCGAAACCTCTGCAATGGTGCAGAAAATCGCCACGGCTACCGTGGAACAGGCTTCTGGGGGCAGGCTTATCACCGAAGAAGCTGAAAAGAACCTGGAGCGCCTCAAACAGGCCACCAAGGCGAGCCAGGAGCAGGAAACAGGAATCGGCATGATTGTAAGGGAGTTGGAGAACATGGGAATGCTTTCCCAGAAAATAACTGTTTCCACCCAGGAACAGGCCCGCGGTAACCGTCTCCACATGAAGAGTGTGCTGGAAGACAACGAGAAGATAAAGGCTCTATGGGAGACCAGTACACAGCAGATGAGTGTGGGAAAGGTGCTTTTGAACTACGTTCGAGAGGCTGGCAGTCTCATCGAAAGCAACGCCACGGCAGCACGTGTCAACATGATGGAGATCGAAACCATCACCAGACTGACAGATGAACTGCAGAAGGAACTGGAGCCGTTCAAGAGTTCAACCACGCCGTCCACGCCGCGATTACGGTGAACAGGCCGGAAATCGCAGCGGGGGCGGCGCTCCGCTTATCTTTCACTTCTCACAGCAGCTTTTCGGAAGCCGGGGGACCCCAAGCTTCTCCAGGATCGTAATCATCGGGCACCAGTTGGTGAATCCCGACTGAAACAGGTTCAGGCCGACGAAGGCGGTGAACCAGAGCCAGTTGGGATTGTGGAAATGGGCCAGGGCCAGCGAGAGGATGATGAAGGTTCCGGCAATGGTTCTGAGCATTCTGTCAATGTGCATATATTCTTCCCTCCTTTTATTGCGAACCTCCCCCTTTCAAAAAGAGGGGCTAATGCCAATTTCCTGTCACAGCGCCGCCAGCACCCTCTCCATCTTCTCCCGCACCGTCGTAGCCAACCCGGTCAGCTCCGTGTTGCCTATCACGGATAGCGTCGCCACCGGGTCCATGACCATCACAACGGTTTTCCCGTCGTCGCCCGTGTATACCGTCACGTTGCAAGGGAGCAGAGTACCTATATCAATCTCCCGCTTGAACGCCTCGTAAGCGAGGGCCGGGTTGCAGGCGCCCAGAATGATGTAGTCACGGAACTCTTTCCCCAGCTTTTCCTTGAACTTATGCTTTACGTCGATCTCGGTCAGAACTCCGAAACCCTCCTTCTGCAACTCCTCGCGAACCTTTCGCTCCGCCTCCGCGTAGGAAAGCTCCACGGTCTTGCCAAACGCATACGCTTTTGTGAGTTTCATCCCCTGCCTCCTTTCTTAGACATAATGGTTGTCAGTTGCCAAGCAGAGTCAAATGCTAAAAGACCTGCCATCCTTGCAAGCATGGGTTATGCTGTAGAGAGGTAACTCACTACGGCTCAGAGCCACAACCAAGGAGGCAGGT
>JBAQKZ010000169.1:0-2508 GCA_049301475.1 Geobacteraceae bacterium | reverse complement strand
AATACTCCAGTGAATGGGGCTTGAACTGGGATTTTGATACGGCTTGCGGCATACTTCACCTCCATCTTTGAATTATGACCATAGTAACATAGTCATAACAAGGATACAATGCATGAATTGAGAGAATCAAATGGCCGAATGGGGGAACCTCACTGTAACGTTTCTGCCTGCTCCTGTTGCTTGCGCCCGAGCAGCGGATACAGGAGGAGAGGAATGACGATCAGGGTGAGCAGGGTCGAGGCCAGTGTCCCGAAGATCAGAGAGATGGCCAGCCCGCCGAAGATCGGATCGCTGAGCATCACTGCGCTCCCCATTATAATGGCCAGGGCGGTGAGCAGAATGGGACGCATACGAACTGCCCCGGCCTCAAGGATGGCTTCCCGCAGCCCCATTCCCTGGGTGTGGTAATCCATCACAAAATCGATGATGAGCAGTGAGTTGCGCACCACGACCCCGGCCAGGGCTATGATGCCGATCAGGGAAGTGGCGGTGAATGACTGACCCATTATCCAGTGCCCCGGAAAGATGCCCGCCAGTCCCAGGGGAATTGCCGACATGGCGACCAGTGGAAGGGTGAAGGATTGGTAATAGGCCACCAGCACCAGGTAGATGAATATAATCGCCAGGCCGAGTGCGCGCAGCATATCGCGGTAGGAGTCCAGGGTAAGGCGCAACTCACCGTCCCAAAGAAGCCTGTAACCGTCTATGGTGTCCGGCGCCACCGGGCTGAAGCTAAGATTCCCGGTGGTGAGACGGCTCCCGTCGGCAAGCCGTATGCCGTCCAGCCGACGGTCCAGGTCGAGCACTGCGTACAGGGGCGCTGTGCGGGATAGCTCTCCGCCCACGTAAGTGACCCGCTCGCTATCCTTGTGTAGTATGGGGCGGTCTGCCCAGGCGGGTGCGACACGGACCAGTTGGGACAGCGGTACTTTATCTCCCTGGCGATTCGTCAGATAAACGCGTGACAGAAGGGCAGGGTCGATTTGGTGCCTGCGGGGAATTTGCAGGCGGATGGGAACGGCGTTTTTTTCTCCTTTAATATGTGCACGCCCCATTTCCTCGCCATCCACCATGCGCCGCAAGGCAATGGCCACTTCGGCAGCGGTTATACCGGATAGGGCGGCCTTTTCCCGATCAACCAGCAGACGATGCTCATACACGTCTGCTACTTCCGAATCGTTCATTTCCACCATGTCGTAAGTTTGCCGGAAGGCGTTTCCTACCTCTTTGGAAAGCGCGCGCAACTGGCGCAGGTCCTGCCCGTAAATCTCAGCCAGAACCTGCGCTCTTACCGGAGGTCCCGGCGAATCCTCCACCAATTGCACCACGCTGCCGGGAAAACTGGGCTGAAGCGCCGCTATGCGGGGGCGCAGTTCGCGCACGATGTCGATCGAGCTCTTGCTCCGCGCCGCCTTGTCCATGAGGTTCACGCGGATTTCCGCCACATGGGGACCCTGCTTGCTTGCGGAACCGCGTAGCATTCCGTTGAAATCTATGACGCCGGCCTCACCGATCCAGCTTTGATAGTTGCGCACATAAGGGTTCAGGAGAAGCTCCGCTCCAATCTTGCGGGCAAGTTGATCGGTCGCCTCAACAGGTGTATATTCCGGCATGTCGATGGTGACGTTGAAGGTGTTTTTGTCGTCCTTGGGCAACATAGCTATTTCGACGCCTAACCAGGACTGCGGACCGGAGACGCCGCCGGGTCGTACAAACTGCCATATAGGTTGCGAGAGGGAAAGAAGGATGAACAACGCTACCATCAGCAATACTCTCCGGCGCAGCCGCGGGCTGTTAAGCATGGGCGACATGGCGGCACGGTAGAAACGGTGCAACCGGTCGTTTGTGTCATGTTTTTCAAGGTCGTGCCCGCTGCCCGGCCTCAGCCAGCGGTTCGCCGCCCAGGGGACTACGGTATAGGCCACCAGCAGCGAAGCGAATATAGCGATGGGAACATTGAAGCCGATCGGGTAGAAGTACTGTCCCATCATGCCGGTCAGCACCAGCAGTGAAAGGAACACCAGCATCACGGCCAGCGTCGCCAGGTTTGTAGGGTTGCCGATCTCGTTGGCGGCCTGAACCGTTACCTCGCGTTTGTCGCGCTCACCCAGCCGGGCATACTGGCGGTGAATGTTCTCGATGACCACAATGGCGTCATCCACCAGCAAGCCTAGACAGAGGATAAGGGCAAACAGAGTCACGCGGTTGATGGTCGGGCCGAACAGGTAGTCCGCGCCCAGGGTCAAAGCCAGGACCAGCGGGACGCTCAGGCAGACGATAAGCGCTTCCTTCAGCCCCAGGAAGATTGCCATCACCAGTACTACGGCGAGCACCGCAATACCCAGATGCTTGATCAGCAGATTCACTGCAGTGTCGGCCTTCTGCCCGTCGTTGCGGGTGACAACGAGATCAACTCCCGGCGGCACAAACTGCGCCTTCATACGCTCGACCCGCTCAAGCACGTCCCTTGCCACCAATACCGCATTGGCGCCGCGTTTCTTGGCGACC
>JBAQKZ010000168.1:0-6866 GCA_049301475.1 Geobacteraceae bacterium | reverse complement strand
GCGGTCATCGGCGTCAATTGCGGCGCCGGGCCGCTGGAGGTCCTTTCAAACATACGCCGGATGGCAGCCGCTACAGAACGGCCGCTGGCAGCCTATCCCAACAGCGGCTTCCCCGAATACATGGAGGGACGCCTCATCTACCGCGCCACCCCGTCCTACTTCGCATCGATGGCGCTGGAGATGGTCGAGGCAGGGGCGAATATTATAGGTGGTTGCTGCGGCACCACCCCAGAACATATCCAACAGATAGCTGAGCTGTTGCGAGGCATCCGTCCGGTATCCCGGCAGGCGGCGGGGCGGCGCGGGGTGGTCGTGCCCCGGAAGGAGCCAACGGGTAGGAATAAAGGTTTCCTCACCCACTGGGGACGTGAACATGTAGTCACCGTGGAGTTGGACCCGCCGAAAGGGCTTGACTGTAGCAGGGTGATGGCAGGCAGCCTGGCGCTAAAGGAAGCGGGGGCAGATGCAATAAATATGGCGGAAAACCCGCTGGCGCGGGTGCGGGTTGGAAACATCGCACTTGCCAATGCCATACAGAGAGAAGTGGGCATTGAGGTTATCGTACATATAACCTGCCGTGATCGAAACCTCCTGGGGCTCCAGTCGGACCTTATGGGGGCGTCACTGCTCGGCGTCCGCTCCATCCTGGCGGTGACCGGCGATCCGGCCCGGCTCGGTGAACAGGCATTGGCCACGTCGGTCTACGACTTGAACTCGCTTGGTCTAATAAAACTGCTGACCGACCTGAACGCGGGGATTAACAGTCTCGGGAATTCTATTGACCGTGGGACCGGCTTTACCATTGGGGCTGCCTTCAATCCCAATGTCCACAGGATAGAGGCGCAGGTGGCCCGATTGACGAAGAAGGTCGCAAACGGCGCCCAGTTCGCGCAGACCCAGCCGGTTTACGACCTTGAGCGCCTGGACTCAATGCTTGCGCAGACCGCTCATCTGTCGATTCCGATCCTGCCGGGGATACTTCCGCTGGTGAGCGGACGGAACTGCGAGTTCCTACACAACGAGGCACCCGGGATTGTCATTCCTGACGAGGTCCGTCTGAGGATGCGGGGGAAGGAAAAGGATGCGGGTGTGCGGGAGGGGCTCGCAATTGCAAAGGAGTTCATCACACAGGTTAGAGACCGGGTTGGCGGCTTCTATATCATCCCCCCCTTTGGCAAATATGATATTGCAGTGGAACTGATAAAATTCATCAAGGGTTAGGAGCCTGTCGGACTTAGGGTAAATCTGCTGCAAATCCGTCTGGACGGTCCATATTTCGCCGCTTTCTTGGTCAATATAACAACTATTGACCTTCAAAATCGACAAAATCTGTCCTCGCCCAGCCGAATTTTCGCTTCGATTTCCTAAGTCCGACAGACTCCTAGCACCCGAAAGAGGCCTCAAATGAAAGTCTATCGCATCATTCCGGCTCTGGCAATCTTTGCTCTCCTTCCCGCCTGCCAGTCGTACCGCAACTACAACGCCGCCCAGGAATTCACCCTGGCTCTCCGCGAATACAACCGGATGCTCCGTTGGCAGGAAATAGACCAGGCCTGCATCTCGTTCGTTGTCAAGGCGCGGCGCGAGGAGTGCCTGCTGCGGGCCGAGGCGGCCAGGGAGGTGAAGGTGGCGGATTACCGGGTTCTGACAGAGGAGTGTACGCCTGAAAAGGGGACGGCTGAGACGCGGGTGGCGGTGGACTACTACCTACCCCCGTCTAGCCGGGTCAAAACCCTGGAAAATCTCCAGCTCTGGCGATATTCAGAGGGGCCGGACGACAAGGGATGGCGGCTTACGACCTTGCCGCCACTCTTCAAGTAGTGCCTCTTAATAAGCAACCAGGCGAAAGGTGATAGGTATATCCAACACCAGTTCCGAGCCGGGAAGTTCTGGAGGGAGAGGCGGAAACCGGCCTACGCTCAGAACTGCCCGCAGCGCGGCGTTGTCCAGTAGCCCGGAACCGGAACTCTTGCTGACGCCGGAACTCTTGAGCGCCCCAGTGCGCTCAAGCACACATCGCGCAAGCACCGCCCCCTCAATTCTTCCTTTCCGGGCCATCAGCGGATAATCCTTGTTGTTTTCTATGAGTCGCCGACAGAGGGCAAGATAATCGGAGCGGACTGATCCCGTTTCAGGGAAACTGCTGGGAGGAATGTCCGCCCGCTTCTCATGAACAGGTTCCCGCGGAGAGCCTCCAGGATCCCCCGGAATTACAGCCAGCGGCCCGTCGGCCAAAGGTGGCCTGGTCGCCGTTTTTGCCGGGGAAGGGGCCGCTGTCGGTATCAGACTGTTGGCCGACAGATACGAAACCGTGGCTGGCAAGGGCCGTGGAGGGATAGCTTGCGGCAACGGCAAGGGTCGGGACACTCTGCGCGGCGGGGTGAGCGCCTCATTGCGGGAAAATCCCGGTTGTCGGAGGTCGACTGAAAGCATCGGGGGAGGGAGATAAGGTGAGGGCTTCCTTTCGTCTGACAATGTCAGCATTGTCGCCAGCGCTACGACATGTATGCCGAGAGAGAGGCCGGAGATTTTGATGAGCAGGTGCCACTCCGCCGGAGCGCTCTGCTTGACTCTCTTTAGTCCTGATTTTATCGGCATATATTTAGTTTCCGGATGGAAACTATCTATAAAGAAGCGCGGAATGTCAATTAGATAAATAGAAGGATGTCGTCCTTGTATCCCCAGAATATCTACGAAATATGTAAAATGACTGCGTTATAATGAGAGGCCCAACTAGATGATTGATTTTAAAGGAATGGCCAACAAAATCTGGAGTGTCGCGGATTTGTTGCGCGGTGATTATAAACAGTCCGACTACGGCAAAATCATTTTACCGATGACTGTTCTCAGACGCCTTGATTGTATTCTTGCTCCCACCAAACAAGCGGTTCTTGATTACCTGCCAAAGATAGAAAAACTCTCCGATAGCGCAAAAGACCTCACCTTGAACAAGGTTGCCAAGCTCAATTTTCACAACAGAAGCAAATTCGATTTTGAAAAAATCAAGGCCGACCCAACCCATGTTGCCGCCAATCTGCGCAACTATATCAACGGCTTTTCTTATGGCGCCCGTGAAATTGTCGAGTATTTCAACTTCGACGACCACATTTCCCGTATGGATGACCCGCAGACCGACCTTCTCTTCAAGGTGGTAAAAGAGTTTGCGGTGATCGACCTGACCGGGATCACCACCATGGAAATGGGGTATGTCTTCGAAGAACTGATCCGGAAGTTTGCCGAAATTTCCAACGAAACCGCTGGAGAGCACTTCACCCCCCGTGAAGTTATCAAGCTGATGGTGAATCTGTTGTTCAAGAGTGATAACGATATCCTCACCAAGGAAGGCATCGTCAAGACCTTGTACGACCCGGCGTGCGGTACGGGTGGGATGTTGTCTGTTGCGGAGGAGTATTTGGTAAAGCTCAACCCCAAGGCCAAACTTGAAGTCTTCGGCCAGGAGATCAACCCGGAATCCTACGCCATTTGCAAATCGGACATGTTGATCAAGGGGCAAAACCCTGCCAATGTGAAGATGGGCAATACCTTTACGGTTGATGGCTTGGAATGCGAGCGTTTTGATTACATGCTCTCGAATCCTCCCTTTGGTGTGGACTGGAAAAAAGCGGAAAAGATCATCAAGCTGGAAGCGGAGAAGAAAGGTTATGCCGGGCGTTTTGGCGCAGGCCTGCCGCGCATCAATGACGGCTCGCTCCTGTTTCTGCAACACATGATTTCCAAGATGAAGCCGGACGGTAGCCGCATCGGCATTGTCTTCAACGGCTCGCCGCTCTTTACCGGCCAAGCGGGTGGCGGAGAGAGTGAAATCCGCAAGTGGATTATTGAGAATGATTGGCTGGAAGCCGTTATCGCACTGCCTGATCAGCTTTTTTACAACACCGGCATTTCCACCTACATCTGGATTTTGACCAACCATAAGGACAAAGAGCGCAAAGGGAAGATTCAGCTTATCAACGCCACCGGCAGCAAGGATGATGAAAATCCGGCGATCACGGAAAACCGCTTTTGGCAGAAGATGTCACGCAGTCTGGGCAACAAGAGAAAAGAGATTCCCCTGGACGGCAACAGCCGGGGGATAGGTTTTATCACCAATATTTACGGCGACTTCATGGAAAATGAATTCTGCAAAATATATCCGAATGATTTCTTTGGCTACTGGCGCATTACCGTGGAGCGCCCGGAGCGGGATGAAAAGGGCAAGATTGCAAAATGGAAAAATGGCGGGCCAAAGGCAGATGCCAACCTGCGTGATTTTGAAAACATCCTCTTTCTGCGGAAGGATGAGAACGGCAAGTTGGTGAAGCAGACCATTGCGGATTATTTCGAGCGGGAAGTAAGACCCCATGTTCCCGATGCATGGATTGATGAGAGCAAAACCAAGACCGGTTATGAAATCAACTTCACTAAGTATTTCTACGAATTTAAGCCGCTTCGTTCGCTGAGTGAGATCAAGGCTGATATTTTGAAGCTTGAGGAAGAGACTCTGGAGCTTGAGAAGATGGTGCTTCTATGATCAGGAAGTACGAGAAATACAAGGATTCCGGGGTTGAGTGGATTGGGGAGATACCGGAGGGGTGGGAAGTAAAGAGGCTAAAACGCTTAGCTAAAATATTAAACGGGCAAGACCATAAAAATGTCTGGGATATAAACGGGATACATCCAATAATTGGGACTGGTGGCATTTTCGGTTATGCCAATAAAAGCTTGCACAGTGAACCCTCTGTATTGCTGGGTCGTAAAGGCACCATAGATAAACCTCAGTACATAGAAACTCCTTTTTGGTCTGTTGATACTGCATATTATACCGATATTCCATCTGAAACTAACCCGAAGTACTTTTACTACATATGTACAACCATAAACTTTGATTTACACAAATATGGTTCTGCAGTACCAAGCATGACGCAAGAGGTTTTAAATCAAATACCATTTGCAGTTCCATCGTTATCCGAACAAACCACCATTGCCTCATTCCTCGACCGAAAAACCGCCGAGATTGACCAGCTCATCATTCGTAAAGAAAAGCTGATTACACTCTACGAAGAAGAAAAATCAGCAATAATCAACCATGCAGTGACCAAGGGACTTGACCCAAAGGCAAAGACCAAACCTTCCGGTATTGAATGGCTTGGAGATATTTCTGAGTATTGGAAAGTGAAGAGGTTGAAATACCTCAGTGATATTCAGACAGGGGGAAAAGATACGGAGAACCGTGAAGATGACGGAGAATATCCATTTTATGTTAGGTCTCAAACCATTGAACGAATTTCAACATATTCGTTTGACGGAGAGGCCATCTTGACTGCAGGTGATGGCGTTGGTGTTGGCAAAGTATTCCATTATGCAAATGGAAAGTTCGATTACCACCAGAGAGTATACAGGATAAGCGATTTTAGAGAGGTTGATGGTAAGTTCTTATTCTATTTTATGAAAAGCTACTTCTATAAAGAGGTTATAAGGCTTTCCGCAAAATCAACTGTTGATTCTTTAAGATTGCCTATGCTTCAAGACTTCCCAGTAGTTTTGCCTGAAAAGAAAGAACAAACTTCAATCGTTGTCCACATCGAAACGGAATGTTCTCGGTTGAATACCATCATCGATAAATTCAAAAAGCAGATTAATTTATTAAAAGAATATCGGACCACCCTGATTTCAGAAGTGGTCACGGGGAAAATTGATGTTCGTGATGAGGTGGCGGCATGACGCTCTGCACAGCATGGGTACGACAGATAAACAACACGGATGAACTCATATTTGCCACCGACAGCACCCTTACCGGTGGTGAGAAATGGGATCACGGGATCAAGCTGTTTGAACTGCCCCGCAAAGACTGTTTGCTCTGCTTTGCCGGACAGACAGCCCGAGCTTATCCCCTGATTCTCAATCTGGTGTCTTCCTTGAATTTCAACCAGCGCCTGGAAAATCCCGAGACCAGCATTTCTGAAATTCTTAACCATGTTTCAGAACTCTTTACCAGCCTCATCAAAACGATTGTATCGGAAGTCACCGGCGAAAATATCCATGAACTGCGTGGCAGCGCACGGTTTCTGTTTGGCGGGTGGTGCTGGCAGACGAACAGTTTTCGTATCTGGAAATTGTACTATTCACAGGATGCAGAGGGTTTTCTTTTCGACGAATTAACCAACAATGCCAACAAAACCCGCTTTTACACTTTTATGGGCGGCACGGCTATTGATATTGAAAAGGAAGCAAAAGATCGCTTCAACGCTATTCTGATTGGTGAAGACCGGCTTGACTCAAAACTGGATATGGAACCGTTACGGGTTCTGCGGGATATCGCCCTTGATTCTTCCGTTCGAGAAGTGGGTGGCAGTCTTCAAATTGCCAAGGTTTACAAGTCCGGGAGATCGGAATTTTTCGGCATTTACTGGCCTTCCATCAAGGGCGATCCTTGTTTCCATGGGCGAGATCACAACGAATACAATAAACCATCGGTGCGTTATTTTAGCCCGGATACCTTTGAAATAACCGATCTTGAATTGCCAGAAAGGCTTACTAAAATCACCGAGGAAACTTTCAAGCACGATACGGAGTTTATGCTGGAATGCTACCCTGAAGGAGAAATCAAAAACGAGCTTTCCGACAAGGACAAACAGAAAATCAAAACGATTCTAAAGGATGTTGCCTACGCCAAATACCTGCAAGAGCTTGAAAATGACGATAAGGTGGTGGAATCATGAAAAGTGCCATTATGAAACGATTTAGTGGACCCATTGGTCAAGACAATAATCCTTTGGGTTTAAGATGGTAGTTTCTGCTTTTGATTTTGGTTCTACCCCTAAAAAAGCTTTTCGTTCTTTGAATTTGTCTACGATTCTTGCTCCGCC
>JBAQKZ010000167.1:0-4882 GCA_049301475.1 Geobacteraceae bacterium | reverse complement strand
CTGCAATGTTACTTTGATCGTTGGCAGATAGAGGTCAATCATCGTGAGCAAAAGGATACCATTGGTGTCGGAAACGCTCAGGTATGGTCCGACAAGTCTGTTCCACGACAACCGGCATTTGCTGTTGTCGGCTACAGCCTCTTGCTGCTTGCGGGATTGAAAAAGTCCGGACCTGGACGTACTCATGACTTTGTTCCCTTGCCAAAATGGAGAAAAAAAGCAAACAGACCTTCGGCTCTCGACCTGATTACGCTACTTAGGCAGGAAATCAGCGAAGCACCAATTACCGACATGTTAAAGCGTAACATCGCGAAAAATATCATGCCCTATGCATATACTTGAACCGGTAAATGTCCAAACTCCAGTCCCCCACCAAAGGTGGGGGTTCCGAAAGAAATTATATTTTACAAAGAAACCTATTTCTGCTACGTTCGTTTTGTCGCTTGATAACAATTCTGCACCCGACTGACTACTCGCCACTGCGTTAAGCTCCCTCTGTGCAGACGCTGATAAGTCCATGAAGGGAGCATCAACCGCCTAGAACTTCAAGTATGTATAGAGTTAATATCTGACGCTTCTGGTTGCAGGCCAATCATTCGAGGAGGAATAGCATGAAAAAGAGACTTACAACTATTGCAGCCCTTGCACTCCTTGCCCTTCCCGGTATCTGCGCGGCGATTTCCGATCGACCGGGGGGTTATGTATCCGGTTTCCTTGGTGTGAGCATCCCTAGAAACACAGACGTGACAAACTCTGATTTTATCTCCAATGAGACCTTTGATGACTTGATGGAGTTTGATCCCGGCATTAACGTAGGGGGGGCTACTGGTTACGATTTCGGCATCATGCGTATGGAATGTGAGCTTTCTTACAAGTATTCCGAAATAAAATCGATCACCGACCAGACTGACGGGTTCCGGTTTCGAAGTGTCAGCGGCAACCTGGGGGCTTTTGCCACAATGTTCAATCTCTTCCATGACCTGCACAATGATAGCCCGTTCACTCCGTACTGGGGGGGTGGCATCGGTTTCGCCGTGCTGCACCTGAGCGACACTTATGGAACCGATATAATCAGTGGGGTGCAGCAACGGATTTTGTTGTACTCTGCAGACGACGCCACCGTCTTTGCCTATCAGGCAGGCGCCGGACTGGAGATCGCTCTTAACCCGCAGCTTTCTCTGGACCTCGGTTACCGCTACTTCGGCACTGCCAAAGCCAGATTCGATTCAGACCTGCGCAGCATGACAGAAATGAAACTTGAGAGTCACAACGCGGTGATTGGGATCAGGATGAAATTCTAACCGCATACTTCAATAGTACTGTGCTGTACTGTCGAAAGCAGGAGAGGCGACCGTATTCCTGGCGGTGTGGAGGCCGGGGGACCCCCCCGGCTATCCGATTGGAACTTCCTTTTCCGCACCTTTCATTCATTCCATGCCTGACCCGGCTGTCCCCCAAGCAAGGCACAGGTTAAAAAAACTGTCAATAAATAACAGCGCCCTTCCTGATTTTGCCTGTGTACACTGGGCACACATTCCGAAATCCAGAAGCGCCACAACTGCAATAGTGCCTCATCCTTAAGTTTCCGGATGGGCAGTAATTATTTGACTTGAATTCACCACCTATTATATGGTGACCGGAGAGAATAAAAGCCTTTTGAAAAGCAAAAAACCTGTGATCCCTATCCATCCCGAATCTTTGCCCTCGCGGAATTTTTCAAAGACATAGCTGCCGAAATCCTGACATCTGCCACACCCGTCAAAGGAAGTTACATGAACCTCCTCAACCAGCTTAATCCCCCCCAGAAAGAGGCGGTCCTTCATGCCGAGGGGCCGCTTCTGGTCCTGGCCGGCGCCGGTTCCGGCAAGACGCGGGTGATCGTTCACCGCATAGCGTACCTCATCAGGGAACGGGGGATCCCTCCATACCAGATACTTGCTGTAACTTTCACCAACAAGGCGGCCGGCGAGATGCGGGACAGGGTGGAGCGGCTCCTCGGGGGGGGCGAAGCGCCGCTTATCTCCACCTTCCACTCGGTCTGCGCCCGTATATTGCGCCGGGAAATTCACCATTTGGGGTATACCGGCACATTTGCAATATATGACGACAAGGAGAGCGGACGCCTCTTGAAGGAGGTGGCGTCGGGGCTCCATCTGGACGAAAGCCGCTTCCCGCTGAAGAGCCTGGCGGCAGCCATTGAAGACCGCAAAAATGCCGGTGTGACACCGGAAGAGTTGTCTTCCGGGGACGCCAAACGGGAGACGCTCACCCAGGTTTACGCCTCTTACCAGAAACGGCTGAAAAAGTGCAACGCGGTTGATTTCGGCGACCTGTTGATGCTGACCGTGCAGCTTTTCGAGGGGTTCCCTCTGGTGCTGGAACGCTACCGGGAGAGGTATCAATGGATACTGGTGGACGAGTATCAGGACACCAACCCTGTCCAGTACAGGCTTGTGAAACTCCTGGCCGGCAAACGCAGCAACCTCTGCGTGGTGGGAGACGACGACCAGTCCATATATAGATGGCGCGGCGCCGATATACGCAACATTCTCCACTTCGAGAAGGATTTCCCCAACGTGAATGTGGTGAAGCTGGAGCAGAACTACCGATCCACCCGGACCATCCTGACCGCAGCCGGGAGTGTTGTGGAAAAGAACCTCGGGCGGAAGGGGAAGATCCTTTGGACCGATAACCCGGCAGGGAAGCGTATAGTCTACCGGCGACAGGAGGACGAGCGGCAGGAGGCGCGATTCGTCTGCCGGGAAATAGAACGCCACGTGCGTGATGGGGGCGACATCAGTGGAGTCGCGGTATTCTACCGGACCAACGCACAATCGCGTGTCGTGGAGGACGCCATGGTGGCCGAGGGCATCCCTTACCATATGGTGGGGGGGATGCGATTTTACGAGCGGCTGGAGATCAAGGACATACTCGCCTACCTGAAGGTCATGGTCAACCCGGCCGACGATGTTGCGCTCAGGAGGATCATAAACACGCCGCCACGGGGTATCGGCCATGTCACGCTGGACAAGGTGGCGGAGCTTGCCGACCGGGAGGGGATATCCCTCTTTGAGGCGCTTCGTACTGCTACGACCGGAGGACTTCTGGCAGCCGGGACACGGGGCAAGATTGCCGGATTCATGGAACTGCTGGAACGCTTCATGGGGATGATTAATGATGTCGCCATTGCCGAAATCGCCGCGCGGCTCATACAGGAGACCGGATATGCGACCCGTCTTAAGGATGAGCGAAACGGCGAGTGGGAGGAGAGACTCGCCAACCTGCAGGAGCTGGTCTCTGCGATCGAGGAGTTCGAGCGGACCAGCGAGGAGCGCACCCTGGCGACCTTTCTGGAACAGGTGGCTCTCATATCCGACCTGAAGCGAGGGGAAGGGGGAAAGGGATCGGTAACCCTCATGACCCTGCATTCGGCCAAGGGGCTGGAATTCCCGCTGGTTTTCATGATAGGGATGGAAGAGCGGCTCTTTCCCCATCTCCGGTCGCTAAACGACGACGAGCAGATGGAGGAGGAACGCCGCCTATGCTACGTGGGTATGACCCGGGCCAGGGAACAGCTTTATATCACCAACGCCCGGCGCCGCCGGATATTCGGCCAGGAGCAGTACAACCAGCCGTCCCGCTTTATCGATGACCTTCCACCGGAACTCGTTGACCACGAGGATGAAGCGCAGGGAGTGGCAACAGGTGGCTGGGGCTGGGAAAGACCTGTCCCTGCCGCTGTTTCATCTCCCCATAACCTGGCGGCGGTATTCACCGCCGGGCGGGAGCCGGAGACCAGGGAAGTGGAGGTTGTGCCTGAGGAATCCCAGGAAATACGCCTGGGGATGGAGGTGCGGCACGCAAAGTTCGGAGCCGGTGTCATCCGCAAGGTAGAAGGTATTGGGGATGCGCAGAAAGTGATTGTATGGTTCAGGTCGGTCGGGCCGAAGAAGCTGTTGTTACGCTTCGCGGGGCTGGAAAGGGCATGAATGAAGCCCGCAAGATTCGCCCGCCTTGTCATTCTCTCCCATTTATGATAGAAAAGACCCTTCCTTGAAGCTATTTCCACCGATGGAGAACCAGATGAAGATAACCGGAGCAGAGGTGAAACATGTGGCGCGGCTTGCCCGGCTTAAACTGTCCGAGGAGGAAGTTGAGACATTCACCGGACAGATGGGCGCCATCCTCGCCTACATAGAAAAGCTCAACGAACTGGACACCGACGGCATCGCGCCGACGGCCCATGCGGTGCCGATGGAAAACGCCTTTCGCGAGGATATGGAACGCCCTTCCATAGGTGCCGGGCAGGCGCTCGCCAATGCGCCCGAGCGGGTGGATGGATTTTTCAGGGTACCCAAAGTAATCGAATAACAGAAACCAATTCCGGAAGTGCAAATGAAACTATTTGAACTGACCCTGCACGAGTTGCACGGGAAGCTGAAACGGGGGGAGGTCTCCTCGGTCGAGGCGACAAAGGCGTTTCTTGCCCGCATCGAGGCGGTCGAACCCAAGGTGAAGGCCTTCATTACCGTGACGCCCGACGAGGCGTTGAAAAGCGCGGAGGAAGCGGACGCCCGGATCGCCTCGGGGAATATGGATATGCTGACCGGCATACCCGTCGCCCTCAAGGACATATTTCTCACCCGTGGGATCCGCACCACCTGCGCGTCAAGGATGCTAGCCGATTTCATTCCCCCTTACGACGCCACCTCCTGGCAAAGGTTGAAGCAGCAGGGGGCGGTGCTCCTCGGCAAACTCAACCAGGACGAGTTCGCAATGGGATCATCATGCGAGTCGAGCGCCTTCGGCGTGACGAGAAACCCTTGGGACCTCGACCGCATAGCAGGCGGCTCGTCAGGCGGCTCGGCCGCAGCGATAGCCG
>JBAQKZ010000166.1:0-2960 GCA_049301475.1 Geobacteraceae bacterium | reverse complement strand
ATCAAAGATGCAGTCAAGGCGGCGAGGCTTGAGGCGACGAAGGCATACAGCCAGTATGTTGAGGAGCCGAAGACGAGCCAACGAAGAGGGCGCTTTGATCTGGAATTGGAATAACAGAAACAGGCCCCGGAGAAAATTCCGGGGCCTGTTTATAGCCCAGCCGACTTTTAACGACGCTATAACTATCCGTAATTATATGATTAATATTTCAGGATTTTTATTGATACCGTAAAAGATACCGTATAAACGTAACTCTACAGACTACTTCCTAACCCCTTCTTTAGGTGGTTTTTTTGTGTGAGGCTACATTTCCTACTGATTAATGAGTTGACGGATATCAATAACATTCCAGCAGGTCGTTCGCTCTCCCAGCTTTATCGGCTTTGGGTAACGTCCCGACTTCACACCAGCCCACCATGACGATTTGCTCACTGGTATTATAGCGGGTATTCCCTTTTTTTTGTCTCCTAAAATCTGTGACAGTCTCACAAGGCCTGTTTCCGGGAGCTTGTTGATCTGTGACGAATGTGAAAGATTAGTTTCAGAAGGGGAGGTCATGGTCTTTCCTCCACTCTTCCAGGGTTTCTTGTGCATCTTGTTCCATTTCGTCTCGTGTCATGGTGCCTGTTTGCTTCAATTCGCTTAATCTGGCCAGGTAGATTTCTTTTTCTTCCGGCGAGTTGAAGGTTGATTTCTTGGCCGGTGCTTGTTCAGAAACCCTACTATTCCCTACAACATGCGTATCATGCTGAATCTGTGCAGTTTTATCCGGTAGGGTTTCCGTAGGGTTTGTCGTGTCCCTACTGCCGAAGCCGTATTGATCCAGCAGGGTTTTATATTCTGCTGTTGTCAGCACTATTTCGGAGCGTCCATTAATCGTTCTGTGTCGTATGCTCATGCTTTTCAGTTTTCTGCCGACCCATTGCGGCGTGATCTGTTTGTCTGCCGACCGCTCTTCGTTTAGTTTTTTGAGTATGTTGTTGGTCTTGATGTTGATGTCTGTAAAGCGCTCTAGTCCCTCTTCGGCGGTAATATCCCTGATGATTGCCACCAAGCGCCCCTCGATTGAATCCTGTTTTGACTCGTTACGTTCACCTGCTATGGAGATGATAGCGTCTTGCAGATCGGTGCTTTTGACATCAAGCAGACTATTCACGAGAAAGAGCGATTTTGATATATCCCAGAGTCGGCCGGAAATACCCTCTAATGCTTCTATTGCTGGAAGCTCTGTGATGAGATGTCTTCCCCGCCAGGCTGTCAGACGCGCTTTTAATTCCTGGGCTGTTTCTGGATGCGGGTTCTCATAGCTGCCGGGCAGGTTCGGCATCGTGATCGGAAGGCACCGGGTATCAAGAACCTTGTGAAGCTGCTCGTTGCTGACAATGATTGTCGGGCCATATATTTCATAATGCTTCATATCCCTGAAAGCTCCCTTTTCAGGAAATAACACCCGAGAAGCTTTCTGGCCCTTTTCGAATCTGCCAAGCAGTTAATCCTCGCATCTGGTTTGAACTGCTTTTTTCCAGATATCCATGATGTCAAAGAAGAGCATACTATTGAGGTTTTCGCAGTAACGCAGAATATTGGCTTCTCTCAATTCACTCAGGTGAATGCCCCGGTATGACAGATAGGAAATAGATTTGCCGGTTCTGCTCTTGCCCCGTTCCGCCACGGCATGGAATAACAGGATTGGGCAATAGGAGATATCCTTATGGTTATGCAGGTATGTGAGAAATACGAAATGAGCCACCACTGCCCATTGATGATCGTCCAGGGCTGAAAAACGTTTCAGGTAGGTGAGAACATCATCGTACAGATCGACATCATCCCGGTTAATATATGCCATGACTGTTTCAGCTTGAGGCAGCAGGAAGGGGAAGTGCTCTTTTTCGGGGGGCATCACTTCTGATCCGTTTACCATTGCTGATTCCAACAGTAAAAATTCTTCGTTCTGGCGTACCAGGTATAGCAGTTGTCCATCTTCCGCTTCGCATACGTCGATCAGGCCGGGGAAGCAGGCCGCAAGTTTGACATCCTTATTGTTGCTCATGCGATCCTCCCGATAGCTTCAGAATCGGCCAGGATTTTTTCATGTTTGGCACCCATCCGCTCTTGACCGTCTTCCAGAATATCATCCATAAAACCTTTGAACGGAGCAGCGCCCAGGAATTTTCTGATCATTGCGATTGAGGGGGCGTATTGTCTTTTGATGAAATCCATTGAGTCAGGGACGAGCTTGATAGACTGTTCGGTTGTGAGGCGAATCTTCTCGGTGGATTGCAGCCACTCCGCCCACCATGTTTGCAGGGTGCAACGGCTTATATTGGAGTCGTCGTTATTGATGATGGCGAAATAGTTATTGATGATCCCGCTTGCCAGGCTCCCGACAGGTTCACCGGTGGCAAAGAGTTTTGCGGCTTCATGCGCCCGTTTGTCGCGGAGCTGGATTTCAAAGCGTATCCAGTGACCTTCAACGCCGGATTCCTGGGCCTTGTCATAAATGCGGAACTGGACGTGGGATTTGGTGGAGCCGAGATAGATGGTATCACCGGTGATCATTGTGCCTTTTTCAAAGCTCCCTTTCTGGATTCTGCGCCATTCGCGGAATTGCGTTCTGATGAACTTGTCATGCTCCTGAATGGCATTCCAGATGTTATCAAGAGTCAGGGCGCCGTCCACGTTATCTATTGCCAGATCAAGGCGGGTGAATTTGGCGTTTAGAGACAGTACGGCCTCAAAAAGAGTTTGCCAGGGATTTTCTGAGAAATAGCCTTCATAGTGACGGCATCCCTGGCCGGTCATTTCTACATGACAACCCATGTCTTCACGACCTTCATACAGGAGTTTAAGAGCAAAATGGCGAAAAATAGTATAACCAGACGTAATAACTAACATTATTACGCAACTTTTTGTAAGACCCCACCAGTTGTTACTGCATAACCGAACGCCTTTAAAATCCG
>JBAQKZ010000165.1:0-5827 GCA_049301475.1 Geobacteraceae bacterium | reverse complement strand
GCCCACTCCCTGCTCATCCAGGATGCGGCCGACCCCCAGCAGGTTAAGCACGATGCCGAGCACGAAAACGATTGCCAGGTTGGTGATAAGAAACAGCATGACTCTCTTGAACATGTGTATCCTCCCTCTGATTAGCGCATCAACTTCTGCCTGTTTTTGTACGGCAACCGTATTGCCGCCTCCGTTCCTACTCCCTGCTTGCTGTTGATACCAAGCGTGCCTGCATGCCCCTCAATGACTTTAGGCATACCAAGACCGGTCCCTTCAATTTTAGTTGTACCTTCCTGTGTCAAAATTTCCTTGACATAATTAAAAAGAGGCCTTATTTATCTAGCGAGTTTCCTTGGCATCTTACAGGGTTAAAGTTGGGATTCATGCTCTACATCGGTTCATTTCGAAAATTTGCGGCATTTACCATACTCGTGGTTTCTTTAAGCGTCGTCTTGAGCAACTTCGACATGAAGGAACTGGTGGAAACTTCCCAGGAAGTCGCTTCCCACAATACCTTTTTCGTTGCAGATGATAATGAAACTGACACTGGACTTAATGACTTCAAGCCACCGAAGCAATCCTTCACCGACTACTCCTCTTTTTTCGGCAGTACCCATTTGCTGCCGACTTACTTGCCACATATTGCCTTTCTCACTTTTACCAAACCGTACCAAGCCCTCTTAGCAGTATACCAGGACATAATCGTCCCTCCTGCCTGAAAAGTCCCGAAAGTGGGATGAGCATCCTTTAGCGTATTCCCAACCCATGCAGAGAAGCTGTTCCAATCACTACAGGTCGCGGTATGTTGGCAGACACCAAACGGGGAATCTGGGTATATATCTGTGCTCAAGCTCCCCAACCAGGAATACGTTGTCGGCGCCAATGCAGTGCGGCTACATTTCTCAGAAGGTAACTACCTTTAAACGCTGCTATTTTATTACAAATAAGGAGATATGTATGAAAAATATAACATTTTTTATTTTGACCGTTGTTTGCATAGCGCACATTGCCGGCTGTGCCAAAAAGGAGATGGTAAGAAGCGATGAAACAGCTTCCCCCGCGATAACCCAGACCGACCAAGCTTCTCCGGCAGACTCCCAGGAACGCGGAGAGTCTATTGCCCAAGAGGCCATAAAAGAAACGGCTGTCAATGGAGAAACAACGAAGGAGGCATCCGGAGCCATTCCTTTTGCAGATGCTCTCGAAAAAGTCTACTTTGATTTCGACTCCTACACCCTTTCCCAGGCTGCCCGAAGTGCCTTGCAAAGTAATTACAAGTGGCTTGCAAAAAATCCCGTTTTCAAAGCGCAGATTGAAGGACACTGCGACGAGCGGGGATCCGATCATTATAACCTCGCCCTTGGTGAACTGAGAGCCAAGGCGGCTATGAAATACCTGCTGACCCTTGGTGTCTCCGCTGATCGTCTTTCCATTATCAGCTACGGCGAAGAAAAACCCGCCATGATCGGACACGACGAAACGACTTGGGCGAAAAACAGGAGGGCTGAATTCATTATTAAAACCCCCTGATCTCGAAGGGAAAGCCGGTTCACTGGTTATTCCTCGTAACGCACCTATTGCTGCGTTACGCAACGGTACGACAAGCTCCTGCTTGGCATCTCCCGGTCTCGGTAAGCTGGAGCTTACCGGCGGCCAGTGCGTTACCAAGCAGGAGCTTGGTAACGAGAGGCATCCCGATATATTTCGGATATGCGCACAACATCAGACCCTCTCCTATGAATAATTAATGCGAAAAAGTTGTCATTCCGGCAGGCTTTAAGCCGGAATCCAGATTCTAACTGCCTGATAAGACTGTATCTCCGGCAGAAGAATTCGGGGATGACAGGTATACGCATAATTTGCCGGCTGCGGCGAGCTGTTCCGACGTCCCCAGGAGCAGCACTATATCTCCGGCCCGCAACTCCCAGACAGGGTCGGGGTTCGGAATAAGCTCCTCGCCTCTTTTGATGGTAAGAATGGTGGCTCCGGACCTGTTTCTCAGGATGCCTTCCTTTAAACTTGTCCCTTCGAGAGTCGAATCTTTATGTACCCTGAACGTGGCGATCTCCGCTCCCGAAAGATAGCCGCTGATTCCCACGGCATGGCTGTGTCTGCGGCTCAGGGTGCGGAGCATTTCGTAGCCTTCACTGCGAACCTCAGCGATGCAGCGTTCGATATCATCCTGCGGCACGAGGTAATTCCTCAGGACGCGAGAGAGAATCTCCACGGAGGTTTCAAACTCCTCGGGAACAACCTCGTTGACTCCCAGCTTGTAGAGCGGCTCAACTTCTAGCATATAGCGGGTTCTGACGATAATATGAATGGACGGGTTGATCTGTCGAGCCAGGACAGCCACCCTTCTGCTGGTGGCGGCATCCGATATGGCAACCACCATGCCATGGGCTTTGCCGATGTGTGCGTGTTCCAGCACTTCCCGCTTTGAAGCGTCTCCGAAGAGGATATGTTGACCTTTTTTCGCCTCGCTTTTGACGGTGAAGGGATTGGTTTCAATGACGACATGCTGAATATGGAGGCTTTTGAGCACCCGGGCCAGGTTCTTGCCGTTTACGCCGTAACCGACAATGATGACATGGTCGTTCAGGGATACCGGTTTCTCATGTTTGGCAAGGACACCTTTTCCCTTGGTCCATTCATGGGGCAGAACCCCTACGATGAAATCCGCAACCGGGCCGGCATACTTGAGACAAGCCGGTGTCAGTCCCATGGTGGCGATGGAGGCGGCCAGGAATATCTGGTAGAGTTCAGGGGTGAGCAGCCCGAATTTGACCCCGGATTGGGAGAGGACAAAGGAAAATTCACCGATCTGGGCCAGGGAAAGCGCCGTGATGATGGCGATCCGCATGGGCACCCCCAGTGCCATGACCGCTCCGGTGGTAACGAGCGTCTTGATTATCAGGACAGTGCCCACCAGAGAGATGATCAGCAGTGGGTGTTTAAACACCACGGCAGGATCAAGCAGCATCCCCACCGAGATAAAAAAAAGACTCATGAAGGCTTCCCGGAAGGGGATAATGTCGCTCAAAGCCTGATGACTGTACTCGGACTCGGAGATGGCCAAGCCGGCAATAAAGGCTCCAAGTGCCAGCGACAACCCCACCAAAGCGGTCAGCCAGGCGGTGCCGAGTCCGATGAAGATAATGGTCAGGATGAACAGTTCACGGCTTCTGGTTCTGACAATCTGTTTGAATATCCACGGGACAAGAAAGCGGGCGCCGTAATGGGCTGCCAGGACAACGGCGACAGCTTTGGCGCTGATGATCAGAATGCCCTGGATGCCGTTACCGCTTCCCGCCAGCAGCGGGGTCAAAAGCATCAGCGGCACGATACACAGATCCTGGAAGATCAGGATGCCCATGGCCATCTTGCCGTGGGGAGAATCGGACTGGGCGGCATCAATCAGAAGCTTCATGACAATTGCCGTGCTGGAAAGCGCGGCCAGAGAACCTAAAAAGGTCGCCTGGCGTCCGGAAAGTCCGAACGCAACCCCCACGGCAGCCACTGCCAGTATGCTAGCCAGAACCTGCAGACCTCCGCCCCACAGCACCAGGTGCTTGATCCGCATCAACTCCTTCGTGGAGAGTTCGATGCCAATGGTAAACAGTAACAGCACCACACCGATCTCGGCCATCTGTTCAACCTGATGGGTATCATTGATAAAAGCCAGCGCGTAGGGCCCTGCCAGGATACCGGTAACAAGAAAACCGATGATGGAGGGAAAGTTAAGAGAACGGAACAGGACTACCGTTACCAGTGCCAGTCCGAACAGTATCACTATGTCTTTGAGCGCTTCATACGGCATGAGTAACTTTCTAAATCATTCCTTGATCTCTTGGCCGGGGCTGACAAAGGATATCCCCTGTCCCGATTTGGCGCCGATCATGACACATTCGATGATCGGGATATTCACGACCTTGTCGCCTACCCATCTGACTATGAAATTCGCTCCGAAGCCGCCACTGACATCCTCTTCTTCAATGTGGATGTAGGTTGAAGCCAAGGGACCCAGGGCAAAAGGTTTTTCAAGATAGCGGCGAATAAGTTTGCCGTTTGTATCGAAATAGTCGATGGACATGATCCGGATTGCGGTCGTCATATCTGTGCTGCGGATGCTGAGTGTTGTAGCCAACTGAAAGGGGCGCTTTCTGGGGCCGGTAAAAACATTGGAATAGGCCGAGACATATACCGTTTGCCCCTTTGACAAGCGCATATCGGATGTCGCCGACCAGGCTTCGGCCGGAATCATCCAGGTCAGCAGAGAAAGCATGACTAACATTGAGGTCAGAAACATGTTTCGGTAACGCATGCATTTCATGGGTGCTTCCTCCTTGAGTGCGGTTTTCTGCATAAATCACGCATTTACAACCGGAATGGTCTGCTCTGGCATGATTACTGCCGAAAATAAGCGATGCTGCGACAGCCAGGAAAGGATGGTAAACATAACCATCATTCCCCCACCACCTCCCAACAAAGGGCATCCTTACTCTCTTCTTTCACCTTGTACATAAGGCGGTCGGCACGACCAATCACCTCGTCGATGGTGGCCGGGGATTTCAAGTAGGTCACCAATCCCATACTGAAGGTAACCGGCCAGTGGTTTTCCACATCATTTTTCAACTGCTGCCGCACCTTCGCAGCCACCGCCAGGGCCGACTCTCCTGTGGTTTCGGGGAGCAGCAGTGCGAATTCGTCCCCCCTGATACGGGCGACCGTGTCGGTTTCACGGATAGCAGCGGCAATAATAGTGGCCACCTGCCGAAGGAGTTTATCCCCCTCCGCATGGCCCATGGTATCATTGACAGTCTTGAAGTTGTCGATGTCGAGGTATGCGACGGTGAATGGCTCGTCATAGCGATGGTTGCGCCGCATCTCTCCCGCGACAAACTCATAATAATGCTGACGGTTTGGCAAGTCGGTCAGGTGATCGGTGCGGGCCATCCCATTTTCCCGTTCAAGCGCCCCTTTGAGGGCCGAGACAACCAAGGCCGTCACGAGAAAGAGCAGGAGTTCCATGAAGTCGTTCCAGTACAGGGCGAAATCTAACCAGTAGTGATGCCTTCCCGCCATCTCAGCCATGAGCCATGCCAGGGCGCTTGCACAGGAGAGGAGATAGCCGACGTTCCTCCCCACGAACCAGGCTGCCAGGATAACCGGAACGAGATAGAAGGGCACAAGCGTGTAGTCGTGACCGTTCAGCCAGTCGGACACCCCCACCACGACGCAGAGCAACAATGCCAGCGCTGTAATAACCGACCGGGGCACTCTTGCGAAGAGATCGACCAGCTTCATACGTAAACCTCCTCATCAATCAGCTGCCCATGCAGCCGTTCAGCCTGTTTCTGATCTACGGCAGCAAGGACGTCAAGGCAGCTGCGCCACTCCTTTTCGTCCAGGGGGGTGCCCGGCATGCCAAAGAGGAACTGCCGACCGCTTGATTCTTCCAACATGACAAAGTTCTCCCGTGTCCAGCCCTTGTCCGGAATCGGTCGGCAGGTGAGCCCTTCCTGTTGCAGGAGCTCCAGCAGGTACTCGCCCGTCGGACCACCGCAGGGGAACCCGTTGATTCGCTTCCCAGTATTCGGATGGCCTGGGAGACATTGACGCCACCACCTCCCGGTTCAAAACGTGGGGAATTACAGTAAAGTTTCCGTTCGGCAATGACCTGTGCCACGCTTGTGCTCTTTCTTAATAGTTAGCGTCCCACGCCCCCTGATGGGATGCGCCTTGTCGGCGAGTAACTTGCGGCATTGCTCATAATCGGCTATTTTGCCTCTTGGCAGCCGGGATGAGGAGGCCGCATCGCCACTGGTGCTCAATG
>JBAQKZ010000164.1:0-5585 GCA_049301475.1 Geobacteraceae bacterium | reverse complement strand
TTGGCTCGTCTTCGGCTCCTCAACATACTGGCTGTATGCCTTCGTCGCCTCAATCCTCGCCGCCTTGACTGCATCTTTGATTTGAAATTGGTATTATTCCTGATTGACCCAGCGGATCGCTTCTTTCACCGAGTTCTGGTCAAACTTGAAGCGGAAGCGGATAAACGGACCTTTGGCGGCGTAATCCGCCGCCAAAAAATCCTTGTCCGTGAAGCCAGTTATGTTGTAACCGAGGCTGATCCAGGCATTCTGGACAATATTGTAGCCGACGGACAGGCCCGAGCCGTATTGCATCTGGTTGGAACTCCAGGAGTGGAGCAGGTTCCCCTTAAGTCCGATGTCCCAATCTTTCGTGAGATCGTAGCGCCCCTCGATGCCGATAAGGTCGGTGTAGCCGCTGTAATCGTTACCGTCCATGGTTTCCATAACGTATTTGGCTCCGTACTGGAGCGATATCTGGGTTTTCTTGTCAGGCTTGAAGTTGGCGTTCAGGTTGTTGACGAAGCGTTTACCCCGAGAAGAGCTGGTAGAGCTCTTTTCGTCGGTTACGATCATATCCAGCCGGTCAAGGATGATCCAGCGGGTGACTGGCGGGCGGTAGGCCAAGCCAAGGCGGAGATCGGCATCGGTTCTGCTGTTGCCGAAGGTTGACTGCGTGTGGAAGAGCTGTAGTCTGCTGGTCCAGCCCCAGTTAAGCCCCTGTTCATTGACAAAACCGGTTATAAGACCCCACTTGTCATCAATCTCACTGTTGCGATATTCAACCCTGCTGGACCAGGCCAGCTTTTTCTCCTGATAGTTCGCGCCGAGGGAGACGGCGGTGAAATCCTCTCCTCCCGACGTCGGTGGAACATTGGCGTTGAGCTGATACCCGGCTCTCTTACGTATGGTCTGGTTGTAGTCCAGACCGCCATCAACCGTCCAGAGAGGTGTCAACTGCCATTTCTGGGCCAGGCCGACATTGGCGAAGGTTCTGGCGCTGTTTTCCTTCATATCGTTCACAACCGCCGAGGATATTACGCCGCCGCTCCAAGGTGTTGCTTTCACCCCGGCGCGGGTGGTGTTGGTATTTGCGGATGCTCCGTAGGTCAACTCTTCCTGGGCGAATAGCAGTACCGCTTTGGTTGCCTGATAGTCCGCGCCAAGAATGCTTCTGGTCGGGAAATCGGCGTTCTTGTTATTGCTGAAGAGCGCCTGGTCATGATCGGCCCGGAGGGTCAGGCGCTGATTAAAGGTTTTCCAACTGCCGCCCAGAGTGCCAAGGACGGAAGCCGCGTTGCTGCCGTCCGGCAGGGTGTCGTTTGCATAGCGCAGCCCTGTCCGTGCGCTGAACCGTTTATCGTTGTACGTCGCCAGGCTCTCGATGAAGTCCCTGGTAGCGCCTGTGGCAAGGTTGTACTGGCGATATCCCTGCCCGCTCATGGTGAAGCTGTTGTTCAGCTTGTAGGCGGCATCCGCGCCAAACTTGCGCGTTGCGGTCTCACTTGATTGTTGTTGACCAAGGCCGAAACCATCTTCCTGCTCACGATAATAAATCTTGCCGTCAACGGTTTTGCTGCTATGGGTGATTTCCGCCAGATAAGCATTGCCGCGCTTCTTGCCTGTTCGCGTATCGCTGTCGGTCGTGGCGACCTCCGCCCGCGCCTTTGTGTCCGGTCCGAGCACAATGGCGGCATCCGCTCCGTAGAGGCTACTGTCGCCACTGACATGCCCTTCATGAATATATGTGCCCCCCAGCTTGAGGTTCCCGTCCAGCAATTTTGTCCCGGCATGTCCTCCAAAAGTGAGAGCATCCTTGCTGGCATCGGAAACTTCGTAATCAACGACGATGTAAACCGGGTTAAGGAACTCGTCTTTGCTTGGGACAGGTCCCTTGAAGAAGATGGTTCCGGCGTCATAATCAATGCTGTAATCAATAAAACGGCTCATCAGGCGGCTATCCGTCACTGTTTCGCTATGGAAGCGGTCACGCGACTCAATGGTGATTTTTTCGGAATTAATAACAATTCCCTTTTTGCTGAGCCGGTAAAGGCCGGAAGTGCCGTCGCCACGGATTTCGTCCTTGGCAAATGACTGGCCGGTCTCGCTGCCGAAAGCGGTCAGTTCGTAATCCCTGGAGCGGAACTCTGTCTTGACGCCGTTCAATCTGCGGTTATAACGGGAGAGTTCGGTCACAGACAGCCCGGTGTCGAAATCGCCGTACATGGCGTAGAACTGGTCACGCTCGATTTTCAGGTACAGTTTTTTCTGGCTTGCGGCATCATATCCCTGGGCAGTGGCTTCGCCGTAAAGGGTGTAGTAGGCGTTCGGGTCGATGTTCTGGAAGAAAGCGTTCCCGGCCACACCGGTGGTCTGTTTGGCGCTGTCGTAAGCCATTGTCAGCAGCCACTCGCCCTTTATACTCCCCTTGGCGTAAAAGGCGAGACGCTCCTTGTCGTAAAAATGCTCTTTCTCTCCGGAGGCTTTCAGGCTTTCCATATTGCCCGTGGCGGTATTGTAGCCGACCGTCCCCTCGGCAAGACCGACCAGTATCCAGTCGCGCATCTTGGGCTTTACGTAGGTCTCTATATCAATGGTCGCCTTGTTGTACGCCAGTTGTGTCAGGTAAAGCCCGCTGGCTGTGACCGGCTGGAATTTTATCCACCCCTGACTGTCAACGGAAACCATGCCGCCGCCTGAATCACGTCCCATATTCCCCGATGTTGACAGGGGCCGCAGTTCCCCCCCTTTGAGAGCAAGCTCGGCATTGGCCATGACCGGCTTGTCATCCTTGTCAAAGAGCTGCACCCGTACCTTCACCGGGGTTCTGCCGTCGGCAATATTGCCTTCGGCCGAAACGAGCCTGATGGAGGCGATCTCGCCGGTGCGGGTCAGTTTGGCGCTCTTGTCAAAACGGGACAAACCAAAAGTATCTACACCCTTTAACTGGAGAACATGTTCCCCGGCATCACCGAAGTCCACGCCGATGTAGGTGTAAAGAGTCTTTTCGCTCTCCCGGTCCTTCATCTTGAAACCGATCCGGTCGAGAGGTATCTCTTTGCCGTCCAGAGTGAGAACTGGTGTCAGCGCGGAGTTGAGGACAATCCTGACTGCATTGACCCGGGTGGCGATAATGGTTCCGTCGGCAGGGGAGAGAATACCTTCGTCCTCCTTGACATGAAGACCGGCATCAGGATTTGGTGTTTCTGCTTTTCCAGCATCGCCCTTCATGGGAATTTTCTCTACATATTCGTTGATGTTTTCGGAATCATCCTTCTCTTTCCTCTCTTGTGGCGCAGCGTTTTCAGCAACAGCAGGGGTATCCGGCCTGTTGATCTCCTCCATATTGTCGGAGAGCTCGGTCATGGCGGTTAATGTTTGCAGAGGCTTGCCGTCCGCATCGGCAATGACGACGGTAACGCTGCTGCCCAGCGACTCCGCCTGATCGTCGCCGTCAATAAGCGCCTGCAAGCGGAGATCGAATTTATTCTCATCGGGCAGCGTGGCAAAATTATAGGCGATTATTGATTCTTTTATTTCAGGGTCGGCTACGGGCGAGCCTGACAGACGGGTTGTGCCGGTCATGTAGAGAAGACTTTTCGGTGTCACCAGGGTAGCCATAACCTTTTTCAGCGGCCCTTTAACCCCGGCCAGCCTGATACGATAGTGAACGATCCCTTCACTCAGGGCCGAGAAGAGCTCAACACGCGCTTCATTCTTATCAGACGCTGATGAGGTGTTTCTTTCATGCAGATTTCCTTGCTGAGGAGTAACTGCGGAAGGTGAATTATCTGCTGACATAACTGTAACTGCGGCATTTGAGGCAAGCTGCGACACCATTGCCTCATCCTTCGGCTGTGGCAGGGAGACGCGGTTCGGCTCTTCACCCGTCTGACTGATCCGTTCGCCAGTTGTCTCCTGCTTCTTCAAGCCACTCCTCTTATTCGTGATTTTTGGGTGATTTATCTCTATTGCTTGCGATAGCGAGACCTTTACCTCTACCCGACGGTTCATGGCACGGCCTGAAGCGGTCATGTTGCTTGCAACCGGCTCTCTTCTCCCCATGCCGTTGAGATAGAGGCGTTCGGGGAGGAGATGAAGCGCAGTGGTCAGGTAGCGACCGACGCTTTTGGCTCTGCCAAAGGAAAGGGCGTTGTTATCCGCATAAATTTTACGGCTGCGCGGGGCTATACGGACGATATCCGTATGGCCGGTAACGTCGATGCGGTCAATTTTAAAGCGACTCAACACCAGGGCCACTTCATCCAGTTGTTTGCGGTCCGCTTCGCTCAACTCAGCGCCAAAGGAGGGGAACTGCGGATGCAGAACGATTTCCGGAAGAGAAACCCGGTTTTCTTCCTTAGCTAGAGAGAGAGGGTTATCCACTGTCGGCGTTGAAACGCCTTTAGTGGCAAGAGCCTCCACCTCTTGCCCGGCAGCCGACGCAGGCGGGGCGGCTTCCGCTTCCGCTCCGTTTTCCGTTTCCGCGTCCTCGTCGTCGGGGCTTTTTAGGGAAGCATCAGCGGTTGCAAGTTGCGTCCTGCCCAGATAGAAATCGGTGCGCCACATGGCGCCACCTTGCAAATCTACAAACTGGGAGTAAGCCCTACCGGCAAAGCGACTGTTCTGTACACACTGTTGCACCTTGTACCCTTCGGTAATCGAGTCGATATCCAGCTGAACAACATGGGAGCCTGGCCGCACCGCTTCAAAATGAAACATGCCGCGCTTATCGGTAATAACGAACGTGCCGTCCTCAAGGTAAATACCGACCCCTTCCATCCCCTTCTTGCTATCTTCAATATTGTCGCTGCAAGCGCCGACAATAACCCGTCCCATGATGAGTGTGCGGCTCTGTATGAACGGCTCCTGCACCTGGACGGTCGCCTGGGCGACATTGGCAGTAATCGGCGGGGTCGTTGTCACTGTGGCGGTGTTGACGGCCATTCCGACCTTGGCCCCTGCGCCTACCGCCGCTACATAGCGGATGGAGGCATTCGACTTGGGCCCTACAGCGCCAACCGTAAAAGTGAGTGTGCTCCCATCCGGTGAAACTGCGGGGTCTGCTGCCGCCGCGCCGTTCAGGCGGGTAGAGCCCTTCTGGTAATGAAACCCTGGCGGAAGTCTGTCGGTAACGACTGCAGAGAACAGTGTGCCGGATGGATCGGTGTTTTCCAAGGTTACATCGTAGCGGAGGAATTCTCCGGCGGAAACGATGCTTTTCCCCGCGCTCTTTCTTAGCCAGAGAGAACCGATCTTCGGATCAAGGGGGATGTCAATCCGTATTGCCGGGCCTGCCGGGACAGAGAAAACCTCGCCGCGTGAGCCGGGGTCGAGAATGGTGAACGGTCCACCGGGCAAGGCCTGGATTATGGCTGTAGAGACTGCGGAAGGAGATGTGTGGCTGTCCTGCGGGGTGACTTTAAGAATGTAGTTTCCAGGCGCAACATATGGGAAGCGGTATCCTCCCGGCGGGAAGTCATACAGGAGTTTAAGAGCAAAATGGCGAAAAATAGTATAACCAGACGTAATAACTAACATTATTACGCAACTTTTTGTAAGACCCCACCAGTTGTTACTGCATAACCGAACGCCTTTAAAATCCG
>JBAQKZ010000163.1:0-3657 GCA_049301475.1 Geobacteraceae bacterium | reverse complement strand
CTTGTTTTTGACAAGCCATTTTATAGGGCTGTGACCGTCAGTTTTTTGTGGTTGTCCCCGGTTTTATCTCTGTGTCATTCGATTTTGGGCGTTTCTACGGTGACATTGACGCACGTCTCCTGTTGTTGCAAAAAGCCGCAAATGGCGACACGAGCCATAAAAACCTCTGTTGAATTTATAAACAGAATAGGGTATAAAGTTAGCTTGAATGAAATTGTTCCTTTGACAACGCAAAACAGATCGAAACAGCTAAATATATAGCGTAACCAGGTACGGAGAGATGTCCGAGTGGTCGATGGTGCCTGACTCGAAATCAGGTGTGGCGCAAGTCACCTAGGGTTCGAATCCCTATCTCTCCGCCAGTAGAAACAGAAGATTACGGCGCTAATCCGAGCCCATTCATCTTTTATTCTCTCCCCGTGTAATGTACCTTTTACCGTTATGGCTCTCCAACACTCAACCAAAGAGCCATCAGTAGTGTCAAATCCTTACGAAGTCCTTCCCTTCGTACCCCCGGATGCGTCGGCAGACTTCGTATCCTTCCCGGTCTCCGGCATCGTTCGTATTTCCATCGATCGTCTCTAAATGGTCGTCATGAAAGGCGATAGCAATTCTGGTATGGTTCCAATCGTTGTCTGTCCGCCGGTTTCCAGGGGATGCTGCGCCAGGTACTGGTTTGCGTATGCAAGAATCAGTTCGTTCAAGGTCTTCCCCTTTGCCGCAATGGGGGCAAGGGGACTTTTTCATTAGCAACTATCAACACAATTATACTGATGTCTGCTTATCTAATTGACAATTCACGCTCCTTCCGCTAGATTTCTCGCGTGTCAGGCACGCTGCCGGAGAATCCGGGCATTATTGCAGTTGCAATATCAGGTTGTTCGTGGAGCTGGCCCGCAAGAACAGCACCTTGGCGCTCGAAAGGTTCCCCCCCACCCATGCAACAACTTCCTGCAAGATTGCACGGATTTTTATGTGAGAGACTTGTATGGCTGAGTTACAACAGATCAGGTGTCCGCAGTGCGGGAAGCCAGCCAAATGGGAAGGCAATCCAAGTCGGCCGTTCTGTTCCGCCCGTTGCAGTACGATAGACCTGGGGGCCTGGGCCAACGAGGAATACCGGATTGTCGGCGGCAAGACGACGTCCGGTGATGAAGATGCGGAAGATGCCTGATCGAAAGGAAAATTGCAGATGTCTGAAGTTCGTCTCCGTTTTGCGCCAAGCCCCACCGGATACCTCCACATAGGGGGGGCGCGGACCGCGCTGTTCAACTGGCTTTTGGCCAGGAAGGAAAAAGGGCGGTTCATCCTTCGCATTGAGGATACCGACGTGGCGCGTTCCACCGAAGAGTCGGTAACCGCCATACTGGACGGCATGCGATGGCTGGGGCTAGACTGGGATGAGGGGCCGTATTTCCAGTCGGAGCGGTTCCCGGTTTACCGTGAGTTCGTTGATAAGCTTCTTGCGGCGGGTAAGGCCTACAGGTGCTACTGCACTACCGACGAACTGGACGCCAGGCGGGACACGGCCATGAAAGAGGGGCGCAAGCCCAAGTACGACGGGACATGCCGCAACCTCGGGAAGGAGCCACCCGGCAGGCCTTACGTGGTGCGCTTCAGGGCGCCAGAGACTGGAATCACCTCTTTCGACGACCTGATCAAGGGGCAAATCGCCTTTAGCAACGAGGAGATGGATGATCTGATTATCCAGCGGAGCGACGGGACCCCGACCTACAATTTCACCGTTGTGATTGACGACGCCACTATGGGGATTACGACCGTCATACGCGGGGATGACCATATCAACAACACTCCACGCCAGATACTTCTGTACGAGGCGCTGGGCTACCCTCTCCCACGATTTGCACATGTGCCGATGATCCTTGGAGCGGACAAGGGCCGCCTCTCCAAGCGCCACGGCGCCACAAGCGTCATGGCCTATCGCGACATGGGGTTTCTTCCCGAGGCGATTGTAAATTATCTGGCGCGGCTGGGCTGGGGCTTTGGCGATGAGGAGATATTCAGCCGCGATGAATTGATCGAGAAATTCTCCATCGAGAGCGTAGGCCGCTCAGCGGGGGTCTTCAACCCGGATAAACTGCTCTGGCTGAATGCCCATTACATCAAGACCGGCGATTCCGCGCGGCTGGCGGAGCTGCTCGCGCCGTTTCTCTCCGGGCGAGGTATCGATACAAGCAGTGGACCGGCCCTCCCCGTCGTTATAAAGACCCTTCAGGAACGGGCCAGGACCATGCTGGAGATGGCGGACGGGGCAGCGTTCTATTACCGGGAGGATTTCGACTATGACCCGGTTGCCGTCGGTAAGTTTCTCAAGCCTGAAGTGGCTCCGCTATTTGAGGCGCTTCTGGACGCATTGGCGAGGCTGGCCGATTTTCGTCATGATGCCATTGAATCAGTATTCAAGGAGTTGTGCGTGACGCGAGGGATCAAGATGGGTCAGATTGGCCCGCCGGTACGTATCGCCCTCTGCGGCGGAACCGTCTCTCCGGGCATATATGAGGTCATGGAGGCGCTTGGTCCGGAAGATACGGCACGTCGTCTCCGGCGAGCGCTGAAGTTTATTTGAATTTACCCATAAGTTCAAAGGCCCGTTTAACACGGGATACAATACGGATAGTCTGCACCGGTTTGGAAATAAAGTCGAGGAAGCCGACCTCCAGAGCCCGCTGCTCGTCCTCCCCGGTGGCCTTTGAGGTGAGCAGGATCATGGGGGTGTTGGCGAATGACGGGGTGGCCCGCAACGCCCGCAAGAGCCCGAAGCCGTCCATCCGAGGCATTACCGAATCACAGATGATGAGGTCGGGATTGTGGGTGAGGGCCATCTTCAGGCCTTCTACACCGTCATTGGCGGTCATGACTTCATATCCTTCCTTCTGCAACGCAACCTGTATTATGGTGGCTATAGACTGGGAATCGTCCACAACAAGCAATTTAAGCTTGTCGTGCGTCTGGGACCCATCCCGAAGGTAGTACTTCTTTACCGCAGCCATAATGTCGTCCCTGCTGGCAAGAACCGGTATGATCTTCAAGGCGGTTTTCTTCGCAATGTAATCGAGGGTGTCGTTGTCAAATGGGTCGTTAACAGCGAGAGCCAGTGTCCCTTCCTTTAGGCGAAGGGGGAAGACCAACCTTTGCACGGCAATGTCCTCCGAAACCAGGTCCAGGAGGTCGCGTGGGAACGAGTGGCTGGCAATATCTCTGACGGTTTTTAAGTCCAACTGCTTTGAAAGGGCCGTCACCAGTTCGCCTTCAGTTACCACCCCCATCTCTTCCAGGACAACCCCGAGACGCTTGCCGCTCCCTTTTTGCCGCTCCAACGCCCGTTCCAGTGTCTTGACGGTGATGATCCCGGCATCCACCAGCAGATCACCCAGATGCTTCTTGCTCATCATGATGATATCCCTGTGTTCGGTATGTTTGGACTTACCTTTTATCATAGATATCGTCTAAATTCCAGTTATCAGTAACACAATAAGCAAAAGGCCTCCGTTGGAGGCCTTTTTGTGCTGCTAGTAGTTCGTTCTTTAAATAACATTTAAAATGTTCTGCTTTTGTGTTATACTTACTCGCGGTTGCTTCAATTCACGAGGGGGTGGCACATGGCAAAGCGTTCTGCATTAAACCTATCACCAGAAG
>JBAQKZ010000162.1:0-17504 GCA_049301475.1 Geobacteraceae bacterium | reverse complement strand
CACCAGCAGCACGCCGTCGACCCCGGCGGCCACTGCATCGGCGACGAACCTGCGGCTGTCGTAGAGAAAAACGGGGTTGTAGTACCCCATGAGGATGATCGGAACATCGGTTGACCGCCTGACCGATTTCACCATTGTTAAAATTCCAGGCAGGGTGGCGCCGGCCGCCAATGCCCGCTCCGAGGACTTCTGAATCGTGGGCCCATCCGCCATGGGGTCTGAGAAGGGAACTCCGAGCTCGATGATATCGGCGCCACTGCGGGACAATTCAATAATCAGCGATTCGGTTGTGGAGAGATCGGGATCACCGGCGGTTATGAAGGTAATGAGGGCTTTTTCCTGCTTCGCTTTAAGGGCGGCAAACGTTTCGACAATTCTGCTCACGCGCAAGCTCCTGAATGTTCTGTCGTGACCAGGGCGCTCCCGGCACAATGCCGCTAAACCTTGAATACGCTCATTTCTTTCCGCAGAATCTCGATCTGCCTGAACAGGTTCGCCACCGACTCGTTCATGACCTGCGTCGCATCAAGGTTGGTGTTGGTGGAAAGCTGGATATCCTCGACTGCTATCACCACCTGTTCACTCCCCCGCTTCTGCTCGTCGCACGCCCGTTTGATCTGCTCGATCATGCCGGTAATGTTCTCGGTGGAGTTGGCAATTAAACCGCCGACATTGCTCTGCTCACGGGTGGAGTTCCGGACCTGGGTGGTGAGCTCCTTCATCCGCTCAACCGCAGACATGATAATTTCGCTCCCTTCCCCCTGCTCGCGAGTAGCCTTGGCGATCTGTCCAACCATCTCGGAAACCTGCTCCATGGCGTTCCGGATCATCTGACTCCCCTTCGATTGCTCAACTGTGGCGCGAGCAATCTCGGACATCTGCACAGTGGACTGCTTTACACCATCAACGATCTTGGAAAGCGCCTCCCCCGAACGATGGGAGAGCTGTTCACCGTCGGTGATGCTCTTTTCGGCCTGGCCGATGACCTCAACCGCATGGCGAACCACTTCCTGCGTCCCATTGATGACAACCCCGATCTCGCGGGTCGAATTTCGGGTGCGCTCCGCCAGCTCCTTGATCTCATCCGCGACCACCGCAAAGCCCTTGCCGTGCTCGCCCGCCTGGGCGGCAATAATGGCGGCGTTGAGCGCCAGAAGATTGGTCTGCTCGGCAACCTCATCAATAACCGAGAGGATCACCCCGATTTCGTCGGCCTTGGTTGAGACGGCGCCGATGACCTTTGAGGTGATCTGGAAAGAGCGCCTGATTTCGTTGATACCGGCGATAGTGGCTTCCACCGAGGCCTTGCCGGTCTCTGCATCTTTGCGCACCTCTTCGGAAATGGCAGCCGTTCCCCTGGCGTTTTCCCCTACCTGTTTGATGGAGCTATCCATTTCCATGATCGATGACGCCGTTGTGGTGGCAACATCCATCAGGCTGACCACCCCGTTACCCACCTGCTTGATGGAGACCATTATCTCCATAATTGAGGAACTGACCTCTTCCACTGAGTGGGCAAGGGTTTCCACGTGCAGCGCCACCTCCTCTATAGTGGCGGCCATTTCCAGGATCGAGGACGAGCTTTCCGCTGCGGATGATGACAGGTTGTCCACTCTCTCTCCCACTGCCTTGATGGAGGCGTTGATCTGCGTCATGGCCGAGGAGGTGTTGTTTACCGCATCCGCTTGCGTTTGTGCAGCGGTTACGACTGACTGGGAGGCTTCGGTGAGTTTGTTGGATATCCCTGTCAACTCTTCGGATGACCTCATGATCTTGCAAACCATTTTCGACAGTTCTTCCAGCATGCCATGGAATCCGCTGGTCAGCTTGCCGAGCTCGTCATTGGAAACAGCGGCCGTCGCCCTCAAGGTCAGGTCACCTTCTGCGGATTGCTCCAGTATATAGACCATTTCCGCGAGACGCTTGCTGATGAGCCAGTTGATCAGAAAGCCGAAAAGGATCGCCACCATGAACGAGACGATGACCACCGCAATTATTGCGATTCCGGCCGAGCGCTGGATGGCCGCAATTTCCTTATTGGCCTGTGTGATAAGAGTCCCTACCGACACCAGCAAGTCGTCCACCGCTGTATTGGCCTCTTCGCTACTGTCGTTGAGCGTTCCCCCGGCCAACTGCTGTAGCCGCGGGTCGTTTATGGCGTCCTTCCCCCCCTTCAGCAGCTTTTCCTTGTGGGTCAGCATCTCTCCGGCAAGTTTATCAAATTCATCCCATCTCTCCTGAGCCGTTTTTACCCGTTCTTCGATCTCGCTCCCCTTTACCGCAGGCCTGATCCCGATTTTCTTGTTGCCATCGAGTAATATCTCGCACTGGTTCCTGAACTGGTCGCGCTTCATCCGGTAATCTTCCGCATACTCCTCGAACTTTTCCCCCTCGGTGCGTACCATGGCGGCCTGCAGCAGGCTGATATGGCAGTCCTTCTGGGTCACTTCCATGAGTAGCGCCAGCTTCTGCTGGCCGGCGAGATTCAGAAGCATGTCCTGCATCCGGTCTCCGACCCGTTTCATGCTGATGGTGGCTACAGTACCGATCAGGGCAACAAAGAGCGCCATGACCATGAACACACCGATCAATTTATGGCCAAGTTTTAGGTTTTTCATTGCGTATCCCCTCTGCTTTGCTCAATGTAAAATGGTGTTTAGGCGGCAAGTTTATGTTCTCTGTTATACGTGTTGGAATATTGAAGAGAGTTATAACAGACCGGATGATTCCATATCAAGATAAATCAAGCCATTTAAAGCTGCAACGCTTTTAAATGGCTTGATTTATGGTGTGTAGTTGTATGCAGGGACAAATCTTTATTTCCCCGCATTGGCCAGTAGATAATTCATCAAGTCTACAACCGCCTTGACCTCCTGCTTGTTCATGTTCGAATCGGGCTTGCGGAGCATCTTGATCCCGTAGGCCCGTGTGGCGGACTTGTCAAAAGGTTGCCCGGATATGGGCGCGACCCCCGTCTGGAGTGCAACAACTGTCCTTTCCAGGGTGTGGCACTTGACGCACCTCACCCGCATGATCTCGTAGTTGGCTTTCATGGCGGGGGAGAAATCGGCAGGATCCAGCCGCATGTTGCTGCCCGCGCCGACTATCTTCAGGCCGGCATGGGCTGATGAACCCAGCACGCAGATGGCAAGCGCTGTAATGATGATTCTTCTCATAAAACTCCTCCTTAAGGCTCCGCAGGGCGTGGTGGGGGTAAATTGATCAGAAACTGAAGGATACCCCCAGGAGGGTGATGCGGTTGATCACCCCCGGGGCGGCATTTAAGGCGACCCCTTCATATTTGTATTCCAGTTCCAGCTTTGTGTTCTGGATTGGGGCATAGGCAATTGCCGGTATGTAGCGCCGTGTGATGCCGTTCCCGTCATCCTGGTATTCGTAGCGGAACAGGGCAATGACGTTCGAGCCGATAAGGTATTCGGCCTCTGCGGCCATCACCAGCGAACGCTCGTCTGTTGCTGCAACCAGAAAATAGGGGTTGGTGTCCCTGCCGTACACCCCGCTAAGGCGGGTTCTCAATCGTTTGTAGAGAATGTCGAGGTCAACACCGGCCCGGTAAAAATTATTGCTCTTGTCCGCCACTCCAGCCACGAGTGCCGCATTGCGGCCTGCATGGCCATAGCCCCCCAGGGTCACCGACAGGTAGTCCCAGATGCTGTCGCTCTCCAAATCGATCTCCGGCTCCTCGCCAAGGAAATCGGCCCCGCCAAACTTGCAGGAAATATGGCCGTAACCTTCCTTGGTGTTCTGGCCATTCCGATCCACTATGCCGGCGGCGACAAACAGCCGGTTGCCTACGACCGCGTTCAATTCCATAGCATCCCCCGTGGCATCGAGGCTGAACTGGGATTTGCCGACCCGGTAGGCGGTGGTGGCAAACGAAGCGGTAGTGATCTTGTTGCTGGTCTTCCAGAGGCTGAGTTTGGGTTTGAATCTGCCGATCTTTACATTCACCGGACTACCGAAGGCGTGGCGCCAGACAAGAAACATTTCGTTGAGGTTGGGAGAGTTATTGACAGGGGTATTGCTGGTCGCGGGATCATATCTCCCCTGTGAATAGAGATTGTAGGAAGCAAAGAAGCCTGCCATGTCCCGAAACGCACCACCTGCCTGAAGCACCAGCGCACGGGTGGCGAAGTCGAGTTTGTCGTTATCCCTTGCCTGCTGGTCATAGGCGGCATTGAGCGTAGCTGTCAGGGAAACCGGCAGCAGTTCGGGAATTCCGGAAAGCCAGAGAGCCTCATTTGTCCCTTCCGGATTCCGGGCTTCTGAATTATCACGTTTATCAATGGCTGCCTGCGCCTTCAGTGTCTCGGCCAATTCGGGATCGCCACCTGCGCCGCTCCTGATCGCGTTTTCCGGCGTCGCCTTGGCTTCCCCCGCTTTTCTCGTGTAAACATAGCCGTTTTTCAGGAATGCTTCGCCATACTCATTGAGCTCAGGGTATATAGTATGGCAGGTAGTGCATTCGGCCTTGTGCAGGCGGGCAAAGGCCGAAATGGCCCAGGAATTGCCGGAGCAAATAAACAATATAGCGATTGCCGTTAGTAGTACCAGCGGTATGCGACATCCGTACATTGATATAACCCTCCTGATGCTCAATACAAATCCGTAATCTCGACCGAGACAAAATTCAGCCAGTTACTGTTTAATACAATAAGCAAAAGATGAAGTCAACCTAACAAAATCAAAACAGCCCCTGAGTAAGGGTGATTTTTTACTGCACTTTTGATGAGAGAAATGTTATATAGGCACGAGGAGGAAGAAGTTAAATGAGAACGAACAGTTTTTTCATGCTTGCGCTCTTCCCGGTTCTTTTGGCGGCCATGTCAGGCTGTGGCGACAATATCAGCCCAAGCGCCCAGGCCGTCTCCACTCTTGTCGCCTCCGAGCCCTGTATAGGCTGCCACAGCGCTGCAGTCTCAAAGGTTACCGGCGCCGTAATAGCCGATGAGTGGAAACTTTCCCGCCACAACACCGAAACCGCCGGAAAAAATGTCCCTGGTTACGGCGCCGGCTGCCGCGACTGTCACGAACCGGAATCAGGCCATCCGAACAGTTGCGGGCGCTGTCATGGCGGCACACCCTCTTCGGACAGCAGCAGACACGATGTGGTGCTCAACCCCGACACCGCACTGAAGTGCGGCAAATGCCATACCGAGAAGACACAAAAAACCCCGCATTTCAACAGTTACACCGCTGTCACCCACGATGCGCAGTATGTGGACCTGCAGAATGCGGGCAAATGCAGAAACTGCCACAATCCGCACAACAATGCCATATTGCCAGAGGCAAGGGACTGGGCAAAGTCCGGCCACGGCGACGTGAAAGGCAAGGCATGGTCCACACGGGATTTCAAATCGGATAAAAACTGCATTCGTTGCCATACGGCGACCGGTTACGCCAACTACGTCAACAGCCCCAGCCCGTTTACCCTGGCGACTGAACCGCTGGCAGCCAGCGAAACTTACGGAGCGCTCGGATGCAACGCCTGCCATGCCGATTATAACTTCAAACAGAGTCTGCGGCAAGTACCACAGTACACAGCCCCCTACAATGACGGCCTCAGCCCGAAAACCTTCCCGAGCGTCGGGCAGTCCAACATTTGCATCCCGTGCCACTCCGGACGGGAAAGCGGCGACACTCTCCTGGCCGTTGCCGACTTCACCAGCGCCAGCTTCAAGAATTCACACTATCTTACGGCTGCCGGCCTGATGTACATGACAGTCGGCTTCAAAAACTTTACATCCGGCGCTGCCGTCATCGGTGCCAGCACCTATGGCAAGTCCCTCTCTCCCGACGCCAGTGTTCCCGGCGGCGTCAGCGGCGGCGTCGGCAGCACCCACCGTAAGCTGGGAACTGTTCCCATCAATGGAGACAGTCATAACAAGGCATTTTTTGTTCCGGGCAATCTGGACAGCAACGGACCGTGTGTCACATGTCACCTGAACGGCTACACCAATGCCGGGACATCCAGGTCTGCCAGCCACACCCTGGCCATAAGCGGCGACGCCTACAACCAGGTCTGCATCAACTGTCATACTGCGGAAGAAGGGATCCCCCTTACCGCCGCAAACTTCCATAAAATATTCCTGGAACCCCAGGAAGAGGTGTTCCAGGATGCCCTGAACCTTGCCACAGGGCTATTGACTAAATACGATATAAGGTACAACAAAGACTCTTATCCCTATTTTTACGACCTGGCCAAGGACCCGACCGGCAAGACAGCCGTAAAAGACTGGACACGGGGAAGCAAGGACCAGAGGTTCGGCTTGAAGATGATGGGGGCCTGCTACAACATCAACCTCCTCAAACATGAGCCGGCGGCATTTGCCCATGCCCGCACCTATACACGCAGGCTCATCTACGATACCATCGACTTCCTTGACGACGGCGGCATGAATCTGTCGGTAAGCGCCACAGCTACATCCACGAGTTCCGTACTCTATGGCAAGGGGGCGCAGGCCTATACGGACGGCACACTGACCGCCCTCTCTCCGGGCACCACCGAGAGCATGGTCTACCTGATCGGCTGGAGCCGCAGCAGTGGCATGTGGAACACTGTAGAACGGCCGTAACTCGTAAGCAAATGACTCCATAAAAAAAAGAAGGCGGATTCGGTCAGAATCCGCCTTCTTTTTTGCTGCGCAACCGTCGCATTAGTAAAGCCTTGCCTCCAGGTGAGATGCACGTTCGAGCCTGTAGCGCCTTTCGTCGGCCTGGCGGGGAGCCATCCTTTCCAGCTCTTCGAAGATTACCTTTCTGAACAGGCGCCGTTTAACCTCATAGGCATCGGCATCTGGACCAGTGCCACAGTAGTATTTTTTTGCCTTGACCAGGTCCCCTTTGGCCATGATTAGCTTGCTACCCAATTCCCGTACCGCAGCTTCCGCGCACTTTTCGTCATTTTCCATCTCTTCCGGAGAATACCCATGACTTTTGGCCCGCTGGGGCATAAGCTGCCAGACTCCTAGCGCTCCCATACTGGATACCGCCTTGCTTGAAAGCCCGTGTCCTCCGGTTTCGGCAAGGGCTATCTCGGCGATATCCATAGGCATGAAGGGTGTTCCGAGTGTCTTCAGATAGCATAGAGCGGCCAGCCAACGAGCCCGTTCCGGGGATGTGTGCCGGGCGAATGCAGCAGCAATGGCCGGAACCTGCCGTTGCCTTTCCTCCAGCTTGGCCCCCTTCTCCAGCACGCGGCGTATTTCTTTGTCCATTTCAGAAGTCCCAGCATTGGCGCGGGTCTCTGCCTGGCGCAGATGGGACTTGTCGCAGGAGACGCCAAGGAGCAGCATGGCTGCCATGATAATGTGTGATTTTTTCATAGAGTTTTTTTGTCGGTTTTTTCAGCTTTGCCGGATGGTAGTTGCTACCCTGGAATCGAAATCGGAAATGTTTCCGGCCATACCTCCTTTACCTTGATTTGGAAGCCTCAAACTCTTCCGGTTATGCAGCATGCTTCCCCATAATACGTTACCTGCATCCTTAGACGCCAAAAGGACCCCGTCAGGCCCTTTCCCCTATTGTTCTATTTATTTGATGTAAACATGTAAACTTTATAACATGTTTTGTCAAGTTTTTTTATCCAGACACAAAGTCCCGTTACAATAACTGCTAGTATATTGTGGTGGAAAGTTGAAAAAATGCCCACACTTCATCATATAGCGGAAAGCCTTCATTACTGTTGTTTTGCCCACCCTTTGTGGTATTATTGCAGGCGTCAGCTTGTCCCATCACCATTTATCTAGGAGTTCACATGGCAAAAGTTCTTCTCCTGTTGCTGCTCTGCACGACGTTCTCCCTCGCCGGTTGTGCGATGTTCACGGCCTGGAAATCTATTCCCCCTCCTGGCGGGTGTGATCAGTGCCATACAATCCCCATCAGCACCAACTGGCAACTGTCATACACCCCCCCGGTGTTGAGCGATGAACGAAATCGGGAATATTTCCAGACCGAACAGCACAGCGTGACTCGTTCCGGCAAGCCCGAATCCTCTCTGGAACTGCAAAAGATAGAGGAACTGAAGTGTTTCGACTGCCACAAGACGCCTACACAGGACCACAAAGATAAGAAGGGACGATTTCATCACAAGAGAGGGCCAGCCCATTAGGGGAGGCCTCAGGGAACGCCTATGCTCAAATCGTCGCGCAGGACCAAGATCATCGCCACCCTGGGGCCGACCAGCGACTCACCGGCCATGCTGGAGCGACTCATGGAGGTTGGTGTCGATCTGTTCCGCCTCAATTTTTCACATGGCTCGCATGAGGAAAAAGGGGAGATTGTCGGTCTCATTCGCCGCCTGGCAGAACGCAATGGGCGGTCAGTAGCCATTCTGGCTGATCTGCAGGGGCCTAAAATCCGTACGGGCCGGATGCAGAATGGCGCCATCCCTCTGACCAAGGGAGATATGCTCGATATTACCACAGATGAACTGGTTGGCCGACCGGGGCTGATCTCCACCCTATACAAGGCGCTCCCACGCGACGTAAAACCGGGCTCCAGGATACTGCTGGACGACGGACTGATAGAGCTGAAGGTCCAGCACGTGAGTGATACCACGGTCCGCTGTCTGGTGGCAGAGGGGGGGATTCTCAAGGACCTCAAGGGAATCAATCTCCCAGGGGTCGCTGTATCCGCCCCTTCCCTGACCGACAAGGACCGGATTGACCTGAAGTTCTGCCTACAGCTTGGGGTGGACTTCATTGCCCTTTCATTCGTGCGCAAAAGCAGCGACGTGGAGGAAGTGAAGCGGATCATGTACGAGCACGGCCTCAATATTCCGGTGGTTGCAAAGATCGAGAAGCCGGAAGCGCTACGCAACTTCAACGCCATTCTCAAGAACGCCGATGCGGTGATGGTGGCGCGTGGCGACTTGGGGGTGGAGATTGCAGCGGAAAGGGTGCCGCTGATCCAGAAAAAGATCATACGCTCCTGCAATGCCGCAGGTAAGCCGGTCATTACCGCCACTCAGATGCTTGAATCGATGATCAGCCACCCTAGGCCGACCAGAGCCGAGACCTCGGATGTGGCCAACGCTATTCTCGATGGTACCGATGCGGTGATGCTTTCCGGTGAGACCGCTTCCGGCCAGTTTCCGGTCGAGGCAGTCCGGACCATGGTAAAGATAGCCATTGACGTGGAGCGCTCCGAGCTACAGCGCCTCCCTTTAAGCAGGGAGACGCACCGCGGAAACATTGCCGAGGCAGTGGCGGAGGCCGCATGCCGGGCTGCCGCTTCCCTCAAGGCCAAGGCGATTGTGGTCTTCACACATTCTGGCAGCACCGCAGCCTTGATCTCCAAGTTCCGCCCCCATCTGCCGATAATTGCTTTTACTCCTCTACCGGCCATACAGCGCCGACTTGCCCTCTGCTGGGGGGTAAGGACCTTTCCTATCGGTTCCATGGAGGGAACCGACCAGCAGATTCGGGTCGTGGAAGATACCCTGCTGGTCAACGGTTTCCGCAAGGGGGATGTAGTGGTGATCACGATGGGGGTGCCGCTGGAGGCGCGTGGTTCCACCAATCTGTTGAAGGTGCATAAACTTGGGACGGGTAACTTTTATGAAATATCCTAGGAGCATGTCGGACTTAGGGAATCGAAGTGAAAATTCGGAATCCTTATGTCTGAACTGAGGTGGGATCCCCTGAAGCTGCACTGGGTAATCATTGCCACGGAGCGCGGTCGTCGGCCACGGGATTTCCAGATGGAGCGGGAAACCGATGAGATCACCAGTTGCCCTTTTTGCTACGGCAATGAGGAGCGTACTCCCACCGAGATATTCGCCATTCGGCCTGACGGCCTTCCAAACGCACCCAACTGGCAGGTGCGGGTGGTCCCCAATAAATACCCGGCGCTTCGCATCGAAGGGGAGCTGAAGAGCCGAGGTTATGGCTTGTACGATGTCATGCATGGCATTGGCGCCCATGAGATCATCATCGAAACCCCCGATCACAACAAGGGCCTAGCCGATCTTACGCCGATCGAGATCACCAGCGTCCTGCTGGCCTACCGCAACAGACACATCGACCTGCGCCGGGACGAGCGGTTCCGCTACATGGTGCTGTTCAAGAACCACGGAACACGTGCGGGCGCTACTCTTGCTCATGCCCACAGCCAGTTGATCGCCATCCCGCTCATCCCGCCGGTCGCGGCCACCGAGCTGCGTACCTGTCGCGAGTATTACGACACCAAGGAGCGCTGCATTGTCTGCGACCTGATCGAGTTCGAGCTTGGAAGCGGTGACCGGGTGGTACGGGAGTTTGCCAACTTCGTAATCCTGACCCCGTACGCCTCCTGTTTCCCCTTTGAACTGCGGTTGTATCCCAAGCGGCATTCTCACGACTTCGCCCTGATGAACGACGGCCAGTTGGCTGAACTGGCTGTTGCCCTCAAGGATATGCTATGCCGGATTAAGAGCGTGCTTAAGGATCCCCCATACAACTTCATACTCCATACCGCGCCACCCCCCCAGCACCGGCCCGGCAAGCCGGACTACTGGAGATCTATCGAGTATGACTACCATTGGCATATCGAGTTGGCACCACGGCTTACCCAGATAGCCGGTTTTGAGTGGGGTACCGGGTTCTACATAAATCCAACGTCGCCGGAGGATGCGGCGGCGTTTCTCCGGGACATGACGGGATAATACCAATTCGTTCATTCTGAAAGGCTAGAGCATGAAAATTCTTTTTATGGCTTCCGAGGTTGCCCCGTTCGCCAAGACCGGCGGTTTGGCTGATGTTGCCGGATCGCTGCCACTGGAGTTGAAACGGATGGGGCATGATGTGCGGATCATCATCCCTTTTTACAACTGCATCGCCAAAAGCGGCTTTCCCCTCCGGAAGTGGAGCAAGAACGTGGAGCTTACGGTTGGCGGAACTACGCACAAGTGCACGTTCCGCCAAACTTCGCTGGGTGACATCCCGGTCTATCTACTGGGGAATCGCGAATATTTCGACCGGGACTACCTGTATGGGACGTCGGCGGGGGACTATCCCGACAATCACCGGCGCTTCGCCTTTTTCTGCCGGGGAGTGCTTCAACTCCTGCAGAGGCTGGATTTCCGGCCCGATATTCTTCACTGCCACGACTGGCAAACCGCGTTGGTTCCATTTTTGCTAAGATTCGAACTGGCAGGCGTTCCCTTTTTCGACCGTACAGCAACGGTTTTTACCATCCACAACCTCGCCTATCAAGGGGTATTCCCAGAGGAATCACTGGCTGACATGGGCCTTGACGGGGCAAGCTTCGATATTGACCGGCTTGAATTCTATGGCAAGGTGAACCTGATGAAGGGTGGGATTCTATCGGCGGACATTGTCACAACAGTTTCGCCCACCTATTGCGCGGATATTCAGGAGCCTGCACAGGGGTGCGGTCTGGATGGGGTTTTGCGCCTGCGCAGTGACGATCTGTTCGGGGTGCTGAACGGTCTGGACTATGCGGAATGGGATCCCGCCACGGACAGACACATCTTCAGGAATTACACAGCCTCGGCTCCGGCCGGAAAGTCAGCCAATAAAAAATGGCTGCAGTTGTTGATGGGGCTGGAAGAAGCTCCGGATGTCCCTCTGCTTGGGATGGTTACCAGGCTTACGGAGCAAAAAGGAATTGATCTCCTCATAGACCTCCTCCCCAGGTTAGCGGACGAAAGACTGCAACTGGTGATTCTCGGCACGGGCGATGAGCGCTATATAAGGGCGTTGCTCAACGGGGCGGCGGCGACAAAGGGCAAGGTCTTCTTCCAGCCGGACTTTGATCCAGTGCTGGCCAGCCGCATATACGCCGGGAGTGACATATTCCTGATGCCCTCCAGATATGAACCGTGTGGTTTGGGGCAACTAATCGCCCAGCGTTACGGGAGTCTGCCGGTAGTGCGGCGGACCGGCGGGCTGGCCGACACAGTCTGCGCTGGGAAAGAGCCGACCGGATTCTGCTTCACGGAGTACACCGCAGATGCCTTCTGGGAGGCTCTGGCGCAAGCGCTTGACGCCTATAGTCAACGTATCCCCTGGAAAAAACTGGTGCGTTTGGCCATGAGGCGTGATTTTTCCTGGCAGCAATCCGCAAAGCATTATGAGGAGCTCTATGGGTTAAGTCTGGAACGCAAAGGGGCTGGAGCATGGCGGAAGAAATAGACCAAAACGATGATCTGATCAGCAAGGTCAGGAAGATCATCAAGGAAAACAGAAAATTCCTTGACAGGGTAATGGACGATGAGTTCGAGCCGGAGACCGGGGAGGAAGCGGACGCAGGGTAGCCTAGGAGTATGTCGGACTTATAGCATCAAGCCCAGGAGAAGAAAGAGGGGTTAATAGAAAGAGCAATACCGCAGGCAAATGCTACATCTAGGATTTTGTGATTGAAATGGTGGCAGTGGCGCCTTGTAAGGCCACCCTGCCGACCCGTCCAGGAAGCTCACCCATTGCAATGGAGGATTCGGCTGCCTTACCGCCGAACTCCCCAGCCGCTTCCAAAAGGGTCACGAACCGCACCCCTCGCTCAAGGAGCCGTTGGAGCAGGTCGCTGAACCGGTTTGCCATTACCTTACCCTCAAGTTCAGCATGGATGGTGTGAACGTTAAGCCCTGGTTTAACAAGGCTTAGATAGTGGTCGTTGACAGTCTCTCCGGTTATCCCTCCTTCTCCCAGGATCTCGTCCATGGTAGGCCAGGTGGTTGGTATCTGAAGGGTGGCAAAGCGCCGCCCGTCGAGTACCGGATAGAATGGTGCGTTGCCGCGGGAGTCGCTGGAGTAAGCGAGTTGCAGGGAGTCCTGTATCTCCAGGGAATCGCCGGTCACTGTCCATCCCGGCGCAGCCATAGTCCTGGCCCGGTAGCCAAAGATATCCTCAAACAGAGCGAAGGCCTTGTCCATCTCCATGGCGACGACCTGCTTGGGTAAGAACGGAAGATGGTCATGCCACCTCACGTGGTCCCAGCAGTGAATTCCCACCTCGTGGCCTGCTTTCCCGGTGTTTTTAAGCACCTCAAGGCATGACGCAGCTATCATTGGAGGTCGCAGAAGGGTGCCATAGAGGAGAGTGGTTATTCCGTAAATGGAGGGGGCATTGGTTCTGAGCATCTTCTTCAGGAACCCCTTCCTGGTAAAGATACGACGGATTGCCTTGCCGGAGTTGTCGGGCCCCATCGAGAAGTAGAAGGTAGCCCGTATCCCAGCTTTTTCAAGTATTTCCAGAAGGCGCGGCACTCCGTCACGGGTGCCAACATAGGTGTCAACGTCGACTTTCAGAGCTAAAATGACTTGGTCCATGATACTCTGCACTCTACCTCCATATCGCAAGTAAAACAAGAGGGTACCTGGCGATAAATCGGAAAGAAACTGGGCCCTTAACAAGCGAGGGGATATTAAAAAAGCCCGCAGTATGCGGGCTTTTTTAACGGGGAGGTCACTCCGTCGTCTTTTCTATCTTGGTCTTTTCCCGCAGTTCCGCCAGCCTGGCATTAACGCCTTTCTGCACCTTCTGCCCCTTCAGGTAAAGAATGAGCCGCTCTTTCACTTCGTCAAACTTGGAGGTTGCGGCTTCTCTCTTCTCCGTCTGCTTGATTATATGGTAGCCGTACTGGGTCTCCACCACCTCGCTGATCCCGCCCGGTTTCAGGGCGAAAGCGGCCTGCTCGAAGGGAGGAACCATCTGACCCTTTTCAAAAAAGCCGAGATCGCCTCCCTGGGCGCTGCTGGGGCAGGTGGAGTCGGACTTGGCGATCGCCTCGAAATCCTCTCCCGCCAGCACCCGCTTACGCAGTGCGTCGGCCTTTTCCTTCACCTTTTTCTTCTCTTCCGGCGTGGCGTTCTGGTCAATGCCGCATAGGATGTGGCTTGCCCGTACAGCTTCATTCTGCTTGAACTTGTCCAGATTCTCTTCGTAAAATTTCTTCGCCTCGGCCTCCGAAACGACGACCTTTCCGGCGACTTCCTTTTCCACAAGGTTATTTATGACAATATCTTTGCGGGTCAACTCTTTCAGCTTCGCCTCAGTCATGTTGGCGCTTTTCAGCGCCTCCTCGAATTCAGCCGGTGTCGCGAATTCTTTCTTCCCCTGAAGCATTTTAATCTCAACCTCTTTGTCCAGGTCCTTGATCTCAAGTTTTAATCCCGCCTGGTAAAGAATTTCCGCGGAAATGAGTTGCTCCAGGGCGGCAGCCTCGGCCTGCTTTATGGTGTCCGGCGGAAGGGACTGCGTCACCCGGTTTTTGGCAAACATCACCTGCACTGCCTGCTCTACATCACCACGGGTGATGACGGCGCCGTTCACCTTGGCAAGCGTGTCACCCGGGGATATTTTGGATACAGCCTCAGCCCCGGCCAGCGGCGTCTCCTGCTCCTCGGCGAATGCGGGACCGGCATGTCGGACGACCCCCACGGATGCGGCAAATAAAATGAATAGAATGCTATTTCTGACAAGATTCATCGGGTGGTTCTCCTTTGTTGTTTTGTTTAAATATGGGACACAATATCATTCTCCCCACGATATTCACAAGTATAAACTTGTTGTTAGGGGTGTGCGACAAAAATGCAGGTAATCAAGCATTCAGATGATAAAGAAATGCCCCCACGCCCTCTTCATAATGATTTGACATAGTTTCTGCTTTCTGTTATAGAAAAAAGTAATAAAAATGCAATCTGGAGAATTGAATGATTGTCCAATGCGACCACTGTAACACCAGATTCAAGCTGGATGACGCAAAAATCAAGGAAAGCGGCGTTAAGGTCCGCTGTTCCAAATGCAAGAATGTCTTCATCGTCAGGAAGGAAACACCTCCCGATGAAACTGATTTTGACTCATTGCTGAGCGGATTGGGAGGACCGTCGCCAGCGGATGCTGGAACAGAGTCGGCCAAGTCTCATGAGAAGCCATTTAAAGTTGGCATACAGCCTGCTGCATTGGGCGAGACGCCGGAAGGCCGACAGGAGGAGTTCCTCGCGCAGGATGCCAAGCAGGAAACCGTTGTGGCGGGACCGCCATCGACCGGGGATGATGAGTTCTTCGCCTTTAGCGATGACCCATTGGCTGAGGAAAATGTTTCCATGCCATCCGCTGACAGGCAGGCAACGGCTCCTGAACCTCCTGAAGAGGACGACTATGATTTCGGCGCCGGAACGCTTGATGAAGCGATTAAAGCGGTCGATTCAAGCCCTGCGACCACGAAGCGTCCGATCGATGAATTTGAGTTGGGAGACTTCGCCCCCGACCAGACTCAAGAGTCGGCCATGGACGATGCAAAGGAAGAGATATTCTGCTTCGGGAGAGAATTTGATACCGCTCCTCCTGAACCGGAAGTACATACGGAACTCCCCGGAGAGGCCTTGGAGCCTTTGGATTTCGGAAAAATGGACTTTGGCGAGAGCATTGCGGCAGCGCCAACCGAGAAGCAGGATTCCAATGGCCTGATGGCGGCAACCGAGAAACACACGATCCAATCGGCTGCGCTGTCGGCAAAATTTCGGGATACGGCAATTCCCTCACCTCCAACGATGAGCGTTTCGCATGAGGAGGACCTGCCATCACCGGGCATCAACTCACGCCGTGAGAGGACTTCCATCGTTCCGATCGCCCTGATCGCCATTGCCATATTGCTCGTAATTGCTTTGGCCGGGGTCGGCTTCTACTTCCTCAATGAAGGTCCGACCGCATTCAACAAGCTAGGGTTAGGATTCCTTGCGGAGTGGGTCGGGATGGAAGCGGTTGAAGAAGGGGGTATAATAGTCCGCAAACCGGTCGGGACATTCCATGTAAACAAGGAGGCAGGAGAGATATTTGTGGTTTCCGGCGAGGCGGTCAATAATTTCAGAAAGCCACGCGCTTCCATCCAGGTGAAGGCTGTCATTTACGGGCCAAAGGGGGAGTCAATGCAGCAGAAGGTCGCATACTGCGGCAATCCTCTTTCAAGGGAACAACTTGAAAGTCTGCCGATGGATAAAATTGAGGCCGCCATGCTCAACCAGTTCGGAGACTCGCTGACCAACCTCGGAGTTCAGTCGGGCAAAACGATCCCTTTTGTCGTTGTATTCACCAATGTACCAAAAGAGGCTGGTGAGTTTGGCGTGGAGGTTGCGGGTTCGACAGTGGCAAGCCAGTAGCCATCGCGTTTCAGACCGGACTGACATCGACAATGTAGACTTCGTAGTGCAGCGTCTTCCCCGCATAGGGGTGATTTCGATCTAGGTACACCCACTCGCCTAAATACCCCTGCACCGTGAATAGCTCCGTCTCCTGACACGAATAAAACAGCCTGAATTTATTGCCGACCAAGCATTCTCCGTCATCAGGAAGATCTTCCCTGCGCACCCTTATGATCTTTTCCTTGCTTCGTTTGCCGTACCCCTCTTCAGGTGGAATAATGATGATCCCGCGCTCACCAAAGTGAAGCCCCGGGAGTTTTTCTTCAAGGCCGGGAGGCAGGTTTCCAAATCCGAAGGTGAACTTTACCGGCGTGTGCTCGTACAGGTCATTCAGAACATTTCCTTCCTCGTCCCTGACAACGTACTGCATGGTTACAACGGTATGCTTTCCCACAACCATAAGTTGATCCTGATAGCCACTTGACATCAAGCTCTGTCGCCAGTCTCGTTACGTATCAATCTTTTCAGCATGGCTTTTGTGTCTCTCACGGCTTCAGGCGCCGTCTTTTCGACTATTTCCCTCGCCAGTTCATACGTTTTTTCTTCCAGTTGATCAAGAGGATAAACCTGGTTCACAAGTCCCACCCGCTCAGCCCGCCAAACATCAATGCTTCTGCCTGTTATCAGCAGTTCCGTTGCAGCGGCACATCCAACGATATCTATCAACCGTCTGGTGGAGGTGTGGTGGTACACCTTCCCTAACCGGACCGTGTTTGCGCTGAAATAGGCATTATCTCCCGCAAGGCGGATATCGCACATAGTGGCCAAATCCAACCCCAGACCTATTGCGGGTCCGCATATCATCGCAATTACCGGAAGCGGGTAATTCAGCATGCTTTGCTGAAAATACTGGATTGCTTCCACAATCAGGCCGAAATTCTTCTCTCCGTCCGGTTGCGTTAAATCGCCACCGGAACTGAAAGCCTTGGTATCATGGCCTTTTATAATCAATACACGGACGTCGCCGTCAGAAGCCGCTTCATTGACAGCATCCCCAATCACCATCAGCATGTCCCGGTTCAGCGCATTGAGCTTGTCTGGGCGATTCAGCGTCAAGCTGCAAATGCTCTCGCCTTCTTTTCTGATAATAACATTGCCCAAGAATAAACACCCCTCAGGTCAAATTGGCGTTACCGATATCCTGCGTCCCTTATGACAGACGGGAGTTTATGAATGCCCCAACTTCCTTGATGGAAGCGCCGGATGTGAATACTTCGGCAACCCCCATCTCTTTCAGCTTTAATACGTCCTGATCGGGAATAACCCCCCCTACTATGACCAATATATCCTTGGCATTCTCTGCCGCCAGCTTGTCCATAACTTTCTTCGTCATCGTAAGAT
>JBAQKZ010000161.1:0-11864 GCA_049301475.1 Geobacteraceae bacterium | reverse complement strand
ATCTTACGATGACGAAGAAAGTTATGGACAAGCTGGCGGCAGAGAATGCCAAGGATATATTGGTCATAGTAGGGGGGGTTATTCCCGATCAGGACGTATTAAAGCTGAAAGAGATGGGGGTTGCCGAGGTATTCACATCCGGCGCTTCCATCAAGGAAGTTGGGGCATTCATAAACTCCCGCCTGTCATAAGAGAGCCGGACGTTGGAACTCTTGTTAAAAAGGATAGAGACACAAATGGAAAAACAAGAAGAGTGGGAAGCGCTGATAAAGGCGATGCAGGAAGGGTCCGTTCGTGCAATGGCCCGTCTGATAAGCCGGGTGGAGAACCGCGAGAGCGGCTGGCTGGAAGCCATGAAATCCATACATTACAAAAGCGGCAGGGCGCGGGTAATAGGTATCACCGGGCCTCCCGGCGCGGGCAAGAGCACCCTGGTGGACAGGCTCACGCGCGACCTGGCGGATGAAGGTTTCAAGGTGGGTGTTATAGCGGTGGACCCCTCCAGTCCGTTTTCCGGCGGAGCGCTATTGGGAGATCGCCTGCGTATGAAAGAGGGGAGCGCCATAGAGGGGGTTTTTGTTAGGTCCATGGCGACCCGCGGGGCGCTTGGGGGTCTCAACCAGGCGGCGCGTGACGTAGTCAAGATAATGGACGCCTTCGGCAAGGACATAATACTGATTGAGACAGTGGGGGTAGGCCAGGATGAGATAGATGTCGTCAAAACAGCCGACCTGGCGCTGGTAGTCTGCGTGCCCGGTATGGGGGACGGCATACAGGCGATAAAGGCCGGCATAATGGAAATAGCCGACATTTTCGTAGTCAACAAAGCGGACATGGATGGGGCCGACCAGGTGGTGAGCGACATAGCAGCCATGCTGGAAATGGGAGCGGAAGCCTCCACGAGCCGCACGCCGATAGTAAAGACCTCCGCCGCCAAGGGGACAGGCACGAAAGAGCTGATAGCCGTAATAAAAGAGCGTCTCGAAACGAGCAAAAAGGACCCTGCCTGGCTGGAAGGACAGGTTAAAGAAGAGATTCTATTGCTTCTTGAGAAAGAGATAGCCCGTCATCTGCGCAAACAATGGAATAAAGAAGGTGGATTTGACGAGGCGGTCAAGCAGGTTGTGAAGCGTGAGCGGGACCCTTATTCCATTGTTCAGGAAATGACTGTGCGCTTTGTCGGGGAGTCGACGGCCTGATACGGGGAAAAAAAGCGTTGCATACGGGGTCGGGCGGTTATACTGTCCGGCCTTTTTTTATTAAAAATATCCTGAATCCGTGACGCTTTCATGGCTTCTCTCGCTTAAATGCCTCTGCCCTGGCGTTTAAGGACGTAGCGGCCACATTTGCGAAGTTCACTCGGCAAAGCTTAAGTGATACCGCGCAGGCAACGATTGGCCCCGGCATTACGCTCGCTCCGCCATTCAATCGTCACGGATTCAGGAATATGTTTCCTGCTCAAGCCTCATCATAGCTTTTCCTCAATAGATGGAAGAGCAGTGCGGCAATGAGGGCGAGACCAACGGCGAAGGCGCCGATGATCCTTCTTTTGGCCTGCTCCCCGGCGATTCCCTGAAGGATACCCTCCAGCTTGCTCAGTTCGACGTTGATCCCTGCCGACTCGTTCCTGAGCTTGTCCGCGTTCATGGTATGAGACAGGGAGTGGAAGCGGTTCCGCGCTGCGAAGAGTCCTTTTTCGAGTTTTTCGGTGTCGATTCCTTTCCCCTTGAGCTGATTGATCTTTCCGTCGATGCTTGCGATGTGGCTTTCGGTCTCGCGCATCGTTTCCCTGATGATTCGCGCCCGCTCGAAACTGTGGCACTGCGCGCAATTCTTTTCGTTGATAATATCTAGCGAAGCCTTGATGACCGCATGGTTGCCGTGACAGGTGACGCAGGTCGGGCCGCCTTTCCCAAGCGCCAGACCGTGTGCGCTTTGCAGGTAGTTGTTTTTCACACCGACATGGCAGCGGCCGCAAAAGGCTGGTATATCGATTGCCTTGGGTGCGCCGAGGAACCCGCGTCCGGGGCTCATGGCATTGACCGCATCCATTGGGTCGCCGCCGTGGCAGTTGTTGCAGGCAATGCCGTTTTCGGCGTGGATGCTCCCCTTCCAGAGTTTGACCGGCGTGCCGAGCTTTCCTTCAAGAGCGCCGTGGCACCGGATACAGACTATCTCATCCTGCGACATGGCTTGCAGAGGCGCTGGGAGGGCAATCACAAGAAGCAGTGCGGAATATGAAAGGGCGTGACGAATCAGGCGGGATGAATTTTCTGAAAAGAGAGTCGTCATGAGTAGCGCCCCCAGATTGTCAGCCCTATCCAGACCAGAATACCGCCAATGGCGCAGACAAGAAAGAGGGGCCGTTTCAGCGGGTGTTTTTCCAGCCCCCGATCGAAAAAGGGGAAAATGGCGAGAAAGGTCATGGCGACTCCCTGCACCGCCAGGCCCGCCAATTCGCTCGGAAAGATTTTAAGGGTCTGGTAGTTGGCGAGAAAATACCATTCTGGCTTGATATGTGACGGGGTCTGTAAGGGATTGGCCGGAACGAAGGCGTCCTTGGGGAAGAAGATGTAGGGTGCGAAGAAGACCACGGCGAGAAATAACGCCATATATAGCGCTATGGAGGTCAAGTCCCGGAGCGCGAAGTTTGGGAAAAAGGGGATGCCTCCGGGATGGGCTTCATATCCGAACCGGTCCCCTTTCCAGTGGTTTTGCGTATCTTTCTGGCCGAAGGGTGGCGTGGAGACACCGATCCGTTCGAGCAGGAAAAGGTGCAGGCCGACAAGAAGGGCAATGGCGAGCGGGATGACCGCAACATGCAGGGTAAAGAAGCGGCCGAGGGTGGCCGGTCCTACCAGTTTGCCTCCCCGCAGGAATTCGACCAGATATCCGCCGATGACCGGAATGGCGCCGACGCTGTTCGTGGCGACGGTTGTGGCCCAGAAGGAGAGCTGGCTCCAGGGGAGGAGGTAGCCGGTGAGGGATATTCCCATGACCAGATTCAACAGGATGAAGCCGGAAAGCCAGTTCAGTTCCCGTGGGCGCTTGTAGCTTCCCATAAATAGGGTAGACAGCATATGAAACAGGAGGATCAGCACCATCATATTGGAGCCGACGGCATGGCACATACGGACCAGCCAGCCGAACGGCACGTCGTTCATTATCGTGGCGACGCTCTTGAATGCCTTCTCCGAGTCAGGCACGTAGTATATGAGCAGGAGAATGCCGGTCACTACCTGAAGGGCGAATATGAATAGAAGAATGCTCCCCATGGAATACCAGACGTTTATATTACGCGGCAACAGGTAACCGGTCAGGTTTTTCTCGGCCAACTCGCCGACGCCGATTCGCGCATCGAGCCAACTGTACATTTTTTTGATAATGCTCATTGTTACTCCTTCCAATACTACCCCGACAGTTGCGCTTTCCATCGGTTATTCCCCGCTTTGCAAAGGGGTGTCAGGGGGGATTTGGTTTAAAGTCAACGGCAAATCCCCCTAAATCTCCCTTTTTTAAGGGGGACTATCTCTATGTGTCTGAGTAGTCTAACCTTACCCAACCGTAATCGTGTCGCCGGCCTCTTTGACAGGGAGTTTGTCCAATGCCCTTGGCGGCGGTCCGAAGATGACCGCACCTGCCGCGCTGAAGCGCCCGCCGTGGCAGGGGCATAGGAACTCTTCCTTTTCCTTTTGCCACTGCACCACGCAGCCAAGGTGGGTGCAGACGGCCGAGAAGGCTGCCAGCGATCCCCCCCTTTGCCTTATCAACACGCCGGGCCGTCCATCGGACTCGAAGAACCTGGCCCCTCCTTCAGGAACTTCGGCAGAGGCAATTTCCATCTTGCGAGCCTTTTTCCCTGCGCTGTTTGGCGAAAGGTAGCGCAAAATCGGATATAAAACGGTCCCTGCCGCAACTGCCGTGACCACCCCCAGGCATATGCCCAAAAAGGTCCTTCTGCTGCCGGTATCCATGAAAACTCCTTACGAATCGGAAACCAATAGTGTCTCATTCTCAAGTTTCCAGATGTACCTTGCGGGACAATGAGCTGTCTTTTGCGGAGGACAGCTATGTTGCAAGAGAATGAATTATCATTATCATGTAAGTTCATGAAGTCAAGTAATTCCGCCTCATGCCGCTAATTTTACTACCCCAGATGCTTTTTTTCGATTAATAACTTGATTTTTTCAGGAACCATGTTTATATTTGCTCTTGTGATTAGCACTCGACAGCTTCGAGTGCTAATTTTTTCTTAGGTAAAATTCCTATTAAACACCACACCCCCGAAGGGAAGAAAGGAGAAGCAACAGATGAAACTCAGACCAATGCAGGATCGAATTATCGTAAAACGGGTGGAAGAGGAAACCAAGACTGCCGGTGGCATATTCATTCCGGATACCGCCAAGGAAAAACCCCAGGAGGGCAAAGTAGTCGCCATTGGAAAAGGAAAGAGGCTGGAAGACGGCAAGATTTGCCCACTTGACGTTAAGGTCGGCGACAAGGTGCTGTTTGGTAAATATTCCGGCTCCGAAATCAAGATCGAAGGCCAGGACTATATTATCATGCGGGAAGACGACATCCTTGGCGTACTCGAAAAATAAAGAGCGGCGCTGTATGACAACCGGATAACAAGCAAGAAAATCTGTTACTACATAAGGAGGAAGTGAAAAGATGGGAGCTAAGATAATCAAATTTGATCAGGAAGGCAGAAATGCTATCCTGAAAGGTGTTAATACCCTGGCCGATGCGGTCAAGGTGACCCTGGGCCCCAAAGGGCGCAACGTGGTCATCGAGAAGTCTTATGGCGCCCCGCTCATCACCAAGGACGGCGTCACTGTCGCCAAAGAGATCGAGCTGGAGGACAGATTCGAGAACATGGGAGCTCAACTGGTCAAGGAAGTCGCTTCCAAGACCTCCGACGTGGCTGGCGACGGCACAACCACAGCGACAGTTCTTGCCCAGGCCATTTATCGCCAGGGATCAAAACTTGTGGCCGCCGGTCACAACCCTATGGAGATCAAGCGCGGTCTGGACCTGGCTGTGGATGCCCTGGTGGCCGAGCTGAAGAACATCTCCAAGCCGATCAAGGACCACAAGGAAATTGCCCAGGTCGGCACCATCTCCGCCAACAACGACAGGACCATAGGCGACATAATCGCACAGGCCATGGAGAAGGTCGGCAAGGAAGGGGTCATAACTGTCGAGGAAGCAAAGGCGATGGAGACCACCCTGGAGACTGTTGAAGGGATGCAGTTCGACCGTGGCTACCTCTCTCCCTACTTCGTGACTGATCCGGAGAGGATGGAAGCCAACATGGAGAATGCCCTGATTCTCATCCATGACAAAAAAATATCCAACATGAAGGATCTCCTCCCGACCCTTGAGCAGACCGCCAAATCCGGTCGTCCTCTGCTCATCATTGCGGAAGACATCGATGGCGAGGCCCTTGCCACGCTGGTTGTCAACAAACTTCGCGGCATACTGAATGTCTGCGCCGTAAAAGCCCCTGGTTTTGGTGACCGCCGTAAAGCCATGCTCGAAGACATCGCCATACTCACAGGCGCCAAGGTGATATCCGAGGAAATAGGCTTCAAACTTGAGAACACCACCATAGATATGCTTGGCCGCGCAAAACGGATCACCATAGACAAGGACAATACCACCCTCATCGACGGTGACGGCGCCGAAGCCGACATCCAGGGCCGCGTCAAACAGATTCGCGCCCAGATCGAGGAAACCACCAGCGATTATGACAAAGAGAAGCTCCAGGAGCGCCTTGCCAAGCTGGTCGGTGGTGTGGCTGTGATCAAAGTAGGCGCTGCAACCGAGATCGAGATGAAGGAGAAAAAGGCCCGCGTTGAGGATGCCCTCCACGCCACAAGGGCCGCGGTTGACGAAGGGATTGTCCCCGGCGGCGGAGTTGCCTATCTCCGTGCCATGTCAGCCCTCTCCAAGCTGAAGCTTCCAACCGAGCAGCAGTTCGGTGTGCAAGTCATCAAGCGCGCACTTGAGGAGCCGATCCGTCAAATCGCCCAGAATGCGGGCGTTGACGGCTCCATCGTGGTTGACAAGGTGAAGAACGGCAAGGATGCCTTTGGCTATGATGCCGCTGCCGACGAATACGTGGACATGATCAAAGCGGGTATAATCGACCCGACCAAGGTTGCCCGCTACGCCCTGCAGAATGCATCATCCATAGCAGGTCTTATGCTGACCACCGAGGCTTTGATCGCCGACAAGCCGAAAGAAGAAGGCTCCATGCCTGCAATGCCAGGCGGAATGGGCGGCATGGGTGGAATGGGCGGCATGATGTAAGACCGTCTGTCACCTAATAGTTGTAAAAAAAGGGAGCGTCCAGTGATGGACGCTCCCTTTTTAAATTGTCTTTTATCTCCCAAACTACCCCTGTTCCCTTCCCTTACCGATCCCCATAAGCCTGGCAATGACAAACGCCGGAACTGCGATGAAGACGCTGAATATCGCTCCCATCTTTGCCGCCCCCTGCACCGCCTGGTCGGTGAATGCCTCGCCGGCCATAAATAGGGCCACGGTAAATCCGATTCCGGCAATCAGCCCGGCCACCGCCAGGTGCCGCGTTCCCATTCCCGTTGGCAGAGGAAAGCCGAGCCGCTCGCCGAGCCAGCCGAAACCGAATATGCCCAGTGTCTTGCCGACCAGAAGCGATAGCAGTACCAGCCAGGTGACCGGACCAACGGCGGAGAACTCGACCCCCGCATTGGCCAGTCCAAACGTAAACAGGCCGAAATCGACCACCACTTTCCATTCGTGCTCGAACTGGGCAAGGGTGGAGACATCCCGCAGGTCCTCCTCGAACAGATGCTTGCTCTCTCTGTGGGGATGGGGGAGAAAGGGGACAATGAAGACCAGAGCCAGGGCCGGATGCAGATGGGCATTGTGGAGACCGATCCAGCTTGGGACACCGCCCGCGATGAGATACGGCCAGTAGTTCCGTACACGCAAGCGGCGCAGCAGCCAGGCCAGCATCATCCCGGCGGAGGTCAAAAGGAGCCAGACCGGCGCTATCGGCAGGCTGGGATCGGAATAAAATATGGCGATTATCACAAGGCCTATGGCGTCATCGGCAATGGCCAGGAGAAGCAGGAACGAAATCGCAGGGTGGTTGGCGCCGAATATGATCCGCGCCGCCAGCCATGCGAGGGCTATGTCGGTGGCGGTGGGGATACCCCAGCCGTTGCGGAGTTCCGGGGCGCCGATCAGCGAATTGAGGACAAGGTAGACCGCCACCGGGCCGAGCACCCCGCCGATGGTTGCAAGGAGCGGGTTTATCGCCTTGCGTGGGGGGTTCAGGTCCCCTCCCGGCATACAGCTCTGGGTGATCTCCACGGCGGCGATGCCGAAGAAGAACACCATGAACAGTTCGTTACTGAGAAAATGGAAATTCAGCGGCCCGACCAACGTGGTAAAGTTGAAGTGAATGTAACTTTCCGGCGATAGATTGGCCCAACAGAGCGCCAACACCACGCCTGCGATGAGCGGCATTGAAAATTCCCTTAACATGTTGATGCGTTTTATCATGGGCGCCTCATTTCCTGATATCCTCCAACTCTCTATTGTAATAAGAGGTTTTACAAACAAAAAGTTTTGAATAGCCTCAATTATGTGATATGAAAAAAAGATGCATTGTGCATCACCCCTTAATATAAAGGAGTTTGTAGCATGGCAAAGCCTAGAGAATCTGAAAACACTATCATTATTGCCTTTCTGGCCGGTGCGGTGATTGCCGTCGGGGTCACTTTGCTCATAACCCCAAGGACCGGTCGGGAAATAAGGGGGAAGCTCGGCGACTTTACCGACGAGGCTGTTCATAAGCTTAAGGAAGCGGCCCGCGAAGCCAGGTTCAAGGTTTCCCCTAAAACAAAGGAAGACGCCTTCAAGTACGATGGTGGAGGCTGCTGGGTATAACTTGGCTTGAAATTGGAATTACTTCTAGGGATTGTTCATTGGCTCCCCGGCCAATTGGCAGGGTCTTGGCTGTAGTAACGGGTAAGTTCCTCGTAGAGTGCCAAATGGTGGTTCTTAAGCGCCTTGGGGGTCTCGAAGAAGGACTCGGTGGCCACTGCGAAGAACTCCGCCGGGCTTTCCGCTCCGTAAGGATCGAGCACCGTCGTAAGCCCATGCTCCTCCTCTTTCCGAAGCCGCTCGTACTCCTCTGCCAGTGTGCGCTGCCAGTGCCTGTGGCTGGCACGTTTCGGTAGGAGCGGCACGCCGTTGGTAACTCCGTCTTCCGCATCCAGTTGGTGGGCGAATTCGTGGATCACCACGTTGTAGGCCCACTCCCCGTCCCCTCCCGCAGCCAGCACGTCCTCCCATGAAAGCACCAGAGTACCCTGCTCCCACGACTCACCACTCCTGCGGTCTGTCCCCTCGGTCACCACACCGTTATCGTCTGTCTCCCGGAAAGCGGCCAGGTACTCTCCGGGGTATACCACAATCGAGGATAGTCCGGGGAAGTAGTCGGTATCACGGTGGAGCAGCAGCAGACATGCCTCCGCCGCGATAGTTACCCGGATATCATCGGTCATAACCAGCCCGTAGCGCCCCTCGAAGTTTTTTTCTGAAACCAACACCTGGATATGCCCCTGCAATTCCTCGCGGTCAGGCTCGGATAGGCGTTTGTAGAGAAGGTGGCTGGTTTCGAGTGTCCGTAGCCAGCCTGGAGGAAATGGCAGGTCGCGGAGGCGCCTGCGGCGTGTGGAGGTAATCAGGAGCATTATGGTGGCCCAGTGTCACGTCGACAATCACAAGGGCAAAGTTAAAAATAAAAAATTAGCCACCCGCAATACGGGTGGCTTGCGATTATAGTGCTATTCCGCTTTGGTTACGGTTACCTTGAGTTTTGCGTTTACTTCCGGGTGCAACTTGACCGTCGCGGTGAACTCTCCCACCTGCTTTATCGGTTCGGTCAGAATGATCCGTTTCCGGTCGATCTCTATACCGTGCAACTTGAGTTGCTCAGCCAGCTCCATATTGGTGACCGAGCCGAACAATTTACCCTCCTCGCCAGCCTTGTGGGTCAGGGACAGGGTAGTGCCTTCGATCTGTATGGCCAGATGTCTGGCCTGTTCCAGAACCTTGTTACGCTTATATTCCAACTGACGTTTGGTATGTTCGAGGGCCTTTGCGTTCTTGAGGGTCGCCTCAGCGGCGAACCCCTTGGGGATCAGGTAATTCCGGGCGTAGCCGGGGGCCACCTTGACGATATCGCCGATCTTGCCGAGGGTATCAATGTTTTCCTTGAGAATAATATTCATCTGTCTTGCCTCCTAGCCTGAACTACAGGTTTTTGGGTTTGTGGGTGCGAAAATCGCCCCAGATATCGAAAATGCCAAGCGCCGCCACCCCTATCAGCAGGTAGGGTTGCAGCCCCAGTAGCAGGTAGCATATCCACCTGACGAAGGGGGGAACCTTGAAGCGCTGGAAGAAGTGGAAAAGTATGGCCAGTCCCTGAATAAAGTAAAGGGAGAGGGTCACGACCAGCAGATTCAGCGCCGCTGTTGCCAATAGCGGAACGGCGGGAATCATGGCAAAGCCGGCGATTATAACCATCCAGATCATCTGTTCCGGATTTTTGAACTGTTTGAAATCTCCGGCAGGCAGTGTATGGGGGAGTTTTGCCGAGAGCTTCACAGTCAAGGCCAGGTTCAATCCCGCGATCAATGCGAGGAAAATAACCAGCAGCGCCGGATAGACTCGACCGATCAATTCTCCGGCCTGCTGCATCCCCTGCCGGAGCCCCTCCAGTTCGTCCCCCGTCAGGCCGCTCTTTTCATAGAACCGGATGGTTTGGGAAATGCTGGCGGAGATGCCCTTAAGCGCCTGCCCGTGGATGTCCACTCCCTGCGAGACGCCGTAGAGCGTGACTAGGAGCAGTATGAGCACAGAGTTGAGCGCCACCGTAGCGGCGATAGACCTTGCAGCGCCCCACCACCTGGAGATGAACTCAGGAAGAGCAAGTGCAATAACGCCGCACTGTACGAGATAGAAGAGCGCGGTCTGAGGCCCCGTGACCAGCGCCAGGACAATCGCCGTAATGACAACACTAAGAGCGCATATCCTGCCGCTCTTAAGGATATAGAAGATTGTCGGCAGAGGGGTCAGCAAACCGGGAAGCATCCCCACCAGCGGGAATGAGACATATGCCAGAAACAGTATGAGAGTGGCGATGCTTCCCTTGATGATGTCGGGCAGTACCCTTTTGAAGGGAAAGTTCATCGGACCGGTCACCCGCTACGGCATGACATGTGTGCCGGCAATTGGCAGCAGGGCGAGGTTGCGCGCCCGCTTGATTGCCTGGGTGATTTCTCTCTGGTGTCTGGAGCAGTTGCCGGATATCCGGCGTGGAATGATCTTCCCTCGCTCACTGACAAAGTAGCGAAGGGTGCGCGGATCCTTGTAATCGATGGTGACCTGCTTGTCCGCGCAGAAACGGCATACCTTGCGGCGTTGGAACGGCCGCTTCTTACGGGGGCCACTGCTTGGCCTTTGGGGAGTTCTTTCATCACTCATATATCAAAATCCTCCGTTAATTTTATTAGCTTTCAGATATGCGGGTTAGATTTCCTCTGTCGAATTCTCATCAACCGAAGCCTCGTCAACCGAATTCTCATCAACCGAAGCCTCGTCAACCGAAGTCTCATCAATCGAAGTCTCATCAACCGAAGTCTCATCAACCGAAGTCTCGGTTTGTACCGCCACAGGTTTCTCGACTTCCTTCTCAATCCTGACGCTCTGGTATCTCAGCACCCGATCATCCAGCCTCAAGCGTCTTTCCAACTCGGCGATCAGGTCGGCATCGCCGTCAAAACGGAGATAATAATAGCGTCCCCGGTTACACTTGCTGATTGGGTAAGCCAGTTTCCGAGACCCCCAATCTTCAAGCCGCTTGAAATCACCTTGCATGCTGTCGATGACATCTTGTAGCTTTGTGGTGAGCGCCTTTGTCTCGTCATCACCAAGGTCTGGCTTGACGATAAAAATCGTTTCGTACATCCTCATTGTTGTTCCCCCTCACGGTTGTTAGCCCCAGTTTTGCCCGGAGCAAGGAGATTCAGCCAAAATGGCTGCTCTTTTGAAATTTCACCTTTTACTACATTTACCATTATTTTACAAGCATTTTGTTGCGTATAATGCATTAGGCTGTTAAATATATTGCATAATGATCATTTCCTTAATTGCCTCCATGTCTGAAAACCGGGTGATAGGCAGGGATAATGCCATTCCCTGGGATATTCCGGTCGACCGCCGCCGTTTCCGGGAAATCACCACAGGACACCCTTTGATAATGGGCCGGCGCACCTTTGAATCGATTGGACGACCGCTTCCAGGGCGGACTACCATCGTCCTAACACGGCGTTCCGGCTATCGCCCGTTCGGCTGCCTGGTGTCGGCTGGTCTGACGGATGCCCTGGCGCTTTGCGATGGGACTGATGAAGTATTTGTCTGTGGTGGCGCTGAGGTCTACAGGGAGGCGCTTCCTCTGGCGCAACGTCTTTATCTGACCATAGTTAGTGGCGACTGGCAGGGGGACACGTATTTCCCTGAGTTCGGCCGGGAGTTTAAGGAGATTCGCAGGGAGGATGTGGAATATCCTGTTCCTTTGATTTTTCTTGTTTTGGAGCGCCGGGGTTTTCGGTGATTTAACGGACACTGTTGATACTACTGTAATCAATTTTTGTCAATTGCCCAGAGAGCATGTTTCACGGTGAATATGTTCTATCATCTTTTTTGAGCAATAACATTGAGTTTCATTATTTACTGGTCAAACACCTTCAATACGAGTAGTATATGCCCCATCCTATTTGTACGGGAGGCGTTCTTCTGTT
>JBAQKZ010000160.1:0-2328 GCA_049301475.1 Geobacteraceae bacterium | reverse complement strand
GCCGCCAGCCGAGCGGGTTTCTCCGGTGTTAGTGATTCGTCCCTGCTATTTTCCCCGAGATGGAAATAGTTTTAAGCCAGCCGCAAGGCTGGTTTTTTTTGCGTGCGCCCGGCAGGGCGCACTCACTTGGAGGTGCAAGTCCTCTACCAGCCCGACAAGGGGAATGGTTAGCCGGAGACAAGGGTGTCCATCGCGAGGTGGAATCTGAAGGAAGTCCGAGGCAAAACGCTGGCCTGACGTACAGAAACCACATACGAGGCGGCTGCGCCGGATGAGAGGTCGCAAATCCTCAAAGTCCCATACTTGTCCGGAAGGCGCAGACGTAGATGTGGCAGGCATAAGCGGGAAGGTGGGTGCGCATTACCCGGGGAGGTCTGCCAACCTGCCATGTGCTACTGGCATCGCGAGGTGCCGGGATGGGTTGGCAGAAGTCAGCCGAGGGCATACGAGGTGGTCTCGACCCCACCAAAGGCCCGAACATGTAGTCCGACAGGAGCCTTGAGTTTCGATGATAGTAGCAGGTGCCGATAGGCGGACTGAGATGTCCGACACCCGACTGGAAGAACGCGGACAGAAGCCGCCGGGAGCTGGTATGGGCGCACCAAACGTCACGGTAGCAAGAGAGAACCCCTGTCATGAAGCCGCATCGCTGATGCGAGCGGTGGTCGAGAGAAGTAACATGCAGCGGGCCTATGCGCGAGTAGTGAAAAACAAGGGTGTGGCAGGCGTGGACGACATGTCCGTCGCAGACTTGAAAGACTATCTCAAAGCGCACTGGTCCGGTATCAAGGAACGACTGCTGCACGGCAGCTACCAGCCACAACCGGTCCTGCGGGTAGAAATTCCCAAGGAAAGTGGCGGAGGAATGAGAATGCTCGGCATTCCCACCGTGGTCGATAGACTGCTACAGCAGGCGATCCACCAAGTGCTCAGTCCAATCTTTGAGGAGCAGTTCTCCGAGTCGAGCTACGGTTTCCGACCGGGAAGGTCGACACACCAAGCCGTCCTCGCTGCCAAGCAGTTCATGGCCGAGGGCAACCGCTGGGTGGTAGACATGGACTTGGAAAAGTTTTTTGACCGCGTCAACCACGACATCCTGATGGCGCGGGTTGCGCGGACGGTCAAAGACAAGCTGTTGCTGGGTCTGATCCGCCGGTACTTGCAGGCGGGGATGATGTCAGACGGAATTGTATCGGCACGGACGGAAGGCACGCCGCAAGGCGGTCCCCTGTCCCCGTTGCTGAGTAATATCCTTCTGACGGATCTGGATCGGGAGCTGGAGAAGAGAGGTCATCGCTTCTGCAGGTACGCTGACGATTGTAATGTGTATGTCAAGTCGGAGCGCGCCGGAGCAAGAGTGCTGGAATCGATGACCCAGTTTCTGACCCGCCGACTCAAACTCAAAGTCAATGCGGACAAAAGCGCTGTGGACCGGCCTTGGCGCAGGAAATTCCTGGGTTACTCAGTTACGTTTCACCGCCTGCCGCGACTCAAGGTCGCCCCGCAATCGGTACAACGTTTCAAAGGTAAACTACGGGATCTGTTTCGCCGGGGCCGGGGGCGCAATCTACAAAGCATCATTGAAGAGATGACACCGGTCCTGCGGGGATGGACAAACTACTACCGTCTGGCAGAAGTGAAGAACATCTTCGAGGATCTGGATGGCTGGATACGACGCAAGTTACGCGTCATCATCTGGCGGCAGTGGAAGCGCCCACGCACGAGGGAACAGGCAATGAAAAAGCGAGGACTCCCGCCGAAACAGGCGTGGAAATCCGCGTGGAATGGGCGCGGGCCATGGTGGAACGCCGGGGCTCCGCACATGAATCTGGCTTTCCCTAGATCCTACTTCGATGGCATGGGACTGCTATCGCTACTTGCACAGCTACGCCGGCTTCAGGCGACTATATGAACCGCCGTATACGGAACCGTACGTACGGTGGTGTGGGAGGACGGCGGGGGTAACCCTGCCTCCTACCCGATCTGCTTACTTTGTAGCCCTCCAAATCCCCTTAACATGGCGGCATTGGCCGGGAAACTGCGCGAAGTTCCCCACGTTGCTACAATATGCCTATGGGGCCCGCCGGAACGGGGCGCGCCGCTATGATTTACTCTTGAACTGGATTTCCAATGCCCCCGACAGCTGATTCCCTTATCGAATACCCAAGCGACTTCCCGATCAAGGTGATGGGCGCCACGCATGAGGACTTCGCCGCCACGGTCGTCGACGTGGTGCTCGAATTCGATCCGACCTTCCATATCGGCCGCATGGAAGTGCGGCCTTCGGCCAAGGGCAACTACACCGGCCTGACCGTGATGGTGCGCGCC
>JBAQKZ010000159.1:0-18464 GCA_049301475.1 Geobacteraceae bacterium | reverse complement strand
GTGCTAAGGGCTGACCGGACTGGGCTGGAGGTCGCCTGCGGCGCCGGGAGCCTGCTTGTTTTGGAGCTGCAACTGGAAGGGAAAAAGCGCCTTACGGCCAGGGAATTCCTGGCCGGATACAAAATTGCGCCAGGAGCTATCCTGGGGGAAAGGAAGGCTTTTAGTGCCTGAAACAACCCCGTCAACCGCCCCTCCCCGCAAGCGTCTGTTTGTGGTGCTGATGGGGGTTACCTGCCTCCTCATCGTCGGCGTGATATACCTCCTCTGGTGGATTCCCAACCGTGGGCTGGCCAACATACATCCTGACCTCCCCAATGTCGCCGGTTTGGTTTTCGGGGCGCTGTCGGGGGCCGCCATTCTCGGCACCCTTTTGCTGGTGCTGACCACCGCGTTGGGTAAGGATATATTCCTGACCCGCTTCATGCGAGGGGTGGTGATCAGGTTCCTTCTCCCGGTGATAGAGTTTATCGGCAGGCTGATCGGCATTCCCAAGGACACCATCCGCCAGTCATTCGTCGCCATGAACAACAGTCTGGTGGCCTCCCAGAAGCTTCTGGTGATGCCTGACCGGGTGCTGATCCTCCTCCCCCATTGCCTGCAATTTTCCGAATGCGAGATCAAGGTGACCGGCGACATCAACAAGTGCGTCCGCTGCGGACGTTGCGACATTATGGGGCTGGCGGAGTTGGCAAAGAAGTACAAAATAGACATCTCGGTGGCCACGGGTGGCACCCTGGCGCGCAAAGTCATCATCGAGAAGCGTCCAAAGCTTGTGGTGGCGGTTGCCTGCGAGCGTGACCTCACATCAGGCATAAAGGACTGCTATCCATTGCCGGTGATCGGCATTCTGAACGACCGCCCCTTTGGCCCCTGCTTCAACACCAAGGTGGACGTGGCAAAGATCGTTGAGGCGCTTAAATCGGTGCTTGCTTAGGCGCTTTTATCAATATCAGCATACTTATAGATTATGAACGGAGGAAAACGATGTCGCAAAATGTCGCAAAAGACGCCAGACCGGCGTTCAATGACTACCTGGTGAAGGATATTTCCCTTGCCCCCTGGGGCCGGAAGGAGATGATCATCGCCGAGACCGAGATGCCGGGGCTTATGGCGATCCGTGAGGAGTACGCCGAAAGTCAACCGCTAAAGGGCGCCCGAATCGCTGGTTCGCTCCATATGACCATACAGACCGCCATGCTGATTGAGACCCTGATCGCCCTTGGCGCGGAGGTCCGCTGGGCCTCGTGCAATATCTTTTCCACCCAGGATCACGCCGCTGCCGCCGTTGCCGCTGTCGGCGTCCCTGTCTTTGCCTTTAAGGGGGAGAGCCTGGCGGAGTACTGGGAGTTCACCCATCGCATTCTGGAATGGCGCGACGGCGGAGCCCCCAACATGATCCTGGACGACGGCGGTGATGCCACCTTGCTGGTTCACCTGGGAAGCAACGCTGAGAAGGACCCCTCTCTTATTGCCAATCCCACCTGCGAGGAGGAAGAGCATCTATTCGCCTCCATCAGAAAGCGGCTTGAGACCCAGCCCGGCTGGTACTCTCGTGTTGCCGCAAACATCCGTGGCGTTACCGAAGAAACAACCACCGGCGTCCACCGGTTGTATCAGATGCACGAGAAGGGAGGGCTCCGGTTTCCGGCCATCAACGTGAACGACTCGGTGACCAAATCCAAGTTCGACAATATCTACGGCTGCCGCGAATCGCTTGTTGACGGCATTAAGCGGGCGACCGACGTGATGGTGGCCGGCAAGGTCGCCGTCATCTGCGGCTTCGGCGAAGTGGGGAAGGGGTCCGCCCAGGCCATGCGCGGCCTACAGGCCCAGGTATGGGTGACTGAAATAGACCCTATATGCGCCCTCCAGGCGGCAATGGAAGGGTACAGGGTGGTCACCATGGAGTATGCCTGTGACAAGGCCAATATATTCGTCACCACCACCGGCAACATTAATGTAATCAACCATGAGCATATGAAGCGGATGAAGCATAACGCCATCGTCTGCAATATCGGCCACTTCGACAACGAGATAGAAGTGGCGGCGCTGAAAGCATATCAGTGGGAGAACATCAAGCCGCAGGTAGACCACATCATATTCCCCGACGGGAAAAGGATTATTCTCCTCGCCGAGGGACGGCTCGTCAACCTGGGGTGCGGAACCGGGCATCCCTCCTACGTCATGAGCTCTTCCTTCGCCAACCAGGTCCTGGCGCAGATCGAGCTGTACACCAAGCCGGGCAGTTATCCGGTGGGGGTCTACATGCTCCCGAAGGAGCTCGACGAGAAGGTGGCCCGCCTGCAACTCAAGACCCTTGGCGCCACGCTGACCGAACTGACCGACGAGCAGTCGAAGTATCTCGGAGTGCCCAAGGAAGGGCCGTACAAGACAGACCGCTATCGCTACTGATGCCGGGGAAGATTATTGATTATTCCCGATATTTGAAACGGTGGAGGGCGTCAATTTTATCCATATATACCCATCAAATGTTACTGAAACGGCGCAGGTTCTTGTCAGTATCGATTGCAACCGCCGCCTTGATTATTTTATCAGGGTGCTCCACTGCGCCCAAACCTCTTGCCGGGTTGGTGCAGGGACGAGAGGTGGAGACCCTTCAGTCACGGATATCCGTCGCCATTCGCACACCCGGCAGCAGCCAGGGAGGCCGGGGCTACCTGAGATTCAAGCGCCCCGGCAGTTTTCACGTGGCCATCATTTCTCCCTTCGGCCCTACCATGCTGGAGCTGTTCATCACCGGCGACCGGATCACCTGCCTGCTCCCCTCCAAGCAGATTGCCTACGCAGGCCGCCTTGCCGAGCTGCCCGAGAAGGAGGGCCTGAGAAGTTGGGGGCTCATGCGATGGGTGGTGGAACAGCCGCCGCCGGTCGGCAGGGCCTTGAGCAGGGAAAATGTCATGGCGGACGGCCGCAGGGAAAGTGTCTCTTACGGCGAACAGGGAATCATCCTGCGCAAGGAGACCGAGGACGGCTATAAGGTCTCTTACCTTGACTACCATGTAGTTAACGGTGTCGCTTTCCCATCGGTAATGGAGATATCCACACCACAGGGGGGAACAATCCGGATAATCTTCAACGAGCCTCTAGTGAACCAGCCGGTTGAGGAGGAAGCCCTTTCCCCCACTCTGGAGGGATTCACCGTCCTGCCGTTTTCGGCGTTCAAAGGATTTTGAACGTCTCTGCTCTCAAAATGCAACAGGAGATGCTTTTTACCTCTTCTTAAACCTCCCCACCGGCTCCCTTCGCGGCCAGAAAAGCTTTGACAAAACGTTTGTAATTCCTATAGTATTGCCGCATCGTTAAGCAGAGGTACAGTCGATGGAAGCAGTGTTGGCGCTAATAGGAAAAGAGCTGGAAAGCGTGGAACGGCGCTTCAGGAAGGACCTTCAGTCAGATGTCCCGCTGATCCGCAAGGTCGGAGAGTACATACTGTCAAGTGGCGGCAAGCGAATCCGTCCGGCTCTTCTGCTTCTGTCTGCAAAGCTTTGTGGCTACAGGGGAAACCGGCATATTCCGCTGGCAAGCGTTATTGAATTTATCCACACTGCCACACTGCTCCATGACGATGTTGTCGATAGCGCCAACCTTCGCCGTGGAATCGCCTCTGCCAACACCTTATGGGGTAACGAGGCGTCGGTTTTGGTCGGAGATTTTCTCTTTTCCAAGTCTTTCTCCTTGCTGGTGGAAGATGGGGACCTCAGGGTGCTTAAAGCTCTCTCCGACGCCACCACCACGATAGCCGAAGGGGAAGTTCTGCAACTGGCCTGCACTAGCGACCTGGAGATAACCGAGGAACACTACGTGGAAGTGATACGTTCCAAGACCGCTATACTGCTGGCCGCGGCCTGCCAGTCCGGGGCCATTCTGGGGGATGCGGAGCCGGAGCGCGAGGCCGCGCTGACTGACTTCGGAATGGGGCTGGGAATTGCCTTTCAGCTTATGGATGATGCCCTGGATTACGTTGCCAGTGAGAAGCAATTCGGAAAGAGCATAGGCCACGACCTGGAGGAGGGAAAGATCACCCTGCCATTGATCCATACCCTGCTAAAATGCACGGCGGTCGAGCGATCCCGGATCGCCGGAATCGTAGTCCAGGAATTCCTCCCCCCGGAGGACTTCCAGACCGTCTTTGACCTGGTGGATCGTTACGGCGGCATCGACTATACCATTACCACAGCCCAAAGCTATATCGACCAGGCAAGCACCCACCTTAGGATATTTCCCGCTTCCCCCGTGAAGACGGCTCTCTTTGATCTGGCCGATTATGTGGTAACCCGCGTTAAATAGCAGCCTCCCTCCGTTAAATAACGACCGGCCTTTTTCTCCCTTGGAACAATTTCTCATGTTTGTCAATGTCTTAGTTGCTTGGCGTAGATTTTGCATTTGAATAGCTATCTAAATCTAATCGCCATTAGATTGGCATAATACCTCCTTGTATAAGCGCGGGTGACAAACATGCATGATGGTATACTGGTGCATACAGCAAACATTGAACATCTGGGCGACTGTTATCAGGTAATGATCTTTTGTCGAAATGACGGTCGCCATTTCGCCAAGACCTCCTTTGCCAAGGATGATATCATCATCAGTGACGGCATCTCGATGGAGGATACGCTTGCAAAACACGAGCTGCTGCTCCCACTTGCCATCAGCTCCCGCAAGATGCTTCAGGAAACCCGCCGCGTTCTCAAAAGAGGCAGAGCCTTCCCCTCCTAGGAGGATTCGGCATTCTGCCCCTCCCCTTCTACCCGCATACATTTCTCAGAAAAGCCAAAAATATCCTTGCATTCCGTCAGGTCATGGAATAAAAGAGTTCCATAAAGCGTTTGACGTTGATGCGTTTTTTGCTCCTGGCCGTCTCCATCTTGGTAATAAGCCTTTCCCACTATCTTACTCTGCTTCATCTGCGGTTCCGCGCCATACCCTGATCTACAGGATGGAGAAATATCAGATCACGCAAAGGAGCGGCTGAAATGATCAAGAGACTCTGTTTGACGTTATTTGTACTGGGTGCGCTCTTTGCCGGATGTTCCAAGGAAAAGACTGAAGCTCCGGCCACGGTAGGAAGCCCTGCGCCGGATTTTACCCTGAGGGACCTTGCAGGCCACGAGGTGCGGCTCGCCGACTTGCGGGGCAATGTGGCGCTCGTCAACTTCTGGGCCACCTGGTGTCCCCCCTGCCGGGAGGAGATTCCCTCAATGCTCCGCCTTAACCGAGCCATGGTCGGCAAGCCTTTCAGGATGCTCGCGATATCCATTGATGAAGGTGGAAAGCAGGCGGTGGAGGCGTATCTGTCCAAGGACGGGGCGGCGCTGCCGGTGCTTCTCGATACGGACAGGAAAATCGGCAAACGCTACGGCATCACCGGCGTGCCGGAAACGTTCATTATAGATCGGAAGGGTGTTATAATGAAAAAAGTCATCGGCCCATTGGCATGGGATGACCCGGCAGTCGTGAAGTTTATTGAGGATGCCTTTACGCGGTAGAATCTACGATAATACAGTGAGTTACATATGGAAACCACCAATATCACATTTGTCGGCGCGTTCATGGCAGGGCTTCTCTCCTTTCTCTCCCCTTGCGTGCTCCCTCTAGTACCATCGTTTATCACCTACATAACCGGGCTCTCCTTTGCGGAACTTCAGGCCGAGCATCCCTCCCACAAGGTAAGGCGGCGGACAATCATCCATACCCTGCTGTTTATAGGAGGGTTCACCTTTGTATTTGTCTTCCTGGGCGCATCGGCCACCTTTATCGGCGGCTTGCTCCAGGCTCACACTGTGGCCATCCGGCGGATAGGCGGGATTCTAATCGTCTTTTTCGGCATACACCTGACTGGCCTTATTCCTCTACGGTTTCTGCTCGGCGAAAGGCGCGTCACCATCCGCCGCAAGTCGGCCAGCTACATTGGAAGCTTTGTGGTGGGGCTCGCCTTTGCCGCCGGCTGGACTCCATGCATCGGCCCGGTACTCGCCTCCATCCTGATGGTGGCGGCCACGGAGGAGATGATCTTCCGCGGCGTTACGCTCCTTCTGGTCTATTCCATGGGGCTTGCCGTTCCCTTCTTCCTAGCCGCGCTCGCCATGCACCAGTTTCTTGTGCTGTTCAACCGCTTCAAGAAATATATACGTCTTTTCGAAATAGTGACCGGACTGTTTCTCATTATTGTCGGAATACTGATATTTACAAACTACCTGGCGGTGCTGTCGCGCTATGCTCCCATCTTGTCCGTCGGAAAGTAGCGGGAATGAAGGAACTGTGACGCTTTGACCCGTACGGGTATCCTGTGGCGACGGAAGAATTGGTTGGTTGATTTTAACTTGAGTAAAAGGACTTTATTGACATTAGAAATAAAATCGTTTATCTAGGCAGAGGGATTAAAAACCGGTTCAATTTGTTTTGGGGCTTGTCATGACCGATTACAATATTGGGGCGAAGATCAAAAAACTCCGCCTTGCGAAAAAAATGACTCTCCAGGCTGTAGCCAGAGAAACCGGTTTTTCGTCGGCTCTTATCTCCCAGATAGAAAACAACAACGTTTCTCCTCCTATTGCCACTCTTTCGAGGATTGCCAAGTTCTTCGACGTGAAGATTGGCATGTTTTTCACAGAGGAGGAAGAGGAATGCCGCTACGAAGTGGTCAGGCGCGGGGAACGCAAACAGATTCCAAGGGTCATTTCCCGTTCCGGAACCAGCCAGGGCTACTCCTACGAATCGCTGTCGTTCCGTAAGCAGAACAAGAAAATGGAACCGTTCCTCTTGACCGTTACCGAAAAGGCGGCAGAGGAGAATACCTACAGTCATGACGGAGAAGAATTCCTCTTTATCATGAAAGGGAGCGCCGAACTTCTGCTTGATGACAAGCGGGTGCTTCTGGATGAAGGGGACTGCGTCTATTTCGATTCCTCGATGAAGCACCGGCTCCTTTCCGTTGACGGTTCCGAAGTCAGCGTGCTGGCTGTGATAACACGTTAGCGATATCCTGGGCAAAAATGTTTCACGGATAAAAACTAAATTACCTGAAGGATGGATATATAATAATGTCTAAGCATGCGATTAAACCTTCCCTGGGGAACCCATTTAACACTCTTGAGCAAGTCGAATTTAACATACCTGGTGAGATTTCCCGCACTACTGGCGCTTATGAAGAGGCGATGAAGGAAGGCTTTGACCTTATACAGCGCCCTGTTAAATCGGTAAGCATTGATCAGATTGAAAAACAGCACTTGAAGAAGCGGATGACCGTCTGGGAAAGAATCCGCGTTCTCACGGATAAAGAGCCCAATATTTTGTTTCAGAACTGGGGGAAGAACCTTGACGGGGCTTCACTGGTTACCGGCATTATTGACATAGGGGGCCGTGACGTGGCTCTGTACGGGCACGATTTTACGGTGCGCGCCGGCTCCATCGACGCCACAAACGGTAAAAAACTGGCCCGGTTGTTTCAGATGGCAGGCGAGAAAAAGATGCCGCTGATCGGCATGAACGACAGCGCCGGCGCCTTTGTCCCTGCGGGGGTCGGCGGCCTGGATGGATATGCCGAGGCGTTCACTGCGCTGCGGAAGATCAGCGGCGTTGTCCCTAGCATCATGTGCATGTTCGGTTTCAATGCCGGCGGTGGCTCCTATCTCCCCAGGCAGGGAAGCTTCATGATCCAGCCCAATGACACCTTCTTCGGCCTGACCGGTGCAGGCGTGGTCAAGTCCGTGCTTGGGGAGGACATTACCCCAGATGACCTGGGCGGCCCAAACGTACACGGGCAGTCCGGCGTTGTTGATCTTACCGTTGAAGACGAAGTGGACGCCTTGAGCACCGCCATCCATCTGCTCGGCTACCTGCCGGACAACAACAGCGTCATGGCCCCCTTCCGGAAAACCAGCGATCCTCTCGATCGCAAAACCTGGGAAATCAACACCCTTCTTAAAAAGGCCTTCAATTCCCCGACCGGCTTCAATACCCCCTTCGATGTCTCGATCATTATTCAGCAGATTTGCGATCATGGAGACTATTTTGAACTTCAACCGCTTAGGGCCCGCGAAGTCGTAACCGCCTTCGGTCGCCTGGGAGGTAACGTCGTCGGTTTCGTCGCTAACAACTCTGCTGTCTCCTCCGGCCAGATAGACTGTGATTCAGCCTTGAAGATCGCGCGTTTCGTCCGTTTCTGCAATATCTACAATATTCCGCTCATATTCATGGAGGACACAACCGGCTTCCGGCCGGGGCGCGAGCAGGAAGCCCGCGGCATTGTCCAGGCGGGTCGGGCGATGCTCGACGCCATCATCGACGTGAGAACCCCCCGGATACTGCTTATCCTCCGTAATGCTTATGGTGGCGCCTACGCCTCCTACAACAATTATCCGACCGGTGCAGACCTGGTACTGGCCTTGCCGACCACCCGCCTGGCCGTTATGGGCCCGGCCGGAAAGGAATTCATCTACAAAAACGAACTTGTGAAACTCCGCAAAGCCGCCGCGCAGCGGGTTAAACTGGGGACACAGGAGCGTGTCAAGGTCGGCGTGAAGGATGAGTCGGCAAGGCAGGATGCTGAGAAGGAAGCCGCCGATTGGTTGAGGGCCGGCGAAGCCGAGCTAAATCTGCGTTACGAGAAAGAGTTGATGAATCCCAAGGAAGGTTTGAGCCTCGGTTCTATCTCTTCGATTGTCATGCCCACCGATCTTCGCAAGGTGCTTGGAGAAAATCTTAATTTGTTCCTCAGGCATTACACCCCCTCGCCGCTGCAAAGCGTCCAACGCGAGTTCCATTAAACTCAAGCGGATAAATCGCCACGGGATGCGAAATACAGGTTGCGTATGCTTTATTCTGACTCCTGACTCCTGACTTCTGAGAACTGAGAATTGATTAAACACCATCCAATAAATTGGAGATAAACACCGATGACGCATGCTGTTGACCATTATATGCATAACCCGCTGATCCACAAGGATCGCCGCTTGAGCAACTCCCTTTCCGCATGGGCGTGTTCTTTTTCCTGCGATGACCTGAAGCCGCTCATTGTTTGCCGCGGCCCCATCCGCAAGGAAGCGATGGACGTATTCAAGGAGATGGGAATTACCCATTTCGGAATACTGCTTTCCGAAAAAGATACCATTGTATATCCCAACGCCCTTGCCCCGGAACTGCGCCAGATAACCGATTCCAGGCGCGTCCATCGAGTGCCGGACTATAGCGGGGCGAGCAAGGAAGAGCGCGTGGAGCGAATCCAGCAGATCATCGGAATCGCCAGGGACAACGGCTATGACTCTATCTTCGCAGGTTACGGCTTCATGGCCGAGGACGAGGAATTTGTCGCCGCCATAGAGAAGGCGGGGCTCGTCTTTATCGGCCCCTGCTCGGCTACCCAGGCCAGCGCCGGGAAAAAGGACGAAGCCAAGCGGACCGCTCTAAGCGTCAACGTCAGCGTCACCCCGGGCATTAACAACGTGACGGCCCGCACCTTGCTGAAAAAACACCCCGACCGTAAAAAACTGCTTGCGCTGATTGAGGCCGAAGAGCTGGCCTGCGACGAAAATTTCCTCAATGACCCGAAGGTTTCTTTGGAGGAACTGGCCGATCACATCCTGTTCGCTTCATATGCAAAGGGGATCGATCTTTTCTCCATTGAAGAGCTGTGCGCCCAGGTTCAAATCGACGTGGTCGATATGTTTAAAAAATATCCACAAAGCAGGATACGTCTAAAGGCCATCGGCGGCGGAGGGGGGAAAGGGCAACGGATTCTGGGGGGGGAGCTGCTCGCGATAAATAACGCCAATGACGAAATTTGCCGACAGGCCGCCTCCGATGCGCCGGGCCTCGTCAGGGAGATTCTAAACGAAGTCAAGGCTAACGGTGTTGGGGATAACAAAAACGTCCTGATTGAGTTGAACATCGAACAGACCCGTCACAATGAAATCCAGCTCCTTGGAAACGGCGAATGGTGTATTGCTCTCGGCGGGCGCGACTGTTCCCTGCAGATGCATGAGCAGAAACTATTGGAGGTTTCCGTTACCCAGGAGGGGCTTGCCGCAGCCATAGCAAAGGCGGGCGTTGAAAAGAAGAAGGGCGAGGTTGCGGCGTTGGAAAGCGACCTTGAGACCCTGAAAAGGATGGAAGAGGAAGCCGAGCGTTTCGGTCAGGCGGTCGGTCTCGATTCCGTTTCAACCTTCGAATGCATTGTAGACCGCGGTCGACACTTCTTTATGGAGGTCAACACCAGGATACAGGTGGAACACCGGGTGACTGAGCTCTGCTACAGCCTGAAGTTCACCAACCCAAAGGACAAAAACGACCATTTCATTGTTGAGTCCTTGGTGGAAGCCATGGCGTTGCTTGCTCGGCATAAAAAGCGGCTTCCAAGGCCGGAGCGTATGATTCGCTTCAACTCTTCCGTCGAGGCGAGGCTTAACGCCACCGACGCTTCCCTTTCGCCGCATGCGGGGGGTATCATCAGATTCTGGTCGAAACCGATCCCGGGCGAAATCCGTGACGATCAGGGGATCAGCATGCTGAATCCCGACACTCAACACTTTATAAAGTACAAGTTCGCAGGGGCCTACGACTCGAACATTGCGCTGCTTTTAACCACTGGAGAAGACCGCCTGGACAGCTATAAGCGTCTCTCCAAGGTCATTCGCAGCACAAAGCTGCGCGGCACCGACCTGGCCACCAATCTTGAATTCCACTACGGGCTGGTTAACTGGTTCATTGGCAACAATGTGAACGCCAAACCCACAACCCGCTTTGTAGTCCCATATCTCACCCTCGTCGCCGCCCTTAAAGAGGAAGCCGATAAGCTGGACTTGCCCCATGCTTTCCTACAGGTAAAAAAGCACTATATGAAGCGCATTGCCGAACAGTTCCCTGACGACCACGGTGCGTCCAAGACCATCTCCGCACTCCTGGACCGCAAGGGCACCCTTATTACACGTCCCATGGAGCGCCTTCTGGACAATCCTCACCTGCTTTCCGGCTGGCTGAGCCTGAACAAGAAAAACTTCCGGATTGACAACGGCAAGGTTGCATGGCTGAGGAATCCCCTGGGGGTTCTCAATGAAACCTACGAATACCTGCACATGTCCTTCTCTCCGCGCGAACCTGCCGCAGAAGTGATATGGGACCACGATAACGAACTGCTCCGGCAATCGCTGCACTTCTACCGGACCCTGCGTGAGAAGCTGGGAATGGAGAGAGATAAATACTTCGAATTGAACGAGCTTTTGCGAAATCACGCCCCTCAAGGTGAGTTCGATGCCGAGGCCTGGGGACACATCCGTTCCGCCCATTTAGGCTACGAAGCGGGACTTGAACTATTGGGAATGCTTTTTCTTATAGGCGAAAACACCAAATTCTGGGACCTGCGCGTTGAAGAGAACCTGGAAATAAACATACCTGACTACCTCACCGAACCTGGGTTGCAGGCGCGGATGAAAAAGGTTCTTGTGCCTCCCCCTGCATCTAAACACGACGAAATTGCGGCTGCCTGCGGCGGTATGTATTATTCACGGGAGGCCCCGACGATGCCCTCCTTTGTTACGGAAGGGATGCACTTTGCTAAAGGTGATACGCTCTACATAATCGAAGTCATGAAGATGTTCAACAAAATCACCGCCCAGTTCTCCGGGACCATCGACAAGGTACTGATCCAGGGGGGCGACGGAGCAATAGTGCACAAAGGGCAACCGCTTTTCGGGGTTACACCGGACGAAAAATTTGTGGAAGTGGACCTGAAAGCTGTCGAACATGCGAAACGTGTTAAAACAACCGAGTACCTGAAGGCCGTTCTGTAATTTGCGGATTAACCCCATACACCGCAAGCGATGCGCCTCTGGCTTCAACTAAAAAACGCCTATTTATATGCAGTAGCAGGAGAGGATGATGAGTATTCGGGATAGCAAGAAAAAATGGACGGAAACCACGGCAGCCAAGAGCATCGCCAAAGCGCCGGAACGCAAACCGGAATTCAAGACTACCTCCGGTCTTGATATGGAACGCTGCTTTACCCCGGATTTTGATTATCCAGGCTACGACGAGCGCTTGGGCTTCCCCGGAGAGTATCCATTTACACGCGGGGTGCAGCCCACCATGTACCGGGGGCGATTCTGGACCATGCGCCAGTATGCGGGGTTCGGATCGGCTAAGGAATCGAACGAGCGTTACAAGTACCTTCTGTCGGCCGGTCAGACCGGCCTGTCGGTTGCCTTCGACCTCCCCACCCAGATGGGTTACGATTCGGATGCCGCCATGAGCCAGGGCGAAGTGGGGAAGGTAGGCGTGGCTATTGACTCCCTTGCCGACATGGAGATACTCTTTGACGGCATTCCTCTTGACCGGGTATCCACTTCCATGACCATAAACTCCACAGCCGCCATCCTTCTTGCAATGTACATCGCCGTGGCGAACAAGCAGGGGGTGTCGTCGGACAAGATATCCGGCACCATCCAGAACGACATCCTCAAGGAGTACATGGCCCGCGGCACCTACATATATCCACCCAAAGAGTCGATGCGGATCATCACTGACATCTTCGCCTATTGCAAGAATCATGTCCCCACCTGGAACACCATCAGCATCTCCGGGTACCACATACGGGAGGCCGGTTCCAGCGCCGTGCAGGAGGTGGCGTTCACCCTGGCCGACGGCATAGCGTACGTGGAGGCGGCAATCAAGGCAGGACTGGACGTGGACGACTTCGCCCCCCGCCTCGCCTTCTTCTTCAATGCCCACAACAACCTACTGGAGGAGGTGGCGAAGTTCCGCGCCGCCCGCCGCATGTGGGCGAAGATCATGAAAGAGCGCTTCAAGGCGAAGGACCCACGCTCATTGATGCTCCGCTTTCACACACAGACCGCCGGCTGTACCCTGACCGCCCAGCAGCCAGACAACAACATCATGAGGGTCACCATGCAGGCGCTTGCTGCGGTACTGGGAGGCACTCAGTCGCTTCACACCAACTCACGCGATGAAGCCCTGGCCCTCCCGACTGAGGAGTCTGTACGTATCGCGTTGCGCACACAACAGGTTATCGCATATGAATCCGGGGTGGCCGATTCCATTGATCCGCTTGCCGGGAGCTTCCTTGTGGAATCCCTGACCGATCAAATCGAAAAGGCCGCATTTGACTACATAGACAAAATAGACAAGCTGGGCGGCGCCGTAGAAGCTATCTCACGAGGCTTCCAGCAGAAAGAGATACAGGATTCCGCCTATGCATACCAGCGGGCCATTGAAACCGACGACCTGGTGATCGTGGGCGTCAACAAATTCACCATAGAAGAACCGCCCCCTACTGGTCTTCTGAGGGTCAAGGCGGAGGTAGAGATCGCACAGAAAAAGGCGCTTGCAGCCGTTAAGGCCAAACGGGATACGGCACAGGTGCAGGCAAGCCTGGTCGCACTGGAGTCAGCGGCCAGGGGGAGCGACAATTTGATGCCCCATATACTTGACGCCGTCAACGCCTATGCGACCTTGGGCGAGATATCCGACGTGTTCCGCAATGTTTTCGGAAAGCATCTTGAGACGGTGGTGCTCTAGTAGTGCGTTTCATAAATATATTTACGTTTTCCCGTTCGGGCCAAGCCCGTCTGAGGCCAGTATTCCCGGGGTTCTCACGGTTCGACAATCTCACCATGAGTAGTAATTGTTTTAACGAAACGCACTAATAGTTACAAAGATTACACCAATTCCAAATCGGAATTACACCGTATCCTTAGTCAGTTTACGGAACGTCCCCAGCGCCATGAGGGGGAAGCAGTTGCGGTAAATGTGATACTTTATCATGAAATACTTGGGGAAGCCGGTGCCGGTGTACTGGTCTTCATCCCAGGTCCCGTCCCGCCTCTGGTTGGCAAGCAGGTACTGTATCCCCTTTGACACGGTGGAGGAGTGTACTTCGCCGGCCGACATCATTGCCAGAAGCGCCCAGCCTGTCTGGGAAGGAGTGCTTGCGCCTATCCCGGCCAGTGAACGGTCATGGTATGACTCGCAGGTCTCTCCCCATCCTCCGTCCATGTTTTGTCTCGATTTCAGCCAGTTTACGCATCTTCTTATGTACATCTGGGACAAGTCTTCACCAATGGCGGCCAGGCCGGATAGAACCGACCAGGCGCCGTAGATGTAGTTGACACCCCAGCGACCCCACCAGGGTCCTTCAGGTTCCTGGTGCTTCTTGATGAACTCCAGTGCGCGCACGACAGCCGGGTGTTCTCTGGGATAGCCAAAGGTTCCCATTACCTCCAGCATCCGGCCTGTCAGGTCAGCGGAAGGGGGGTCGATAAGGGCCTCCAGGTCGGCGAAGGGTATCTTGTTGAGGAGGTGCTTGGTGTTGTCCTTGTCAAAGGCGCCCCATCCGCCGTTTTTGCTCTGCATCCCGAGACACCAGTTGACCCCCCGCTTGATCGACTCGTCACGGGCGTGCTTGTCCTTGACCGCTACATCCTTGATGGCCATCATCACAATCCCGGAGTCATCCACATCGGGGTACCAGTCGTTCAGGAACTCAAAAGCCCATCCCCCCGGCTCCAGTTCAGGGGACTTCACCTTCCAGTCCCCCGGTTTCCGCACCTCCCGGTCAATGAGCCACTGCGCCCCCTTTACCAAGGCCGGATGGTCGGCAGGAACCCCGGCGCCGACCAGGGCCTTGATCGCCAGGGCTGTATCCCAAACCGGCGAGACGCACGACTGGAGCACCAGTTCGTTGTCGTCCTCGATGCAGAAGTTTGCAAGCGCCTCCAGTCCCTTTACCACCGCCGGATGGTCATTGGCATAACCCAGACAGTGAAGCGCCAGAACCGCATTGAGCATGGCCGGCTGTATCCCGCCCCAGTCGCCTGTCGGCTCCTGGTGCTCCAGCACCCAATTTTCGGCCATGGACATGGCCTTGTTCTTGTACGGGCGGACCGGACTTTTTTCGTACACCTTGAGTATGTGGTCCACCCCGATGAAGAAGTTCTTCCAGGTGAGTATCCCATGCTCCTTGGTGAAGGTATAGTCGATGGGACGGGGGGGCCTCACGTAAAGTTCCTGGACCCTGGCCTCGGGAGGGAGCTTGCGCACCGGACGCTCGGCCATGACGATGGAGAGAGGTATGATGGTGGCCCTGGACCAACTGGAGAACTCGTAAAGATTGAAATAAGCCCAGTTTGGGAGGAGCATCAACTCGATCGGCATGGAAGGAACGCCGAACCAGGCGAATTCGCCGAAGAGGGCCAGAAATGCCTTGGTAAATACACGGCACTTGATGATTCCCCCTTTCTCCAGAACGAAGGAACGCGCCTTGGTCATGGCCGGGTGCTCGGCGGGATAACCGGCCAGCTTTAGAGCAAAATAAGCTTCCACCGTGGTGGAGAGATCGCCGGGGCCGCCGTGGTAGATATTCCAGTATCCATCCTTGGTCTGTCTGGAAAGGAGGTAGTTGGCCATCTTCCGCTCTTTTTCCTTGTCCACCATGTCCAGAAAGTGGAAGAGCATGACGTATTCGGCGGTGATGGTCACGTTGGATTCAAGCTCGGCCCACCAGTAGCCTTCGGGAAGCTGCTCACGCAGGAAGAAGTCGCGGCTTCGTTCGATAGCCAGGGCGAGGGAGGAATTTGATTCACCTTCTTTTGTTTTCCATATTGAAACAGGAAGGTGATGAACCTTGGCGCCCGGCTTGACAGCCGGATTTTCCGCGTTATCCGTCTCCGCAGATACGCCGTTAAAGGAGGTAAGTGCATGGGATATTGGATACTTGCAGGATTTCATGCCTGGCGCTCTCTCCTTGTCATAACAACCGAAACTAATCGAAAGAATCACATCCCGCCTCGAATGACAACGGGAAAATAGCCGCTCCTTCATACCATATTTGCAAAAAAAGGTATATCCATTTTCGTTAGGCCACTCCAAACCCTATACTGACAGCGGGAACAACGCGACATGCGAGAAAAACGCGTCCCCATTTTTTCAACTTGACACAAACTATGTATGCGTGTTAGATAAAGCTCTTACTGTCCCCGGTAGCTCAGTCGGTCGTGCGGGTGGCTGTTAACCACCATGTCCGTGGTTCGAGTCCGCGCTGGGGAGCCAAACAGGGACAAAACTGGGCACTCCTGGAAGTTGCCCCGGTTTTGTTGACATATAAAAGTGCGCCGGCCAAGGAGCAATAGCTCCCAGGCAGGCGCACTTTATTTTTGTCCGGATATAAGGAGCCTGTCGGCAAATCCGTCTGGACGGCCCATATTTCGCCGCTTTCGGGAATGGCAGCCGTTCACGCTGCCACAGCCTCGGCAGCCGCATCGCCGAACAACTCGTCGATAATCTCCTGGACAGTTGTGATCCGGTCTGCCTTCCAGGCGTTCGTTCCACAAAAGACCAGGCCGGTCTCCACGTCGCCGCGCTGGGCTCTATCAAGGGCTCTGACTATGCAGAATCTCTCTCCTGATTCTTTGTACGTGCACTTCTTCAGGCATCCGGTAGTGCAGCCTGTATCTTGTATCTGGTCGTAAAGAACGATCTGCTCCTGGTTCTTTAAAATGGCGCGCCCAGGCAGTCCGGCAGGGCTCATGATCAGCCCTATGTCCTCTTTCCTGCAACTGAGATAGGCCTGTTTGAAGCTGTCACCGGCGTCGCACTCCACTGTGGCAACGAAGCGGCTAGCCATCTGCACGGCATCCGCCCCCTGCTCCAGTGCGTTAAGGACGTCAGCCCGATCCCAGATACCACCGGCCGCTATCACCGGGATATCCAGTCCGTACTCCTCGCGAAAGAACGCCTTCACACCACGTACCGTCGCATACTGGTCATACTCGCCGGAGCCGATGTTCTCCATCTTCTCTCCCAGGTGGCCGCCTGCGGTGTCGGGATCCTCGACAACCACTGCGTCGGGAAGCCGACCGTACCCTTTATCCCACTTTTTGGCAATGAGCTGGGCGGCCCGCACCGACGAAACGATCGGGACCAGCGCCACACCCGGGGCATGGGCGGTCAATCCAGGCAGTGTCATCGGAAGGCCGGCGCCACAGACGATAACCTTGGCGCCCCCTTCTATTGCAGCCCCCACCAGTAGCTCGAAATCGGACAGGGCTACCATGACGTTCACGCCTATCACCCCTCCCGGCGCAATCGCGTAAGCTTTCTTCAGTTCCGCCTTCAGCCCGTCCAGATCAGCCTGCACGTAGTTGCCGTTGGTGAATAAACCGCTATTGAGCGCAAGCCCGGCCGCCGCCACAATCCCTATTCCGCCACACTTTGCCACATGCCCGGCCAGCGAGCCGCCGGAAACGCGCACCCCCATTCCCCCCTGGATAAGCGGATATTTCACCTCGTAATTGCCTATTCTAAAAGGTTTCAGCATGCAACGCGCCTCCATCTCCGATATCGTTTTCTTCTCTTCTTGCGTCAGAATATCAGAAACTTCCGCAAGCGATTGTAATAGTAATGTAAAATCGGAATCAATGGTTCTAACTAATTATCCTGGCAAAGTTTTCGACCGCCGTTATTCTGACCGGCGCATGACAATAATAATCACCATCCACCTGCACCGCCTTGCTGCCGGAAATTTCCAGAACCCGCGCGGGAAACATGGCAACGCTGCCATCCTGTGGCAGTCGCCCTGCCAACATTCCGAACACCAGCTTGACGTAGCTACGCCGTTTTGCGTCTTTGACGCAGAGCACATGGAAACCTGGAGAAAAGATGTCGGCGCTGGCGGCCATCACAAAATCTCCGCCATATTTCCGCCCATTGCAGATGACGGCACTGTGGCACTCCATGTCAATGCCATCGGCCCTGATCGTAAACAGCTCCTGGTTCCAGGCTGTCAGCTGTCTAAGCGCTGAAAGAATATACGCGCCCTTGCCGATGATCTTCTTTTCCGGCAGACGCACCTCTTCCACGACGGCGCCATCAAGGCCAATGCCGACCATGAGAAGAAAATATTTTCTCTTCCCCTGCCACTCAAGCATACCTGCCGACAGTTGGCGCGTCTCTCCCCTGACAAGCCTCTGCATCGCCTTTTCCATGGAGCTGATATTCAGCTCACTTGCCAGCACATTCGCTGTGCCGAAAGGAAGCAGCCCGAGGGTCGCCCGTCCGGGGAGAAGACTGTTCACTACATCGTTGACCGTCCCGTCACCGCCACCAGCAACTATGAAAGGTTCCGCCTCCTCCGCACAGATGCGCCGGGCAAATATAGTGGCATCGTCGGCTTTTGCGGTAAGCAGTAATTCCGTGTCAAAACCGTACTGTTGAAGGATGGAGATAACCTGCTCGATCTTTTGCCGCGAAAACCGCCCTGCCGTGGGGTTAACTATCAAAAAACAGCGCTTTGCCACCGGAGCCTCCTTTGGGGCCTGTCATGGAATAAGTGTCACAATTAGGCGCTCAGATTCAGGTTGGATTTGGTCGAGCTGATTGAGCAAAACCGCAGACGTAGCAGTGCTACGTTGAGGATTTTGCGATTGAAGTTCGGCCAA
>JBAQKZ010000158.1:0-9937 GCA_049301475.1 Geobacteraceae bacterium | reverse complement strand
CCTCCCCACACCACCTGGCATGCGGGTCCGCACCAGGCGGTTCCTAAAGAGCGACGGGCCGTAGCTGGTCATTTCCAATCCCAGTTCTTTGAAAAGACAGCAGTAACTGTGATTATCTTGGGGAGCTGAATTCTCATGACGCGCCCCATGCACGTGCCCGGTCGGGTATAATGTGCCCTGAAAGCTCATGTAGAATGACATCCCCCTCTTCAAGTTCGGCCCTTCGACAGGGTGAGTCCATCCCGGCTTTGCCGAGCTCGTTTCCAGCCACCACACCGCCATGAGTGGTTGAGTCCTTGTCTACTATGGCTTCTGCTGACTTCTGCCTCATCACGGCAATCGTTACCGATGACCGCGCTCTTCATTACGTCGAAGCGCATGTGAAGCAGATATCCCCGGATAAGAACGTGAACTGTCGCTACACAACCGCAGCATTTACCACTTCTCCTGTGAATCCTTGGGACTTAGTCATGGTGTGCTGACTTGCCCGGATTGTGGCCTTGTATGCTGTTTCTGTTCACAGGCATCATAGCTTTTCGCTCCGGCTTCCTCCAGACCCCTCCTCGCGGAGACGCCCTTGCCTTCGGCTAGTACTTGTTTTACCCTGTCTCACGACAGTGACTGGATTCTTGTACAGGGGACTTGCACCCCATAAGTTCACGCCCATGACTGGCGTACACCAGGCGCTGCACCGGACGGCTTAGCCGCTACGCTCCAAAGCCGCCTGTGAGCTTGGTCGTTCGGTCAACAACAAACGATAGGAGATTATAATGAAGGCAGAATTCACAGCAATTATAGAATCAGCACCCGAAGGCGGCTTCTGGGCTATCTGTCCAGAGGTGCCTGGCGCCAACGGACAGGGCGAGACGATAGAGGAAACCAAGGCTAGTCTGCGTCAGGCTATTGAGTTGATCTTGGAGGATCGCAAGGCTGACATTCTCCGAGGGCTACCCGATAGCGCTATCCAAGATACGGTGATGATTGGATGAAACGAAGAGACTTGGAGCAACGGTTGAGAATCGCTGGCTGTTACCTGAAACGGGAAGGAGCCTCACATTCACTTTGGATTAATCCGAAGAACGGAGCAATAGAAGCTGTTCCCCGTCACACCGAGATCAAAGAACCATTGGCAAAGAAGATTTTGAAGAATCTCAATGCAGATTAAATGACCCAATCGGATAGCCGGGGGTTTTTCTCCCCCGGCCTCCACACCACCTGGCATGCGGGTCCGCACCAGGCGGTTCCCAAACGATTATTCTACCATGAAGGGTGGGGTGTCCAAGGCCACCGGATCGCTAACGAAAAAACCCCTCTTCACTTAAGAGGGGTTTTTTGTTTGGTGCTTATATGTGCAAAAAGTGGAATTATACCAATTCCAAATCAAGGCGCTATCTTCGTTGGCTCGTCTTCGGCTCCTCAACGTACCAGTTGTACGCCTTCGTCGCCTCAATCCTCGCCGCCTTGACTGCATCTTTGATTTGAAATTGGTATTACATATTCTGAAAATCCGGGCCACTTCCACCCGGCGCGGGATTTAGCCGGAGGTTCTTCTCAGGGCAGACGATCTCACAGGTGCGGCACTGGATACAGTTCTCGAAGTTCATGTGGTGAGTCCGCTCTCCCTCGGCGTTCACGTAGTGAGTCCGCTCTCCTTCATTCTCTTTTACCTCGTGAACCTCGGCGGTGCAGTCGCCCACACATGGAGGCTCGGCGCCTCCCGTAGCGAATCGTTTAATGCACTTGATGCAGACGTCGGCGCTGAGTTCGTCTATGTGATGAACTCCCTCGTGGTAGTGGGTCGTTGCGTAAAACACGATATCCGCAGTGGAATAAAGGGTTGACTTGTCAAAACCCTCCGGTTCCCCGACATGCGGACGTTTGTAGCCGGGGACGATATGGCTGCGATCCTCGGTAAAGGTAATATTGCCGTAATCCCCCTTGTCATTCATCATCTTGAGCATGCGCAGGCCTTCTCCGACGACAGCAGGACCAGTGGAGAGAAAGGCCCCGATACCGGCGGCAATGATCCCTTTCTGCTCGTACAGTTCAGCGAATTTGGGGAGCATCTCTTCGAAAACCTTCGGAGTGTGTCCCATCGAGTAGCGGTAGTAGCGGGAGGCGTAGAGTTCCTTGCCGACCCAGCCGTCCATCACGAGGTTTTTGTATGCCGAGAGCTTCGCTTCGGAAAAGTCGTTCGCGGAGATGGCATCGGCGAGTACTTCCGCTGCGCAGATGCCGGTCTCCATTGCCTTGTCAATGCAACTGAACCCCTTGAGGTCGAGAACGCCAAGCGCGTCTCCTGCGAGCATGGCGCCGTCTACGGCGAATTTTTTGGGAAGCGAGAAGTAGCCGGATTCGGGGAGTAGGGCGGCGCCGTACTTTACTATTTTACCGCCTGAAATGAGTCCCTGAATGAACGGATGCTTCTTTAACTCCTGCAACATTTGTGGTGGGCGTATTTCCGGGTTTGGCGAGTCAAGACCGATGACCATGCCTATGGCGATACGGTTGTTCTTCATGCCGTAGACGAAGCCGCCGCCAACGGAGCCGTCGAGGAGCGGATATCCGAGTGTATGCCAGACCTTGCCGGAGTAGTCGCGGTCGGTTTCCCATATCTCCTTGACTCCCACAGCCCACGCCTGCGGCGAATCGCCAAGCTTGTATTTCTCATAGAGGTCTTTACTCAGGTACTGTTTGTCCCCAAAAACGACGACCTTGCCGAAGCAGGTATCCTTCAACTCTTCGCCGGTCGTATCAACCTTTACGCCTGCGACCCTGTCGCCGTCGTAGACGATCGAAGATGCGCCGAATCCCTTGTAGAGATCGACGATCACGTTACTGTTATCCTTCGTCTTGTCGGTAAGCCTGTCTGCCATCCATCGGCAGACATCGGCGAGCGACAGGATGAGGTAGCCGCTTTTCTTCATCTCCTTTGGGGTTATGAGCTGAGGCACATCAAGGTATTTGTTGATACCCAGAAACGTGAGTTTGCTCTCGTTGCAGACCCCCTCCAGGGGGAAGCCGCTCGTCTTGTAGTCCGGAAATAGTTTTGCCACCGAACGGGGGTTTGAGACCGCGCCGCTTAAGGTATGGGCGCCAAACTCCTTCCCTTTTTCGAAAATGGCGATACGGGCCTTGAGCCCTTTTTCGATTGCAATATCGATGAGCCGGTTTGCTGCAGCGAGGTTGGCCGGGCCGCCTCCGACGAAAACTACGTCATATTCTATCTTTTTCATGGGGTCCACTCCTCAGTGCAGGTTGCCGGCGGCCATCCGCTTGAATTCCTCTTTGAGGAGCGCGGCCGCCTGCCAGAGATCAGCGACGATGCCATAGTGGGCATATTTGAATATCGGCGCATCGGGGTCTTTGTTGATAGCGATGATTGTCTTTGAGTTTTGCATGCCGACGCGGTGCTGAATGGCGCCGGAGATGCCGAGAGCTATGTATAGATCAGGACGGACGGCCTTGCCGGTTTGACCTACCTGATGGGCGCTGGATATCCAGCCGTGGTCGACGGACTTGCGGCTTGCGCCTACGACCGCATCCTTGAAGAGCGAGGCTATATCCTCAACAAGTTTGAATCCTTCAACAGAACCAAGGCCGGAGCCGCCGGCGACGATGACTTTTGCATCGACAAGATTTACTGTGGCGCTCACATCGCGGACAGTACGGATAACCTTTGTACGGAAATCTTCATCTTCAAACTTGACAGATAAGGGAACGACCAAACCCTTTCGTGTGGTGTCTTCCGGGAGGGCCTGCATGACGCCGACGCGGGTAGTCGCCATCTGAGGGTTTTTCCATGGGCCAAGAATGCGGGCCTTTAAGCTCTCGCCAAAGGTTGGCCGGATCGCGTAAAGGACATTATTGAAGGTGCCTGCCTTCGCTGGATCGGCCTTTGATTTGTGCTCGTAGTCACCGATGTCTAGTTCTGTCGTGTCGGCGGTCATCCCCGTCTCCAGGTATGACGCGATACGCGGTGCAAGGTCGCGACCGATTGTCGTAGCCCCCATGAGGATGATCGGCGGCGGGTCGCCTATATGGGAGAGAACGGCCAATACAGCCCGGCGATATGTGAGCGTGGTGTATTCGGCCAGATTCGGGGCGTCTACAACGTAGACTATGTCTGCTCCCATATGGATTATTTTCTCAGTGTGTTCACCGATATTGTTTCCCAGGAGGCAGACGCTGACCCCGACTCCGAGCTTGGTTGCAAGAGGTCTGGCGGCGCCTATAAGTTCGAATGTGATTCCCTGAAGCTGGCCCTGTAGCTGCTCGGCTACAACCATGACGTTTTTATCAGACATTGAGTAACTCCTCGATTCCGCATTTATCGCTGATGAGACGGTCCACCAGCCCCTTGACCTCATGTTCCGCCGAGTCCCCCATGAACATTACGCAATTGCCGCCGATGTCGCCCAGTCTCCACGTCTTGCCGACGACGGTAGGGCTGCCGACGATGCCTACGCGCGAAGCGTCCGCGCCAATGTCGTCCAGGCTGACGGTCTTAAGCCTGGCTTCCTTTTGTTCCGGATGACGGAGAAAATCCTTTACCGCCGCGACATTGTAGAAGTTTTTCAGTTCGAGCGGCGATGCGCTGTTGGCGACGGTAATGAGAACGGGCTGTGAGGTTTCGAGTTCCTGGAAGCCCCCTTCCACGACCCTGCGGGCCATTACCTTGCTCCCTTGAAGGGAAAGTTTTTCGCAGTAACTAACCTGCGGGTAGCCGATACGCTCGGCTATCTGCGGGCCTACCTGCGCGGTATCGCCGTCGGTTGTCTGCAAGCCTGTGAGGATGATATCAAAGGGGCCAAAATGCTCAATCACCTTGGTGAGCGCGTAAGCTGTAGCGAGCGTGTCGGATGCCGCAAGCCTGCGGTCTGTCAGAAGGATGCCGTAGTCGGCCCCATGTTCGAGACCCTCCACGAGCACCTCCATAGCGGGAGGCGGCCCCATTGTAGCGCAGGTGATCTCCGCGCCATAGTCGCGTTTAAGCTCTATCGCTTTTTGCAGAGCGTAGCGATCAAAGTTGTTTAACATGCGCTTCGCGCTTGCCCGGTCAATCGTTCCGTCAGGATTGACGCCCGCCTTCGAAGAGGTGTCGGGCACCTGTTTAATGAAGCAGATAACTCTCAACATCGTATGTCCTCTCTTTACAAGTGTCTTGTGTGAAGCTGCAATAAAATGCTGGCTAAGTTGGCTTTATTCAAAGGCTGCCCGGCTTATTGACCATGCAGATCCACGTCACCTCCTTCTCGCCGTACAAGCCTATTTGGAGAAAGAGTCCGGAGCAGCGAGCCGCCCAAAGAAGTACAAAAAACCTAAATTCTCATGTAATTACGGATTTGCCGTTGCAAACGCGATTTTGTGGAAACAGAGAGGTGGAACCTCTATCTAACGGGTTCTTCGCAGCGGAGAATTTGCAGAAAATCTTCGACATGAAATGGGACACGCTTGCAAATCAAATGACCAGAAGCGCATTATTTTTTCTCAGGTACTGCCGCTCCCAGTGAAATGAACTTTTCTATATGTTCATCCGAATACCCTAGTTCCTTGAGTATGTCATTTGTCTGTTGCCCCATTGAGGGCGATGGAAAGCGAACTTCGGGGAATTTGTCGTCTCTTGAAATAGGATTACGCACGAACGTGATTTTGCCGGAAACCGGATGGTCCTGGGTGACAAGGCAGCCACGCGCCTGGACATGAACATCTTCCATGGCGTCTTTAACCGAATTTACCGGGGAAGAGGGAACGCCTGCTTCTCTCAGTCTGTTTATTATGTCTGCGGAGTTGAAACCCTTCATTGCATCCTGAACCAGTCTGTCGACTTCGTCGCGATTTTTGACACGTCCGCTTATATCCTTAAATTCTTCTCTGGCATAGAGCGCATCCAGATTGAATGCTTTGCAGAACTTCTCCCAAAAGCCGTTGGTGGAAACGCCAATAAAAACAAGGCCGTCCGCAGCTTCGTACACCTTGTATGGACACAATGGAGCAAAGCCGGATCCCCACCTTTTGGGCACTTCCCCGCTAACTGAACATATAGCTACAAAAGGCGACATCCATGAGAGGGCGGTCTCAAGAAGGCTGATCTCAATGCGTTGGCCCACCCCTGTTTTTTCCCTGTCCATAAGAGCAAGCAATATACCCATTGCGAGGTACATTCCGGAACCCATATCAACAATAGACAGGCCTATCCGGACCGGAAGCCTGTCAGGGTCGCCGGTAGCCTGCATGATTCCGGACATGGCCTGCGCCACCACGTCATATCCGCCAAGATGGCTGTATGGCCCTGTTTGGCCATATCCCGAGAGTGAACAGTAGATAATACGGGGATTCACGGCCTTTACCTCTTCATAGCCGAAACCCAGCTTTTTCATCGCGCCTGGGGTAAAGTTCTCAATTACAACATCGGCTTTCTTGATAATCTCCCAGGCTATTTCTTTTCCTTCCTTTTGTTTAAGGTCCAGGGTTATGGTGCGTTTATTGCGGTGTACCACTACCGCGTAAGCGCCCTTGTACAAATCCCTGAAAAGGTCACCCGATGGGTTTTCTATTTTTATGATATCCGCGCCCTGGTCGGCAAGAAGCATGCTTCCGTAAGGGGCGGATAAGGCATGGCTAAAGTCCGCAACAGTCACCCCTGCAAGTGTCAACCTCTGTTCTTTCTCCATTACGAGTCTCCTTTATCTGAAGCTCTATCTATGTATAATTACAAGGCATTACATGTATAATGATTACAATATACATGAGAACTAGCATAAACATTCCGGGCTGTCAACTTTTTTCCTGTTGCCAAGTGTTGTTGACATGCAGATGGTTCGGGTATACCTTCAAAGAGTTCAACATGTCTCCGCTGGCCATATATATCTTTCGGCCTGGAACCATGGACAAGGAGGCAAAAGAGTATCGCCATGTCAGACACTTCTTTATCGAATGATGAGTTCGCGCCCTTTCTGCGGCCGGGGCGCTACCTGGACAGCGATCACCCTGCCGTGATCGCCTTTGCCAGACAACACGCAGGGCATCTGAAGTCGCCCGTGGAAATAGCTGTGAAGCTCTACTATGCGGTCCGCGACGGGATAATCTATGACCCTTACCGCCTTGATACGTCTCCGCATGGGCTCACGGCGAGCCGGTGCCTTGAACTCGGGTACGGTTTCTGCGTCGTCAAGGCGGCGCTCCTGGCCGCAGTGGGCCGGGTGATGGGCATTCCCACTCGCGCGGGATATGCGGACGTGCGCAATCATTTGACCAGCCCGCGCCTGATGGAGATGATGGGCACCGACATTTTCATCTATCACGGCTTTACGGAAATGTATCTTGACGGACATTGGATAAAGGCTACGCCGGCATTCAATCTCTCGCTTTGCAGGAAAGCGGGCATTTTGCCGCTTGAGTTTGACGGTCGAAACGACTCGATATTTCATCCGCTTGACGAGAGCGGTCGCAGGCACATGGAGTACGTTCGTGACCGCGGTTCGTACACTGATGTGCCGCGTGAGGAGATACTGGCGGCGTGGAGGGAGGTCTATCAACTCTCTGCAGGTTGGTTGTTTGATATCGGCGAGGCCAGTTTTGAGCAGGATGTCTGCGAGGATGCGCTGTCCCGGTCCGGCGTTTGATGACGGCGCTCCGACCGGAGAGGATACCCCTGGAGCTTCAACTCTATTCGAAGTGCGAGATTGAAGAAGCGCTTTATTTTGGGCTGGACAAAAATGATCACGTTAATCTATATTGCTGGCCATAATGACGACTATTGACTATATAACCAATGGCCAGGCAACGAAGCTGCGGCCCGTGCGGCGCGAGTTCACAGGCCGTGACGGCGGCAAGCTGGTGGCCGATACCTATGGTGATCCTTCGGCGCCTGCGGTGTTGTTTGCCCACGGCGGGGGACAGACCCGTCATGCGTGGGGGGAAAGCGCGCGCATCGTTGCCGAGAACGGCTGGTACACACTTGCCATCGATCTGCGCGGCCACGGCGATAGCGCTTGGTCCGCCGACGGTGACTACCTGATCGAAACGCTGGCCAAGGAAATGCGAGGCATCTTCCGTGAAATTGGGCGTCCCCTGGTCGCCGTGGGCGCTTCCATGGGGGGGATGATCTCTCTTTCAGCCGTCGGCTTCACGGCTGAGCCGCTTCTGGATGGACTGGTGCTTGTCGATATAGTGCCTAATCCTGAGGCTGAAGGGGTAGGCCGTATCGTTTCTTTCATGAGGGGGAGACCGGAGGGATTCGCCTCCCTTGAGGATGCGGCGGCCTACGTTGCCGCTTACCGGAACCGTACGCCTCCTAGCAACCTGGATGGGTTGCGGAAGAACCTCCGCTTGAACGAGAGGGGGCGATGGGTTTGGCACTGGGATCCGTGTGTAATGGATGACCGTAACCACACCCACCGTTGCGATCCCGGTTATTACGCGCGAGCCGCCCGCAATCTGCGCATACCGACACTGCTGGTACGCGGAAGCAAGAGTGACGTGGTAAGCGGGGAAGGGGTGCGTGACTTTATGGAGCTGGTGCCGCATGCCCGTTACGTGGACCTGAAAGACGCCGGCCATATGGTCGCCGGCGACGTGAACGATGCGTTCACTTATAGCATACTGGAGTTCCTCAACGAGGTTATGCCGCCGGGCGGTTCCGCATCCCCTGCGACCCATTACGCGGAAGCGATTGCTTAAATATCCCTGATTTATAAATCAATGAAGTTTTGATCGTATTGAATGAGGAGGATTCAAGCATGAGGATAGGGAGTGTCGATTTTGAAAAGAAAGGAAAGATTGCAGTCATCACTCTGGATGAGCCGTCCAAGCTCAATGCCCTGAGCAGTGATATACGTCTTGGGGTGCTGGAGTCCCTTGCAAAAATCGAAGCCGACGACGGGATTCGTGTCGGCGTCATCACCGGCAGTGGCGATAAAGCATTTTGCGCCGGCGCCGATATCAGCAGCATGGATTTCCGGGCGGAGGGAGTTAAGAAATTTCTAAACGACGTACTGCCTTTTCTGGAAGCACCGGAGCTATGCAGCAAGCCGCTTATCGCGGCGGTGAACGGCATCGCTTTCGGCGGCGGTTTTGAACTTGCCATAAGTTGTGATTTTATCCTTGCTTCTGATCGGGCGAAATTCGGCGTACCGGAAATCCATTTGGGGCTCTTGCCCGGCTTTGCCATTGTTCGGCTGCACGAAATCGTCGGACGTCCCAAGGCGAAGGAAATGAGCATACTGGGAGAGCCCATCGGCGCCGAAGAAGCGTGCCGCCTCGGTCTCGCGCTTCGTACCGTGCCGCACGAAAAGCTTATGGAGGAAGCAATGCTTTTTGCCGAAAAGATCGCCTCCAAGCCTAAAATGGCTGTCGCTCTTGCTAAATCCGCCTACAACCGCGGGTTGGGGGGGGATGACATGCGCTATGCCCTCGATGCTTTCCCCTTTCTGTTCATGAACGACGATGCCCGCGAGGGTGTCACGGCGTTCCGTGAGAAACGAAAGCCCAAGTTCAAGGATTGATTTTAAATATCGGGTAAATAACCATGAGCAACACAGATGCTGTTCTGTATAAACTGGACAACGGCATAGCCACTGTTACCATAAACCGCCCAGGGCAGCGCAATGCTCTTTCGGTCGCCGTAACCGACCGGTTGCACGAGATATGGGAGCAGGTGGACGCGGACCCGGGCGTACGGGTGGCCGTTCTTACATCTGCGGATTGCGGCACTTTCTGTACGGGACTGGATTTAAGGGAAGCCGCGCGCATCAAAGAGGAGCATGGCGCCGACATACTTGCCATGATGAAGGACCCGTTCCACACCCGCATGCGTCAGGTGGCGAAGCCCATTATCGCCGCGATGACCGGCAATCTGATGGGGGGCGGGATGATGCTCAGCCTGAACTGTGACCTGCGTGTCGGGCTGGCGGGCTCCCAGGCAGGCATCACCGAA
>JBAQKZ010000157.1:0-2566 GCA_049301475.1 Geobacteraceae bacterium | reverse complement strand
ATCGTCGCCCGCACAGTATCACACCAGCTTTGCCGGGTGAACTTCGCAAATGTGGCCGCTATGTCCTGAAACGCCAGGGCAGAGGCATTTAAGCGAGAGAAGCCATGAAAGCGTCACGGATTCAGGTCCAACTCCTTGAACACTTTCTTAGCATTATCTGTCGTTATAGACTCCACCTCCGCCAGGCTCACCCCTTTCAGTTCGGCTACCTTTCTCGCGGTTTCCAGAAGGAAGGCCGGCTCATTGGGCTTTCCCCGGTAAGGTTCCGGCGTTATGTCCGGGGCGTCGGTCTCCAGAACCAGATGGGAAAGCGGTATCTGCCGCACCACCTCCAAAGGGCGGACGGCATTGTCATAGGTAACCGTGCCTGCGACGGAGACAAAAAAGCCCATACCGATGCATTCACGGGCGATCTCCGGGCTGCCGGAAAAGGCGTGGAGCACGCCGCCGACCCGTTTTGCCCCTTCTTTGCGCAGAATATCCAACATGTCACGGAAAGCACGGCGGCAGTGGATCAGCAAGGGCAGGCCGAAGTCAACAGCTATTCGCACCTGTCCACGGAATGCCGACAATTGGACCTCGCGCGGTATGTCGGTATAAGTATAATCAAGGCCGATCTCCCCCACCGCCACCGCCATCGGCAGACGACGTTCCAGTTCAGCCCGAAGCTGCGGCGTGTAAAGGTCGGCGTGCATCGGATGGAGACCATAGGCTGCATGGATACCCTTTACTTCCCGCGACAGAGCAGCAATCCGTGACCAGCCCGTCGGTTCCACACCAGGGACGATAAACCGATCCATCCCCACACGGGCAGCGGCTGCAAGCACATCAGGCAGCCGGTCAGCGAGGGAGGGATCGTCGAGATGGCAGTGTGTATCGATGAACATGCGGGGCCGCTTTCCTGAGCAAAATATGCAGAAGAGTCTTTTCGTCCTGCAAAATGCTGTACGAAAAAACTCTACCACTTCCATGAAGGAAAAAGAAGGGGGTACCAGTTGATAAGCGCCTATTTGGTGTTGGCAGCGAATCCATTTTACTGTAATACTTAATGCGTTTACCAATCCATTTACTGTGGAGGCATTTATGGCTAAATCCGGCTTGGGTTCAACATGTGAAAACCTCTCCTATCTCATGGTCCGCATTCCCCTTGGCCTGATTTTCATGGCCCACGGCTCACAGAAGCTCTTCGGTCTCTTCGGCGGCCAGGGGGTGAGCGCCACCATGCGGGCCTTTGAAGAAAATCTCGGCATCCCTCCCCTCTTTACCATCCTTGCCATGCTGGCTGAGTTCGGCGGCGGTCTCGGGGTGCTAACGGGTTGCCTCACACGCCTCTCCGCCTTCGGCATCGCCTGCGTAATGGGGGTAGCGACATACAAGGTCCACTGGGTTAACGGCCTGTTCCTCAACATAACCTGCCAGCCCGGCAGGGGGCACGGCTTCGAGTATAACCTGGCCCTTCTCGGCATGGCCCTTTTTCTCGTCTGCGCCGGAGGCGGCACATGGACGGTGGACCGGCTGATCTACAAGCGTTGAGGCACTCTTTTACCTCAGGTGGTGCGCAATTCACCCTTTGCTTTTTCGCTATGCCAGGAGGCGCCTTTTATATGATTATCAGGTCTTGAAAATGGAAATTTAAATCGAGTGAATGGTGAATATTGATGGACCTATTCGACACAAAAGCCGCTGCTGACACATTCCGGGAAGCACCGCTGGCAGAGCGGATGCGTCCCCAAACCATCACCGATTTCGTCGGGCAGGAGCATCTCCTTGGGCCGGGAAAGCTGCTACGCCGCCTCATAGAGTCCGACCAACTAACCTCCCTCATCCTCTGGGGGCCGCCCGGCTCCGGAAAGACCACCCTGGCCAGGATCATCGCCAATGCCACCAGGTCGCACTTCATTTTTTTCTCCGCCATCCTCTCCGGCGTCAAGGAAATCCGCGAAATTGTGAAGGAGTCCGAAGACGTCCGCAAACATCGGGGCCAAAAAACGATCCTGTTTGTAGACGAGATCCACCGCTTTAACAAAAACCAGCAGGATGCCTTCCTTCCATATGTGGAAAGGGGGGCCTTCACCATCATCGGCGCCACCACGGAGAACCCTTCATTCGAGGTCGTAGCGCCGCTCCTTTCCCGCTGCAAGGTACTTCTGCTCAATCCACTGACCGACGACGAGGTTAAAAAAATACTGCGTAACGCCATATCGGACCGGGAGCGGGGGCTTGGCCTTATCGATCTGACTATCGCCGACGATGCTATCGCCTTCATGGCTGAGCAGGCGAACGGCGACGCGAGGGTGGCGCTGAACACCCTGGAAACTGCGGCAAACCTGGCAAGGAACGGCGCCATCGACCTCGACACGACCCGCGAGGCGGTGCAGAAGAAGCCGCTCCTCTACGACAAGGGGGGAGAAGAGCACCACAACGTCATCTCCGCCTTCATCAAGTCGATGCGGGGGAGCGACCCGGACGGGGCGCTCTACTGGCTCGCGCGGATGCTGGAAGCCGGGGAGGACCCGCTCTTCATCATACGACGCATGGTGGTCCTCGCCTCGGAGGACATCGGCAA
>JBAQKZ010000156.1:0-6639 GCA_049301475.1 Geobacteraceae bacterium | reverse complement strand
TACAGGTTGTTATGAGCGCCGTGCGAATAAACTGGTCTGGGTGGTGGAATGCTCGTGAAAATGGGTGGGGGAATGCTCTTGAAAAATTAGGCCTTCAAGTGGCGGAATGGTCTTGAAAAATTACAGTTGCTTGATTGCGGGGATATTGATTCTCCTTGCCACGAGACTATCGAGTTATATCGTTGCCATCTATCTCATCATCTATCTCGTTATAAATTGATGCATTCGCAAATTCGTTTTGTCATTCCCGAATGTCTCTATCGGGCATCCATGATTTCAATGAGTTAAAACCTGGATTCCCGCTCAGAATCGCTACGGGAATGACATTTTGCGAGTGCATCATAAATTGGCATTCTCGGTTGCTCCGCTGATTAGCTTGAGAATCTAAGTCTATTGCTGAAAAATTATCATTTGAAACAAAATTGAACGAACATGGAGGAGCAATCATGAGTAAAAAATTTCTAACAAGTATTCTTGCATTCATCCTGGCGGCTACCGCTTCATCCGCATTGGCCGCCGTGAAGGCTGAAACCTTCACCTTTTCACCGTTTATCGGCGGGTACACGTTTGACGGTGAGCAACACCTGAAGACACGGCCGGTCTACGGGATAAGGGGCGGTTACAATTTTACCGACAACATCGGACTGGAAGCGGTGCTTGACTTCGTTGTCACCAAACCGACCAGGGGGGGCAACAGTGACGCCCATGTCTTCAATTACCGACTGGAAGGTCTCTACCATTTTATGCCGTGGAATAAACTGGTACCCTTTCTTGCAATCGGAGGCGGTGGCATTTCGGTAACCAATAAAAACGATGTCAGAAATATACACAAGGGGGTTATCGATTACGGCGCCGGCGTTGAGTATGCTCTCACTGAGGATATTGCAATTAGGGGGGACATCCGTCATTTAATCATTGCCACGTCGTCGCCAATTAGTAATTTTGAGTATACCGTGGGGATCACATTTGCGTTCGGTGGCGAAGCAAAGCCCGCACCGACCCCTGTTGCGAAGTATGAACCAATACCCGAACCCGTGCCTGAACCAGAACCAACCCCATCACCGGCAGCGGATACCACCGCACCGACAGTGACTTTCACGTCCCCTGTTGATGGTGCCACGGCTGCGCCTGTCAAGCAGAAAGTCAACGTTGCGTTCAGTGAGGAGATGGATCCGGCAACGATCACCGCTGCAACATTTACCGTAAAGCAAGGAACAACGCCGGTTGCTGGCAAGGTGACATCCGGCGCCTCAACTGCAATGTTTACCCCGGCCAAAAAATTCGAAAGTGGCAAGGCCTATACCGCCACTATTACAACCGGGGCCAAGGACCGTGCAGGCAATGCAATGGCAAGTAACTATGCGTGGAACTTTACGGCATTTGCGCCCCCCAAGGGTGTGGCTTGTGTGCTGGCCACGCTCGAGGATACACATTTCCTCTTCGATAGTTCGGAGATTGCCGAAAATGGCAAGACAATACTGGACCTTAATGCTACGACTATGCAAGGCACCCCTGAAATGAAAATCCGTATTGCAGGGTATACCTCCGCCAGCGGCAGTGAAGAATATAACCAGAAGCTGAGCGAAAGAAGAGCAACTGCGGTCAAGGAATACCTCGTAAAAGTTGGCGGTATTGATAGAAACAGGATCACCACAATCGGATACGGTGAGAAGAGACCCGCAAAGCATGAAGCTGTGCCTTCGGACATAAGGTCAGATGCGGCCCATGCCAACATGAGAGTGCTTATTGAGATCATAGAGGAGTAGTAAAACTTGGGGCAGCTGACAGCCAGTAGTCTTCAGCCATGGCTGGCCTCTGGGCTCTGACGCTTGGGATAACCAGATGGTGTTTCTGGGTGTCCACGGATACCGCTGCATTGCCCATGACCGCCGTGGCCATGGCCGATCGAGCCAGCCCTGGAATGGCAACGGAGCCAACAGGCCGAATGCCAAGGTCTCGCAAGAGAGTGAAATGATAAGGAAGATGAGAAAGGAGAAAAGTCATGGGAACCATACTGATTGTCATCTTGATCCTCATATTGGTTGGCGTTCTGCCCACCTGGCCCCACAGCAGGAACTGGGGATACTATCCCAGCAGCGGACTCGGATTGATCCTTCTGATTCTGATTATCCTGTTATTCCTCGGGAAGCTCTGAAGAAGAGGCCAATGTTGAGTCGTTATTAAGTCAAGGAGGCTCGCATGAAAATCTTCTCAAAAGGGACTGTCGCGCATCTGCATGGCGATTTGACCTACTCCGGAATGACTCGCGGCATTATCGATGTATTGGATGTTTCTTTGCAGCGGATAGGATCCGGAGGTGAGAAGAACATCCGCATCGATTGCAGCAGTATACGTACATCTGACATCAGTGGTCTGCAAATGCTTTACGTATGGATGCAGTGTGCCAGATTCAGGGGAGTGGAACCTGAACTGGTCAATCTGTCCGACAGTTTGCAGCAGGCCATGCAGAGGATGGGAGTTGGGCATTGCTTTACCGGTAATATCGCTCGCCTTGCCTGAAAGTTAACGGGACGGCAGTGATTGTAAATATTGATGCCTTCGCAAAAGCTCAAAAAAAACCTGTTTTTAGTCTTGTAACATGCTGATATTATTGAAGTGCAAAAACCGGAAAAAGAGAATTTGCGAGTGCATCAATATTAAAGACGCACAAAAAAAACACTAAGGAGGCACTTCGATGAAGAAGTTTTTTAAGGCAGTTGTTTTGAAAAAAAGTATTCTATTATTTTCCACAATTTTACTCAGCACACCGGTTTTCGCCAATGACATTTCCCTGGGTCAGCCCGGATACGGTGGGACGGGCTGTCCGGTCGGCACTGTATCTGTCACATTGAGTCCGGACGCAAAATCTTTGAGTTTGTTATTCGACCAATACCAAGTGGCCGTCGGTGGAGATACCGGCAAGAGCTTTGACCGCAAGAGCTGTAACATCGCCATCCCCGTGCACGTGCCCCAAGGACTGAGCGTATCGATCCTGAAAATCGACTTTCGTGGCTTTAATCATCTGCCTCGATCGGCAACCTCGCAGTTCAATGTCGAATACTTCTTCGCCGGCACTAGAGGCCCGGGATTCCAAAGACAATTTCGCGGACCCCTCGATGAAGATTATTTGATCAACAACGAGCTCACCGCTCAGGCGATCGTTTGGTCGGGTTGTGGCGCGGACGTTAACCTGCGAACTAACTCGAGCATGAGAGTGAAAACGGTGTCGAACAAAGAAGCCATGGCCTCGATCGACTCCGAAGACGTCAATGCTGCAATTATTTACCATCTGCAATGGCGCAACTGTAACTGAGCGAATATAGGGCGGCGCCTGGATTCCATCGCCGCCCTATTCTGAGAGGTAAATTCTATGAAATTGATGATGACGAGTATTTTCGCGTGCGCATTGCTTGTCGGCCCGCCAGCATTGGCCCAAGAATCCAACGGTTGTCCCGCGGGAAGCTACTCGATCGTTGTGTCGCCCGATGGCACAACTTTGAGCATTTTGTTTGACCAGTTTACCGTCGAAAGCAGCGGCAGCGGAAAGCAAAGAAAAGTTTGCCGCATTTCGTCCCCGCTAAATTTACCGGCGAATTATTCCATCGGTATTTACAAGGTCGATTACCGGGGCTTTGCAAAACTCGCTACGAAACAAGTAGCCCAACTCGACGTTCAATATTTTTTGGGACCACACGACAACGAACACGGTCGCGTTTTCAAACGCAAAATAAAAGGTCCGCATGAAAGCGATTATTTGTTTACGGAAACCATCGGTGCGGGACAAATGAAACGGGTAGGGTGTGGCACCGCCGCCGTGCTCAACGTCGGCATCACACTCAGCCTCGATGGCGACCTGCGAGCCGGCGAGGCGATGGCGTCTTTGGACACCACAGATGCTGCCCCGGGTGGAGCCCTGGTCTACCATTTTAATTTAAAGAAATGCCCTTGAAGGGTTGCAACCAACCCCCATGCCCGTGATTTCGGGCACAACGAAGTATGAGAATACAGGAGTCAGGAGCCAGAATAATCATGTTAATTCTCAAAAGGCCGTCGATAAAGCAGCTAAACCCGTAAGGAGCGTCAACGGAGTAAAATCCATAAAGAATAATCTGATCGTGAAATAGGCGAAGGAGGAAAAACATGGGTACGATACTGATAGTTATTGTGATACTTGTCCTCGTCGGCGCACTGCCCACCTGGCCTCACAGTAGGAGCTGGGGATACTATCCCAGCGGTGGACTTGGATTGATTCTTCTGATTTTGATCATCCTACTGCTGATGGGGCGGATTTGAGGTAGCTTTGAGGCACATGAATTAGTCCTCATCACCTACGACATAGAAAAATGCAGAGATTTCCAGCCGACTTGATTCACTTGAAAGGGATATAAACAGGGTTTGGTAAAACTCATAGACCCCTAATCGTAGCCCATAAATTGGGGAAATATCGGCTCATGCAGAGCTTAGAAAGGAGGCCAAATGCCATTCAAATCGGGATATCGCCACAGCCAGTGGTTGCTCTAATCGCGGGGATATTGATTCTCATTGTCCCGAGACTATTGAGTTATATCGTTGCCATCTACCTCATTATAATTGGCATTCTCGGGTTGCTCCACTGATTGCCTTGCGAATTTTCTATTGCCGGAAAATTATCATTTGAAACAAAATAGCCCAGCAGTCAAATCGAAAAACTAAAGGAGGAATACCATGAAATCCAGCACTAAGGACCAGGCGGAAGGCAAGTTTCATGAACTGAAGGGTAAGGTCAAGGAGGTTGCCGGGAGATTAAGCGATAATCCGAAGTTGGAAGCTGAAGGCGCCGGTGAAAAGATAGTCGGCAAAGTTCAGGGAAAAGTCGGCCAGATCAAGAAGGTTTTGGGGAAGTAGCGGCGAGGGACCACTCGCCATCAGATACCTTAATCCTAATCCGGCAAAGCAATGCGAGAGAGTGATACCGCTTGCGCAACTGGTCTCAGAGTACGCTACGAAATACTTTATAAACCTAAAACAAAAACGGAGGATGTTATGAAGAACCTGATTAAAATAGCAACTATTTGTTCATTACTCATTACCGCTTGCTTTCTGATTAGTGCATGCGGTGGTGACGCCGAAAATTTTGTCCAAGGGAATGGTCAAATCGACGTTACCGTCAAAGATAGCAGTGGTGCGTTATTGTCGAACGTTAGAATTGATGTAAAAAATCCGGAGGGAACGATAATTGAGACCTTCACTACTACGTCATCAGGCATACATACATTCCAAAAGACTGTTGGTACAGTTTACACCTTTACATTCACAGACGTAGCTACCCCAGTCAGATTCGCGACGCAGTCCATTACAAAAGAGCCACTTTTGACCGCGACGGTACACGTCGATGCAGTGATGCAACCATAAATGACTATTATGCTAGAGTAGCAGGAGCAGGCCTTGAAAAGAGAATTTTGAGCTATCTTTTGTCATCACATTTTTCCCTTTTCAAGGCCTAATACCCTTTATCTATTTATTCGGAGTAATCGAGTTCAAAAAACAGCAGTAACAACAATAAAAGGAGAACACCCAATGAAAGCAATTTATTCACTATCAATAATGTTGGCAGCGGCGGCTATGCTGGCGTTCAGCGTTCCTGTGCATGCAGCGAAAATGGACAGCGTCATTGAGGCCTCGGCCAAACAGTCGAATGTGTTCAAGACCTACCTCAAGGACGATGATATTAAGATCAACTCCAAGGACGGTGTTGTCACCTTGACGGGTACTGTCTCCGAGGAATTCCACAAGTCATTGGCCGAAGAGACCGTGGCGGGATTGCCCGATGTCAAGGGTGTGGACAACAAGCTGGAAGTCAAAGGAGACCGTCCTGTTGAGAAGTCGGATGCGTGGCTCCTGACGAAAGTGAAAACCACGTTACTATTCCATCGCAGCGTCAGCGCCAAAACCGAGGTTGACGTCAAAGACGGCATCGTGACCCTGAGAGGCGATGCGGACAATCAGGCACAAAAAGAATTGACGACTGAATACGTCAAGGATATCGAAGGGGTTAAAGACGTAAATAATGAGATGACCGTGACAAAGAGCTCGGGTAAGACACGCAAAACGGCAGGTGAAAAGATTGATGACGCTTCCATCACCGCCCAGGTAAAAATGGCGTTGCTGTTCCATCGTTCGACCAGTGCGCTCCATACCAAGGTCAAAACAAAGTATGGCGTGGTCACGTTGAGTGGCAAGGCCGGGAATGCAGCCGAAAAAGACCTGGTGACCAAACTCGTCAACGATGTAAAGGGTGTAAAGAACGTAAAGAACCGGATGACCATCGAGTAGTTGAGTTCAGGTACGCATAGATTGCCGGACCGATGAGCGCGTGGGCAACGTCCCTGAGCAATCAGAAATAAGGATCAGATGTTGTGGACGATTGCTGTGGTAATGCTGATTCTGGGCCTTGTCCCGAAGTTACGTAATAACATGTAAAACGGCATGCTTGAAAGAAACAAGGAGGATCGAATGAGAGAACCACGTATTCAGGTACAAAAGGAGGACTAAATGAGGCACATATCCAGGATCAGAATTATGGTGTTCGCCGTGGCCGTAGTGGCCACCGCAATCGCTGCGGGATGCGCAAGCGCCCCGCAGTTGCGCACAGAGGCGTCT
>JBAQKZ010000155.1:0-8200 GCA_049301475.1 Geobacteraceae bacterium | reverse complement strand
GCCAACGGCCTTGGCCCGCTGGCCGGTGCCGCTGGCGACAACGCTCTGCATCAGATTGGTCATGACATAAGCGGTTTCCGGGGAAATCACTGGCACGGACTCAAGCAGTCTGCTCCCCTCGGGGAGGTTGACAGGCGCCGGGGGAGGGGTGAGATTCACTGCAGAGGTGGCTGAACCGAACATCGCAGAGGTGGTCGAACCGAACAGGGGTAGCGGCGGGGGTGGTGGCGGCGGGGGAGGGGGGAGGGTCTCCTCCAGGAGTGCGCCATTTCCGTCGATAACCTTTGTGACGAAATAGGGGGTGGTCCGGTAGCCGCCGGAGGCAAATACCGCATATGCCGAGGTCAACTCCATGAGGGTGACGCTGGAGGAGCCGAGGGCCAGGGTGAGGTTGTTCGCCAGTTCGGAGGCTATTCCGAGTTTTCTCGCATACTCCATGGCATAACCTACTCCAATCCGTTCGAGTATTTTGACACTTACCACGTTGATGGAATCGGTCAGCGCCTGCCGCATGGTCACTGGGCCGCGGTATATATTGTCGTAGTTCCTGGGTTTCCACTTGCCGTCGTCAAATTCAACCGGAGAATCGTCGATTATCGTGGCCGGGGTCATTTGCTTGTCAATGGCAGCGGAATAAATGATCGGCTTGAAGGCTGACCCCGAATTGCGCTTCGCCTGCATGGCCCGGTTGAACTGGCTTTTACGGAAGTCGTATCCCCCTACCATTGCCCTTACTCCGCCTGTCTTTGGATCAATGGCAATTATCGCCGCCTGAACCTCCGGGGTTTGGTCCAGGGCAAAGACCGCCCCTGTCTTATTGACATCGGGTGTGACAACCTGTGCCTCAATAACCGATCCTAGAGTAATCGACCTCCCTTTTCCCTCCGGCTTGCCGTAACTTTCCACCAGATGCACCTTGTCGGCCCACGCCATGTTCTTGCGGGAAAGGTTCCCGATCCGGTCACCAACCCGGACCGTGATATCGCCCTTTGCCTTCTTGATTCCGACGACCACCCCCTGGTAGGAGGCCCCCTGCCTCAGGGAAATCCAATCTATGTTATCCTCCGCCTTGCGGCAGAACTCATCCACCTTTTCCTCTGCCAGGTATTGGAGCGGGCCCCGGAAGCCCTGGCGCTTGTCAACATTCTTCAGGCCGTTCACCACTCCTTCGAAGGCAGCCTTCTGCATCTCCGCGTTCATGGTGGTGTATATTTTCAATCCCTGCTTGTACAGGCGCTCCTCACCGTATTTTCCCTCCAGTTGAATGCGCACCTGCTCCAGGAAATAGGCCGACTGCTCGCTGTTCACCTTCTTTCTTGAGCGGATCACTATCGGGGTGTTTCTGGCATGGTCGGCCTCGGCCTGGGTGATATAACCCTCCTTAACCATCCGCTCCAGGACGTAGGCTTGCCGCTCCCGAGCCTTGTTAATCTGCTTGATGGGAGAATAGGTGTTGGGCGCCTTGGGAAGGCCGGCCAGAATCGCCATCTCCGCCAGATTCAACTGGTCAACCTCCTTGCCGAAATAGGTCTCTGCAGCCAGTTGCACACCATAGGAGCCTGCCCCGAGGTATATCTGGTTGAGGTAAATATAGAGTATTTCGTCCTTGGAGAGCTTTTTCTCCATACGCGTGGCCAGGATCGCCTCTTTCAGCTTGCGGGAAAACCTTTTCTCAGGGGTGAGGAGCATCGACTTCGCCACCTGCTGGGTGATGGTGGATGCCCCCTCCTTCTTCGAAAAGGAAAGCACGTTCTTCACTGTGGCCCGGACGATCCCCATGTAGTCTATTCCACTGTGCTTATAGAAGTTGGAGTCCTCCGCAGCGACAAAGGCCTGGATCAGTTTTTGCGGTATCTTGTTGACCGGAACCACCGTCCGCCGCTCCAGGTAGAACTCGCCAACCAGGCTGCCGTCGTCGCCGAACACCTGGGAAACGATGGGAGGCCTGTAGTCGGCAAGCCGATCCACCTTGGGAAGGGTGGCAAAGATATAGAAAAGATAGGCGGCCGATGACAAAATGGCTATAGCGGTCACGACCACGGCTGCGATTATGATGTTTCTCCCCATACCTCTTTTCCGACGCTGTGGCACATTGTGGCGTATTGTCTGCCTACCCTGATAAAGCTGCATGTTTATTACATTCTCCTTGGCAAAAAAATAATAATAAAGAGGCAAACAGCACTTTGTCTTGCATGTTTGCCTACCAACTTGGGCATAATAACATAACTATTACCCCTGTTATGGAAAATTTGTTTGGCGGAGAGACCGTGCCGCTCCGTTTTTTTGTATGGACAGTATCCGGGTATTTTCGTATATTTAAATCAAGTTTTAATTAGTTTTTATCCGGGAACCCCGAATTATAGAATTCAGGCACCACAAGGCGTTGACTTATGACGTACGGTAAACATAAAATGTTTACGGGCGCAATTCTGCCCCTGCTGATGTTGTTATCCGCCCACTCTGTTTTTGCCAGGGAGATAACCCCATTTCAGACCCGGAACCAGAGCCCGCTGGTGCAGATATTTGGCCTCCCGGCGCCGACTTCAGCCATAATTCTCTCCCCGGGCTATGCGGAGGGGATGCTTGCCGTGGATGCGGCCAACAACTTCGCCGAAAACTCCAACAACCGGGAGAGTACCCTGTTGGACGGAGAGAGCTACCGCTTTACATTGGCTCTTCGCTATGGCATCGCCAAGAAAATAGAGGGAGGGGTTGAAATCCCGTACGTAGGGCAGGGGAGAGGTTTCTTTGACAGTTTTATCGAGGATTGGCACGACTTCTTCGGTCTCCCGCAGGGAGGGCGCAAACAGGCTCCGCGAGGTCGACTCCGCTACGTTTACGACAAGGACAGCCTCACCCGTCTGAATATCAACGACTCCGGCTTCGGCTTGGGTGACATACGGCTTTCGGCGGGTGGCCAGCTTTATTACGATGAACGTGAAAATCCACGCGCAGTAGCCCTGCGCGTAAGCCTCAAGCTCCCCACAGGCTCAAGCGGTGAGCTGCATGGGAGCGGGAGCACAGATGTCGCACTCTGGCTTGACGCCAGCGACGATTACAAGCTCCCCATCGGACACCTTACCCTTTTCGGCGCCGCGGGCGGGATGTTTATGAGCGACGGCGACGTCCTGCCCGACCAGCAGCGCAATCTGGCCGCATTCGGCAGCTTCGGGCTCGGATGGGGACCGGCGGAATGGATAGATTTCAAGGTGCAGTTGGCCGGCCACACTCCCTTCTTCCAGCAAAGCGCCCTCCAGGAGTTGAACGAGGGAGCGCTGCAGATCGTTTTCGGCGGGAGCCTCATTTTCTCTGCCAGTACCTCCCTCGACATCGGGGTCTCGGAGGACCTCGCGGTCAACACCTCGCCGGACATCGCCCTGCACCTGGCCCTGCGCCGCCGTTTTTAAGGTATCCCCGCGATCCATATCGGTCATGCCTTATTTGCACGAGGAGAATATAACTTGAAATTCCGGCAAATCTTTTTTCGCTGGCTGTTCGGCAGGAATGATCAGGAACAGCAGGATACCATTGAGCGTCTGAGCGACGCCAATCAACGCCTGACCTCTCACTTGCAGTACATGCCGCTAGGTTGCATCGCCTTGGACACGGAATTCCGGGTTGTGGAATGGAATCCCGCCGCCGAGAGGATTTTCGGCTGGTCCGCGGACGAAACTATCGGCAAGCGCCCCTACGAATTCCTGGTTCCTTCGGAGATACAGCCCGATATCGACAAGGTATGGGGCAATCTCTTGGTCGGTGAGGTTGGCTACTCGCTAAACGAAAACCTTCGCAAAGATGGCGCCCGGCTGACCTGTGAATGGTACAATACCCCGTTATTCAACTCTGCCGGGAAAGTAACCGGCGTGCTTTCCGTGGTCAACGACGTAACCCCCCGCGTGAGGCACGAAGAATATCTTAGGAAAATTGCCGATGTGGTATCGTCCGCCAGTGGCGAATCATTCTTTCACTTCCTGGCCCAAAATCTTGCGGAGCTTACGGAAGCTGATTATGTCGTGGTCGCTGAAACGGTGGGGGAAGAGCCGCCAAGAGTGCACTCCGTCGCCTTTTTCGGCAACGGCAGTCCCATGGAGAACTTTGAATGCAACCTGGCCGGGACCCCATGCGAGGATGTGACCGGCGAATTGGGCAAGGAATGCTTCTATCCAACCGGCGTCAGGAAAGAGTTCCCGGACGATGAGATGCTCCGGAAGATGGGAGTGGATGGGTATATCGGCGTACCGCTGAGAGATGCCGCCGGTCGCTCCATAGGAATAATGGCGCTTATGACCTGCCGACCGTTTGAGCAAGTTGACAAGGCAATCACAACGCTACGGCTCTTTGCCGTGCGGGCCGCTTCGGAAATGGAAAGGCGACACGCGGAACAGGCCCTGAAGGATGCAGCCCTCAAGTACCGGATCGTGGCTGATAATACCTATAGCTGGGAATTCTGGGTCGCCCCGGATGAACAGTTTTTATACGTCTCTCCCTCCTGTAAGCGTGTCACCGGCCATAGCGCGGAAGAGTTTTCCGTCGATCCTAAATTGATAAATCGCATCATACACCCGGACGAACTCCCCTTGTACCTTGCCCATCGTGACTCCGCCAGACAGCATGAAGAATGCGAAGTAGAATTCCGCATCATCCGTCCGGATGGGAGCATACGCTGGCTGCATCATCTCTGCCAGCCCGTTTTTGACGAAAAGGGGCATTTCATGGGAACCCGGGGGAGCAACCGCGACATAACCGTCCACAAGGATGCGGAAGAGGCGCTGCAGACCCATTTCAGACAGATCAGCAACATTTTCGACGAACTCAACGCTGTGGTGTATGTCTCCGACATGGATAATTACAGGGTCATATACATGAACAAATTCGGGGCTTCCCTCTTCGGAAGCGGATGGAAGGGAAAACACTGCTATGAGTTATTCCGATATGGCGAGGTCGAACCATGCGACAACTGCACCAATAAACGGTTGACGCGAAATGGCGCCCCCCTCCCCCCGACCGTCAGGGAAGTACTGCACGGCAATAGCGGTAGATGGTTCCAGTGTATCGACAAGGCGATTCCATGGGTTGATGGCCGGCTGGTGCGTATGGAGATCGCAGTGGACATCACCGAGCGCAAGGAACTGGAGCGGATGAAAGAGGAAATGTTCTCCGCCGTCAGCCACGATATGCGCATCCCTCTGACAGCCCTGCTCGGTTATACCGAGTTCATGATGGAAACAGAAGTAACGCCTCAGGAACAGAAGGACTATCTTGGCACCATTCGCAATGAAACCCTGCGCCTTGACAAGATGATCAGCAATTTCCTGGAGATACAGCGCTTAAATGCCAGGCGTCAGTTGCTGACGTTCGCACCCGTTAACACCATCGAGCTTGTGATGGAAACAGCCTCCCTGTTCAAAGCAACATCGAAAAAGCACCGCGTCATAACTGACTTTGCCCCCTGCCTGCCGCCGGTGTTGGGAGACGTTGAGCAATTGCACCACGTCCTTGCAAATCTCATTTCCAACGCCATAAAATATTCGCCGGATGGAGGCACAATCACCGTGGGCGCCCGTCAGGAGGAAGAAAGGGTAGTCGTCTGGGTGCGGGACGAAGGGGTAGGGATCCCGCCTGAGGAAATCGAAAGCATATTCGACAGGTTTTATCGAGCTAATAATATGGACACAAGTGCTGTCAGCGGCACAGGGCTTGGGCTGGCGCTGGCGCTGGAAATAGTCAGCGCCCATAATGGACGTATATGGGCCGAGAGTACGCCTGGGAAGGGAAGTGTCTTTTTTGTTTCACTGCCGATTGCTGTGCAGCCGACAATTGCGGTTTTCTAACGTATGCCCTCTTTGGCCTCTCCCTTTTTATGGCGCACCTTCTTCTTGCCGGTCCCGGCCAGTGACAAGATGTCAGCACGGGAAACCAGCCATCCCTCCTTCCCCTTCTCCAGCTTGAACGACCTTGTCTTGAACAGTGTGGCGCTCTCTCCCTCGAAACCTAGTTTGGCCCGAAGAATCGCCCTGCTGTCATCCTTCACAGTAACCTCTACCTCCTGCATTTTCTCCCAGCAGCAGGCCGGTCTTAATGGCGCATCAGCAAGCTTTTTGGCAAATCCTTCCTTGGTCTCGCTGCCGCCGGAAATAGTCCGTTCGTAAAGCGCCGCATAATTCCCCTCACGCCAAAGGTCAAGGATATCCTCGAATCCCTTGGATGCCTCGGCCTTCAACGCCTCCTCAGGCAGATAGGGGGTTTTCCCCTGTGCCGACCAAGACGCACCGAGCGCCATAATCAGGGCCAGAAACACCAACTTGTTACGCATATTCCCTCCTTGCCATGAAATTTTGTTCAGATTACGGATAGAACGGATGACACACAGCCGATTTGCAGCGAGCAGTCGGAACAACGCGGTTTTGTGCGGCAGTGTCTTTTGCAGTGCTCAACGATAAGGGCGTGATACTCGTTGAACAGCTCCACGTCATCCGGCAAATTGTTCATGAACATTGCGCGGACATCCTCATAGCAGGAAACGGCCGAAATTAGACCAAGTCGGCTAAAGAGCCGCCTGGTATAGGCATCTACCACGAATGAAGGCTTATTGCCGGCATAGAGAAGCATCGAATCGCATGTCTCCGGCCCTATGCCGCGCACCGCCAGAAGTTCACTCCGAAGCTCTCGCCAGTCACCGCTGAACATACGCTCCAGACTCCCCTCATACCGGGAAAAGAGCCAGAGGACAAAATCCCTCAATCTCGCGCTCTTTATGTTGAAGAAGCCTGCCGACCGGATCACCAACGCCAACCGCTCCAAATCCACGTCCCTGAGCGCCGCCGGACTCAGGAGTCCCTCTTCTCTGAGGCCTGCAACAGCCTTCTCCACGTTCCCCCAATTGGTGTTCTGTGTCAGAATCGCACCGACGCATACCTCGAAGGGGCTTTCCGCCGGCCACCAGTGAAGGGGGCCGTAATGGGCGAGGAGGAGGTGGAATATTTCCATGAAGCGCGTTTTCAGCATCTTGCACATCTTCTACAGTACGGTAGTTTTTTGAAAGCTGTTTTATTGCAGTATATTACAAGACGCCATACTGGTCTTGGCACTACACTTCTAGTATTTGAAAACCCTAAACAGCGCTGCGGACAAGGCAAAATGTTAAACCAGTTGGCGGTTAGATACCTTTGAAAGATGGGGACCTTTTCTCGCGTAAGGCTGTTATCCCCTCAAGGTGGTCTTTGGATGTAAGGGTAATGGACTCACATACCGCAGCATCGGTCAGAGTTGTATTCAAATCGGAGATCAAGCCTTTGTAAACCTGCGACTTCATCATGCGTATGGCAATAGGAGGGCCGCTAACGATCTTTGAGACCATCTCCATTGTGATCTTCTCCAGATACTCTGTAGGAGCCACGTGATTGAGCATGCCAATATCCTTGGCCTCCTGGGCCGTTATTGCGTCTCCCGTAAAAAGCATTTCCATGGCCTTTCCCAACCCCATTGCTCTCGGATAGAACCATGTGGCGCCAAAGCCAGGGAAAAGGCCCAGCTTTACAAAACCGCACATGAATTTTGCGTCGACGCTTGCTGTTCTCAGATCACATGCGAGGGCAAGGTCGAATCCTGCCCCTACACAGGCGCCGTTGATCATTGCAATGGTAGGTTTTTCCATCTGCTGCAGCCCCATCATGATCCGTTTTGAAGCCTTAAAGAGAAAAGAAGTCCTCAAGACCTCTACCCCCAACTCACCAATCTCTTCCGCCTTCCCTCCACCAGGCATGATGTCCAGATCAGCACCGGCGCAAAAGGACTTGCCGGAGCCCGTCAGGAGCAGTGCACGGATCGAATAGTCTTCCGCAACGGCCTCGATAGCGGCAACCAGCTCTTCCATCATCCTTTTGTTTATGGCATTTCTGCTATCAGGTCTGTTCAGGGTCAAGGTTGCCAGATGGTCGCTTTTTGTGAGATTTATCATTTCATATTTCATGATCCCCTCCTTCAGTTATGGCCACAACAACTGGCCGTGCTTAAATCGACGTTTTTCGCACCATACAACCATGATCATGTTACTGTCAAGGCACTGTAGACCAATTCCACGGTAAATTTGTTCTCCATGTGAGCAGTCATGCTGGACAGGAGTTTTGAGTCATTTTCAAATAGTCAAAGACCATACGCACGTTTCTCATGAGCTGTCTCATTTTTTGTGCGACACTCACCG
>JBAQKZ010000154.1:0-4279 GCA_049301475.1 Geobacteraceae bacterium | reverse complement strand
GCGTCAACACCATGGCCCAGATCGCGGGCCTGGCCTCGCTGGCCGACGCGGAATACCGTCAGGCGACACTCGAATACATAGCAGTGGAGCGTTGCTTCCTCTCTGCGGGACTTGCCGCCATTCCCGGCCTCAAACCGTACCCTTCGGCTGCCAACTATCTGCTTGTCGAGATCGTCACCGGCCTGTCTGCCGACCTTCTTCAGGAGAGGCTCCTGTCTGAACGGATCATTATAAGGAACTGCGGCAACTTCACGGGACTCAGCGAGCGGTTTTTCCGGGTGGCGGTGCGGCGGCGGGATGAAAACGAAAGGCTTATCGCGGCATTGGCGGATGCGCTGCCTATTGTGGCACAACAAGAGGGCGTGCTGCATGAATCCTAGATATGCGCTGCTTCCACTGCTGGTGACGATGGGACTCCTCTGCGGCTGCCAGAAGCAGGAACAGCCGGTGACCGGCGACCGGCTGCGGATTGTCGCCACACTTTTCCCAATATATGATTTTGCCCGTACCGTGGGGGGAAGCAAGGTAGAGGTTAGGCTCATCCTCCCGCCAGGCGTGGAGCCCCACAGCTTTGAGCCGAAGCCTGAAGACCTGGTCAGGATCAGCAAGGCGGACATTTTCATATACACCAACCGCTACATGGAGCCGTGGGCGGAGAACATCCTCAAAGGGGTGGCCGGTAAAAAACTGCTGGTGGTGGGTGCCGGGGACGGGGCGAACTACATGTCGGCTGGCGGAGAGGGTGGCGACGACGACCACGGTGCGGAGAAGAATGAACACCACCACGGGGCGGGGCTCGATCCGCATATCTGGCTTGATCTGGACAATGCGCGGACGATAGTGGACAACATCGCATCCGCCCTCAGCCGAAAGGACCCTGTCAACAGGGAATATTACCTGGCCAACGCCTCCGCATACAAGACCCGCCTGGAGGAGCTGGACGGACGGTTCCGCCAGGGGCTTGCCAACTGCCAAAGCAGGGAGTTCCTTCACGGTGGCCATTACGCATTCGGCTATCTGGCAAGGCGCTACAATCTCCACTATCTCTCCGCCTATGGCATGTCGGCAAATGCCGAGCCTCCCCCCCGGAAGCTGGTAGAGATTATTGCGGAGATGAAAAAGAGCGGTCTCAATCACATCTTTTACGAGGAGTTGCTGGCGCCGAGGGTGGCGACGACCATCGCCCGTGAGAGCGGCGCGACGCTCCTCAAGCTACATGGTCTCCACAATATCAGCCGGGAGGATATGGATCGGGGCGCAACATTCATCTCTCTCATGGAACAGAACCTTGCCAATCTGAGGACGGGACTTAAATGTCGCTAGAACTGCTGCATACAGAGGGGGTCAATTTCAGTTACAACGGCGCCGAAGTGCTGTGCGACGTCGGGTTCCGGGTCGAGGCCGGCGACTACGTAGGCATTGTAGGGCCCAACGGCTCTGGCAAAAGCTCGCTAATCAAGGTGATCCTCGGTTTGATAGGTCCGGCCAGGGGAGAGGTAAGCCTGTTCGGTGTTCCACGGGCGCGTTTCAGGGAGTGGCAAAGGATCGGCTACCTGCCGCAACGGCTCAAGTTCTTCAACCCAGAATTTCCCGCAACCGTTGAAGAATTGGTCAGGCTGGGACTTCTGGCAGGCAAGCGCTTTCCCAAACGCCGGGCGCCCGAGGATAACGAGGCAGTGGAGCAGGCTCTGGAGCTCATGGGAATAAATGATATCCGGCGGCACCTGATCGGCGAGCTGTCTGGGGGCCAACAGCAACGGGTGCTCTTGGCGCGGGCCTTGGTTAACCGGCCGGAACTGCTCATCATGGACGAGCCGACCACGGCACTGGACCCGGAGACACGCGAGCGGTTCTACGAGCTTTTGCAGCGGCTGAACCGTGAACATTGCACCACGGTCATCCTCGTGACCCACGACACATGGAGCATCGGCCGCTACGCCAGCCGCTTCATCTACCTGGACAAGCATGTCATATTTGACGGGACCCTCGACGAATTCTGCCAGTCCGAGGAGATGAGCAAATTCTTTGGGGATAAGGCGCAGCATATTATCTGCCATCGCCATTGACGCGGATTCTGTTTAACCTGGAAGATATCTAACCATGACGATTGCGGACATCCTCAACTTTGGTTTCATACAGCGGGCGCTTCTGGCCGGGACGCTCATCGCCGTGCTCTGCTCACTGCTTGGCGTGTTCCTCGTGCTGCGGCGGCTCTCGCTCATCGGTGACGGGCTGGCCCACGTCACATTCGGCAGCGTTGCGATTGCCCTTTTCCTCCGCCTCAACCCGGCAGTTGTCACCCTTGCCGCCATTCCTCTGGTTCTCCTTTCCTCGCTCGGCATACTAAGGCTGACAGACCGGGCCCGCATTTACGGCGACGCAGCCATCGGCATCGTTTCGTCGCTCGGGATCGCATGCGGCGTCCTGATAGCCAGCGCGGCCGGAGGGTTCAATGTCGATCTTTTCAGTTACCTCTTCGGCAACATCCTGGCCATCAGTGATTCGGATATGTGGCTTGCCGTGGCGCTCTTTGCGGTGGTCATCCTCGTGGTTTTCCTCTTCTATCACGACCTGTTCGCGATAACCTTCGACGAAGAGCTGGCAAGATGCAGTGGAATAAGGGCCGAACGGATCAACACCTTGCTGGTGCTTTTGACCGCACTGACCGTGGTTCTCGCCATGAAGCTGGTGGGGATCATGCTGATATCGGCGCTCCTGATCCTCCCGCCGGTGTCGGCGCTACAGGTGGCCCGAAGCTTCCGGGGGACCATAGTCGCCTCCGTATGTATCGGGACCGTTTCGGTGGGGATAGGGATATTCGCGTCGTTCCTCCTGAATCTCCCGACAGGCGGCGTCATCGTGCTGGTCAACTTCCTGATATTCGTCCTGGCCTTTGCCTGGAAGAGGATGTAACGTCAATTCCAACTCTGATGCATTCGCAAATTCTCACAACAAGTCCCCTCCCCCCTTGCGGGGGAGGGTTAGGGTGGGGGGGAAGCTCCAATATTTCAAACAGTTGCAACCTCACCCACCCCCTGACCCCCTCCCGTCAAGGTAGGGGGAAGCACTTTTTGCGAGGGCATCAACTCTGGTTATATCGGTAGTGAGGTTTCTGGTTGTAAAGTTATACGACAAAAAGAAAAAGGCGTCACCGAAGTAACGCCCCTCCTTACCAATCTATTGTTTGTTTATGGATTAGCCTTTGTTGTTCTTACGACGCTTACCGTAGATAGCAAGACCAGCCATACCTAAACCAAGCAGCATCATAGTCCCAGGTTCTGGGACGGGGGCAGACTCAGGAGCCCCGACGTTGAATCCATACCAAAATTCATATACGGGATTGGTCCAAGATATGCTTGAGAAAGTACCATTGAATTCAACTGTGCCATTGCCTTCTATGCCGGACACGGTATTGCCGAGAACTGTGATTGGCTGCCCACTGTATTCATTGCTCGGTCCACCAGCCACAAAGGTTGGTGTCGCGTTGGTAAAATTAAAAGATGCATTTATGCCACCTTGGCCCAGACTCCAGATCGCCATCACTGGATTTAAGACTGGCGCCGAAAATTGGAGAGTGTTTACGTTTTGGTTTCCGCCCGACAACTGAATGATTCCGTTACCACCTATAGGTGCGTTACTTACTACTATTCCATCGGCAAAGGTGCTGGCTGGCAGGTAGCTTGGGTAATTTGAAACGAGATTGTCCATGGAACCACCGGCGGTAAACGACACCGCAACCGTACCCATTGTGCCAGCAGTATTCGAAGCCCAGGTATTCCAGTTTATGGGTGCAGCGTGGGCGTAGGTACCAGCAAATGCAAATACCAATGTTCCTACTATTAGACAGGTTTTCAATAATCTCTTCATACTCGACACTCCTCTACAAATTTAATTCTAAATGACTATACCAAGTTAGTGCAAATTCGTTGCCAATATGATAACATGCGAAAATAATTACAGTTTATTGCTGGCATGGCCAAACTTAACTGGTTATGTAAAATTATTCGACATTGCTGAACTTAACTATGTTCCCGTCGTTCCCTCTGCTGGCAAGGGAGAATTTTGCAGAAGCGGAGTTCTGGTTCTCCAGCGCTCTTCTAAGGGCCTGTCACGGAATAACTATAACATTATGCATCTCATCTTCAGGCCGTCTTTGGCCGAACTTCAATCGCAAAATCCTCAACGTAGCACTGCTACGTCTGCGGTTTTGCTCAATCAGCTCGACCAAATCCAACCTGAATCTGAGCGCCTAATTGTGACACTTATTCCATGACAGGCC
>JBAQKZ010000153.1:0-3051 GCA_049301475.1 Geobacteraceae bacterium | reverse complement strand
GGGCAGGTTGGCATGTGGGAGGACGTGGCTGGTCGAACGGGAAGTGTCAAACTCGTAGATGCCGTACGCCGTAACATAGGCTTCTTCGCACCAAACAGTGCTGAGGCTAAAAAACTCTGGAGCAGTGATCTTACCTATGATGTTTGGCTCATTTGGACCATTTGGCAAAAAGAGAGTCCGGCCTCTGCCGACCTGATCAACACCGAACCAGAGAACACAATCTATCGCTCGTGCGGCATTGCGATCACAAATCGTTCAGAGAGAAAGGCATTAGCAAAGGAGTTTACTGATTTCCTTCAGTCTGCCGAGGGACAAAATATCTTTGTAAAATGGGGCTGGATAGCGCCGTAGACTGCACGGTCTCAGAGGTTGTCGGTGAAACTGTCACAGTGCTCAACCGGGGAACGACCATGTAGGCCACTATGGACAATTTCCTCCTTCAGACTTTACTCGAAAGCACCGGTGCGCAATTGGCATTTTCAAATGGCTGGCGCTACGGCGCACCGATAGTTCCGGGGAAGATAACCGTGAATGACCTTTACAACATGCGGGTGCTATAGGCAGCCATCAGCAAAGCCCCGAGGCTGCGGAAAATAAGACTCTTTTTAAATGGCATTCAACAGCTAATCATAAGAATAGGAATCCTTATGTCACTCATTTTTGAATGTATTCAAACCGACGGTATCGCCGAGCTTTCCTATCTGGTCGGCGATGATTCCGAAGGCGTAGCCGCAGTGTTCGATCCAAGGCCGGACGTTGACTGCTACCTGCAACTCGCACGCGAGAAGCGGGTGTCGATCACGCACATTTTCGAGACGCACATCCATGCCGATTTTGTCAGTGGTGCACGCGAACTTTGTGCGCATGTCGAGTCAGCAAAAATATTCCTCAGTCACGAAGGGGACGCGCGATACGGCTTCGACCACGAAAAGATCGTAGATGGAGACAACTTCAAGTTCGGTTCAGTCTTGGTTACAGTCCGGCACGCGCCCGGCCACACGCCGGAGCTCGTTGCTTATCTTCTGGCGGAGAAGGATCACCCGGATGCTCCTTGGGGAGTGCTTACCGGAGACTCGCTTTTCGTTAATTCCGCCGGGCGACCCGACCTCCTCGGCAGCGGCCAGGAAAAAAAGCAGGCCGAACAACAGTTCCACACACTGCGCGATTTTTACCTGGAGCTCGCTGACGGCGTGATTATCTATCCAGCGCATGGTCACGGCTCGCCATGCGGCGCGGATATTGGCGACCGGCGCAGCAGCACGATTGGTTATGAGCGGCGCTTCAATGCTTTCCTCCAGTTTCACGATGTGAAAAGCTTTGCCGCTTATGCTCTCTCCACCGCGCCGCCCGAACCTACTTATTATCTGCGGATGAAGAAGCTGAACACCAAAGGCCCTGTGGTGCTTGGCAACCTGCCGCCCGTGCGCGGGCTTCCTCCAAGAGTCTTCCAGGAAGCACTCGAAGACGACGACAACGTCCTCATCGATACCCGCACGATGCTGGCCTTTGGCGGAGGCCATATCAAAGGCGCGCTGAACATCGGCGGCACACCCATGCTCTCCATTTGGGCTGGCTGGCTGCTTGATCCCGCCAAACCAATCCTTCTGGTTGTGGAGTCCGACGAAAAACTAAATGAAATAATCCGCTTATTTCTGCGCACCGGTTACACGAAGTTCGCCGGCTACCTCGTCGGCGGAATGACGGCGTGGGATAACGCCGGCCTGCCGCTGGAATCGGTCGGGCAAATGACCGTCCACGAAATCAAACGCGCAGGGAAAAAACTGCAGGTTCTCGACGTACGCGCGCCGGACGAGTGGAAAGATGGCTACATCCGAAATGCATGCCATATTTTCCTGGGCGATTTGCGTGAACACCTCGGCAAACTGGACAAGACCAAGCCAACGGCAGTGTATTGCAACAGCGGCTATCGCGCGAGCATTGGGACGAGCATTTTGAAACAGGAAGGGTTCGGCTGCGTCTGCAACGTCCCCGGAAGCTGGCAAGCCTGGCAGAAAGCCGGAGTCCCAATCGAAAAAGAGATCGAGAAGAAGGAAAAGAAATGAACTCGCGCGCGAAAACGCATCCCCCTGGCCGATTGATTCCGAAGTGTGCTTATTATCTCATTGGCAGTCTTGCGCTCCTACTCATATGCGCTGCGGCCGATGCCGGGGCGAGCGTGGATGCGCGCGATTATCCGGGATCTGCCTGGTCACCCTATCTTGTTGGCGCGGCCATTGGAGTGCTCTCCTGGCTGACATTTTACTTTTCTGACGAAGCCATCGGCGTCTCCTCATTTTATGCCCATCTCGCGGGCTTTCTCGGCAAACTTATCGCGCCGCGCCATACTAAGTCACTCGCTTATTTCAAAGACAGCCCGCCGTGCGTGGGCTGGGAATTTGTCTTTGTCGTCACAGTCATCGTCGGAGGAGCGATCGCCGCCTTCACAAGTGGCGAGTTCGCCAACGAATGGCTCCCGCCCATGTGGATTGCACGCTTCGGTGACAGTATTACGCTGCGTGCGGTAGTTGCATTTGGAGGCGGCATTCTAATGGCCTTTGGCGCTCGCCTAGCCGGAGGCTGCACCAGCGGCCATGGCATCAGCGGAACACTTCAACTCAACGTGGCCTCGTGGATCGCAGTGATTTGCTTTTTTATCGGCGGTACTGCCGTGGCCATGCTTCTCTTCAAAATATGAGGAACTATGATTGATCCCGGAAAAACAGTGCAGCAATCGAAAGAGAAGCCCACGCCGACCGTGGCCGCGGCCCCGCAGTTGATGACCGGCGCGATTTTTGGTTTGGCGTTTGGCTTCCTCTTGCAGAAGGGCGGCGTCGGAAAATACAACGTACTCATCGGACAACTACTGCTCCTAGACTGGACCGTCGCGAAGATCATGCTCACAGCAATTCTCGTCGGCATGATTGGCGTATTCACATTGCACCACTTCGCCAAGGTGAACCTGCACATTAAGCCGACGCGAATCGGCTCCAACATTATCGGGGGGCTCCTTTTCGGCGCGGGCTTTGCGCTGGTGGGCTATTGCCCAGGCAC
>JBAQKZ010000152.1:0-4802 GCA_049301475.1 Geobacteraceae bacterium | reverse complement strand
AGACGCGGATTTTAAAGGCGTTCGGTTATGCAGTAACAACTGGTGGGGTCTTACAAAAAGTTGCGTAATAATGTTAGTTATTACGTCTGGTTATACTATTTTTCGCCATTTTGCTCTTAAACTCCTGACAAACTGTTTACAAGATGAATGTGCTGAATACTGTCTGCTCCGCGGACTATGCCGTTACCGTCCGGATTGACGCCTCGATGCCGTCCATGAGGATGGCCAGCTCTTCCATGGATATGGAGAGGGGAGGGAAGACCACAATTACGTTGCCCAGGGGGCGAATGAATATACCGTGCCCCCTTGCCTCACGGCAGACCTGGACGCCGATCCGCTCGTCCCACGGATAGGACTCCCGCGTCTTTTTGTCGCGGACCAGCTCGATTCCGCCGATCATCCCGCAGTGCCGCGCCTCCCCTACATGGGGAAACGCCGCTATCTTCTCCATCCGCTTTCCCAGATATTCTATCTTGACCGGCAACTGATCCAGGAGCCGGTCATGCTCGAACAGATCCAGGCTGGCCAAGGCCACGGCGCAGGCGATCGGGTTGCCGGTGAAGGTGTGCCCGTGGAAAAAGGTCTTGAGTTCCCGGTATTCGCCCAGAAACGCATCATATATTTTTTGTGTTGTCATGGTCGCGGCCAAAGGGAGGTATCCGGCGGTGATTCCCTTGGAGAGCGCCATGATGTCCGGGGTAACCCCTTCCTGCTGGCATGCGAACATGGCGCCGGTGCGGCCAAAGCCTACAGCCACCTCGTCGGCTATCAGAAGGCAGTCGTAGCGGTCGCACAGTTCCCGCACCCCTTTCAGGAATCCCGCCGGATGGACGATCATCCCGCCCGCCCCCTGCACGAGAGGCTCTATGACCAGCCCGGCGGTCTCCGGCGCGTGCCGCTTCATGAGCCGTTCCAGCTCCTTCAGGCAGAGGAGTCCGCAATTCCTTGAATCGCCGTCGGCGCAGAGCTCGCATCGATAGCAGTAGGGGGAGGGGGCCTGGATGACAGGAAAGAGGAGAGGGCGGAAAACCTCGTGATATATGTCAATGCCGCCGACGCTCATCGCGCCGATGGTGTCGCCGTGATAGGCGTTCTTGAAGGAGATGAACCGGCGCTTTTGCGGTTTTTCCAGATGCCGCCAGTACTGGAACGCCATCTTTACGCCGACCTCTACGGCTGTAGAGCCGTTGTCGGAATAGAAGACCTTTACAAGTCCCGGCGGGGCTATCTCCACCAGCCGTTTGGCCAGGAGCGCCGCCTGGTCATTGGCAAGGCCCAACTGGGTGGAGTGCGCGAGGCGGTCAACCTGTGATTTGATGGCGGTGTTAAGCTCCGGTCGGCAGTGGCCGTGAACGTTGGTCCAGACGGATGCCACCCCGTCCAGATAGCGGTTTCCGTCCGTGTCGATAAGGTACGACCCTTCTCCGCGGTTGATAACGATGGGCGGTTCCCGCTCCCATTCCCGCATCTGGGTGAAGGGGTGCCAGACGTAGCGACGGTCGTATTCCCGCAGGGTATCCGTGTCCAACTCAGCCAATGCCCACCTCCCGCAGTAAGATTCTCGTGGTCGGCTCATCTTTTAGTTTTGCTGCAATGCGCTCGACTATGGCCTGATCGTTTTCCGCATCCTGGTGGTGGAATATGCCGAGAAGCGGAGCGCCCGAGAGGGAGCCGAGCAGGTGCGGGGCGTACTCTTCCGCCATGCCCGGCTCTTCCGGATAATCGTTGATGACGATGCCCCGCACCTCTATCTCCATTTGCCTGGCGGCAAAACAGGTGAGAAGCGTATGGTTGACCGTGCCGAGGCCGGGGCGCGACACCACGAGGAGCGGTAAATCGAGCAGTTTTACCAGGTCGGCGATCAGGAAGCCGCCGCAGAGGGGAACCATCAGCCCGCCAGCCCCTTCCACGATCACGAAGTCGTGGCGGCCGGCCAGCCGGAGGTAGGCCTCCCTGATCCGCTCCAGGTCGATCCTGATCCCCTCGCGGGAGGCGGCCTCCGACGGGGCGATAGGGGCCTCCAGTAAATAAGGGGTTATGTCCGGATCGGTTGCGTCGCAGCCTGCAGCCCAGGCAAGGAGCCTTGCATCCTCCGACACGAGCCGGCCGTTTACCCTGCCGCATCCGCTGGTAACCGGTTTCATTACCGTAACGTTTGCGCCGCTATCACGAATAAGCCGGGCCAATACCGCAGCCACGATGGTTTTGCCGACGCCGGTGTCGGTGCCGGTTATGAAGACTCCCTTACTCACAGCAGTCGGCAACCTCAAGTTCCAGATCCTTCAGCATCTGCCGGTCCTGTTCCGGCGGTCGGCCGGCGGTAGTCAGGTAGTTGCCCGTCATTGTGCCGCTGGCCCCGGCAAAGAATATCCATGACTGTAGCTCACGCAGATTTTTCTCCCGTCCCCCGCATACCGATATCTTCTTGTCCGGAAGCATTAAACGGTAGATCGCAATAGTCTGTAGACATTCCATGGGGGTGATGTTGGCGGCCCCGGCCATCCTGGTTCCTTCAATCGGATTCAGGAAGTTGAGCGGCACGGAATCCACGGCCAGCTCCCGCAGGGTGAGGGCCATTTCAACCCGTTGGGCCGCGCTCTCCCCCAAGCCGAAGATGCCGCCGCAGCAGACCTCCATTCCGGCCTGTTTCGCCACCCTGACCGTCTCCACGTCCTCTTCGTAATCGTGGGTGGTGCAGACATTCGGGAAAAAACTGCGGGCCGTCTCCAGATTGTGGTGATAGACGTCCACCCCCGCCTCTTTCAAGGCCCTGGCGGTTTCCGGGTCGAGTATCCCAAGCGAGCAGGAAGGGACGATGCCGGTTTCCAGCCTTATTCTTCGCACCGCCCGGCATATCCGGTCCAGTTCTTCCCCCCTTGATATGGATGTGCCGCTGGTGATGATTCCGTAGCAGGTGGAGCCGTTGGCTTCCGACTCACGGGCGCACTCCACCATCCGCTCTTCATCGACCAGTGGATATACAGGCGCGTTGGTCGTATGGTGCGCGGACTGGGCGCAGAACGAGCAGTTTTCCGGACAGCGCCCCGATTTGGCGTTAATGATGGAGCAGAGGGAGACCTTGTTGCCTACGAAATGCTCTTTTATGCGGGTAGCAGCCGCAAAAAGCGGAAAGAGAGTCGAGCCGCGCAGTTTAGTGAGTTGCAGCGCCTCCCCTTCAGTTATGGCGCCGCCTGCAATGACCCGCTCTGTGATGCTTGAAATGTTCATATCCATAATTTGCCCCCGTAATCTGACTTAGGTACTCGGCAACCAATAATTGTTCCAAATCGCGCTCGGATTTGGGTCAGATTTTGCTGAGCCGATTGAGTAAAACCGCAGGCGTAGCAGTGCTACGCTGAGGATTTTGCGATTGAGGCGTAGCGAAATATGGCCCGAAGACGAGATGCGAGATGGTATCATTATTTGTTGCCGAGTACCTTATACCAATTTCAAATCAAGGATGAAATCAAGGCGGCGAGGATTGAGGCGACGAAGGACGGGGACATGTACTTGATACGTGTCCCCGGTTTGCCGTTGAGGAGCCGAAGACGAGCCAACGAAGATAGCGCCTTGATTTGGAATTGGTATTAACATACGCCGGGTGTAGTTGTCAACCATGATTAATAATATGGTTGACGAACGGTATGCCCCTCCATGAGATTGCCAGTATGAAGCCCGTAATTTACGGCGTCAGCCGCAGCAAGAAGCACATTTATCCTTTTGACATATATTATGCGATGAAATATATTGCATATTAATGAACTTACGCCTAAACTCCTCACGCTTCAAGACAGCTTCTCAGCCGATAAAGGTTCAGGGCTATAGTTATCCGGCATGTTGACCAGTAGCTATTAAATATCCGAAATGGAATGTTGATCAGTACAATATTGATAGTTAATTTAATAAGTTACGTCAATAGTTGTTTTGGGTGTGTGGATAGTCATTCGGATTTGGTGGTATGTTGGCCGGGTCTGGTGATTAACGAGTTAGTCGAGAAACAGGAGGAATAATGCCACCGGATGCTTTACCGCTGAAACCTGCATATATATTTGGCATCAGCAAAGGACTCGGAAATGAAATAAGTGATATCAGAAGACTAGCAATTGAATGGGACTCTTCATACGATTCTTCCGTTCGCCGTGGCTTTATAATCGAGCTGTTTGAACAGCATCAGATTTATGAAGAATTTATAGCATTGCACTGGCCATACGGAAACTCACGGTCAGGCGAAACCTTCCGTCGGAGATACCTGAATATCAAGAAAAGGTTCGGGGACTTTCATACAAAATCATCCGCTAAACAAGAAGAAATCTCAGAGATGAATTTTGACGAATCAAATAAAAATCAATCTACTGTTGCTGAAAACCTAATCGAGTTATTGACTAATGATAAAGGAGAAATCATGTCCAATATTATCAACCGACCTGCTGCTTTGGTAAAACAAGGGAACTTAAAGCTGTACACTACGTCTTTAAGAGTCTCTGATTTATTGATACACAATTTTTATAGTATAGAAAGACTTGATCCTGATAACCCAGACGATAAAGGATATCAACGTATACTTAACAAAGGGCGTGCAAAAAAACTTGCTGATTACCTGATAGAAGGACAAGATTCACTAGACGCATTCCTACCTACAAGCATTTTCCTTGCGACTGACAAAGATATTCAATTCGATGTAATTTTTCAAGACCATTCCGCCACTTGAAGGCCTAATTTTTCAAGAGCATTCCCCCACCCATTTTCACGAGCATTCCACCACCCAGACCAGTTTATTCGCACGGCGCTCATAACAACCTGTA
>JBAQKZ010000151.1:0-3178 GCA_049301475.1 Geobacteraceae bacterium | reverse complement strand
AGCTTTTGCGGAATTATTACGCGCAGTATGGAACAGGTTCAGGATTTCTCTTTCCCTACAAAAAGAGGCATATCAGTGCGGACAACCTGGAACGTGCATTCAAAGAAGCGCTCCGGCAGAGCAGCATCAACAAAGCCGCAACCCCCCATACCCTGCGCCATTCGTACGCCACCCACCTTCTGGAGAACGGCGAAGATATCCGGGTCATCAAGGATCTGCTCGGCCATAGCAGCATTAAGACTACCGACATTTATACCCATGTGACCGGCAAGATCACCACCCGGCTTAATGTCAACCTCAACGGAATAATGGCCAGTCTCCAGCCATGATCGAGCTGGCGGAAGTCGTCAGAAAACATGGCCCGGAGTATCTGGAGAAATTCGGCGACCGGATGCCGAACAACCACAAACGGGCGCTCTCCGCCATCGCCTCTTGCCGCACCGAGGAAATGGGTGGACATCTGGAAGAGTGCGATCACCACTGTGGTCACTTCGACTATGCCTACCACTCCTGCAAAAACTCCAGTTGTCCCAAGTGTCACGGCGCCGACACCGCCAAGTGGCTTTCGAAGCGGGAGGCGGAACTTCTGCCCGTCCCCTACTTCCACCTGGTCTTTACCTTGCCATCAGAACTCAGGGACGTGGTGCGCAAGAACCAGCATGCGCTTTACGGTGTCCTCTTCGAGGCGGCTATAGCGGCCCTGTCCAAACTCGGTCTTGATCGCAAATACCTGGGCGGTCGGCTGGGGATGGTGGCCGTGCTCCATACCTGGACACGGGCCAAGGAATACCATCCCCACCTCCATATCCTCGTTCCAGGCGGCGCACTTGACAAAGACGGGGTCTGGCGCCCTGCCCGCAAAAAGTTTCTCGTGCCGGTCAAGGCGCTCTCGCCGATCTTTAGGGCCATCTTTATGAGGCACGCCAGGAAAGCGCTGCCCACCGAAACCTTCCCCCAAGAGGTCTGGGATAAGGATTGGGTCGTCTTCTCCCGGCCGACCTTCAAGAAAACGAAAAAAGTGCTGACCTATCTGAGCCGCTATGTCTATCGGGTCGCCATCGCCAACAACAGCATCATTGAGATGGAAAACGATCACGTGACGTTCCGGTACCAGAATGCCGACACCAGGGAATGGAAAACCATGCGGTTGATGGCAATGGAATTCCTGCGCCGCGTTCTGCAACATGTCCTGCCCAAGGGGTTTCATAAGGTGCGTTACTTTGGCTTCCTGCACCCGACCAACAAGGTGACTCTGAAGAGGTTGCAACTGTTGTTATGGGAGATGGACCGTAAGAGAGCAGCTCAGCCGGAGCAGAATATAGCAGCCGGAACCGAAGTCGTAAGGGTTTGCCCCCGTTGCAAAGAGGGCATCATGGTGGTGATTTCATGGCTGCCCAAAAGGGCGAGGAGTCCGCCGCCGACAGGAGGCGAAAGAAAGTCATGGAGGCAAACATGAGACGCAGGCAGAAGCGAATTGCCGGCGTTCCCCTATACGTACGCCCGTAGCAGGGGAAAACAGAACAAACGGACACAACAACGAGTAGAACACCACCAGTCCCAGGTCAAAAATATGAGCAGGTACCTGCCGAAGAGACGATTTACTTCAGATTAATCCATTGAAAACGCCTCACAATAGGGTTAATATCCCCACTACAAAATGAGAAAACCGGATAAAACTCCAAGGATGACCGAGCTACGCTGGTTTAGTGCAACATCAGTTTACGCGGTGGCTCCGCTTCGCTACGCACCGCATAAACTTTAATTCGTTAGCCGTTGTGTCAAAGGAGTGCTACATGAATGACCACGAAATCCTTGACCACCTCCTGAAGTCGGCGTGGAAGGACGTTGAGTACTTCTCCAACGCAAAGAAGGAGGAGAGAGAACGTTGGGTTGTTTCAGAATTTCTTTCTGTTCTTGGTGTGGAACATCAAGAAGAAGAGCTTCAATCTCTTGAGCAGAAAGATAAAGTGGATGTTCGCTTCCGTAGCGCCTTATTCCAGGTAAAGGAATTACCAGACCCCGACCTTCGACGGGGAAAGATGTACAAGGACATATACAACTCCATAAAGGTGGCTACATCCCTTGAGGAGGTGTCGCTTGTCGGGGACATTCGTGATGTACCCCCAATCGCAAGCATGTACGAGCTCGTTCTTGAAAAGGCCGGGCAATTGGCCAAGAGCGCGTCATATGAAATATCGAAGAGCGGACTGGACCTCCTTATATACGTAACTCGCACTAGAGCATCTCTCATTCAACCGCATGAGATTCACAGCGAAGCATTCTCAAGCTTAGGTTGGAGGTCCGTTTCGTGCGTAAACTCTAAGCAGGCTGTTGTGCTATTTTCATCGCCATCAGCCCCTGAGTTCATACGGGAAGGATCGAAAAACCTAATGAGCGGAAAGTGCTAACCCGTCATTCAACCCGGACTCCGCAAAAACGCGGAGCCGGTTAATTTTAACGTTATACCGTCAATAAAAAGAGGAGAATAACGTGAAAAATTTCGGACTTTGTTTAATCATCGCTGGAGCCATCTGGGGTGTTATCGCATTTAATATGAAAACCTCCGTAGAAACTGAGAGCAGAACTATCGGCTCAGGTCTCTACTCTGCATACATTCCAAGCCAAACGGTTCACAATCTTGACCTTGCCGACCAACGAAGGAACCATTTAATTGGTGCTGGAATCACATTCATTGCTGGTGTCCTGCTTTTTGGTTTTGGTTCCTTGAAACCGAAGGAAGCCGAATCCGACTTAGGAAAAAAATGCCCATTTTGCGCTGAACTTGTTAAGCAAGAGGCAAAATTATGTCGCTACTGCGGCAAAGACCTCCCGGAAGAACCGAAAATCACGCTGACACCGATTCAAGCAGAACTGCCTCAAATAGAATCATCTACTCTAAAAGGGAAATTTATCGTTTATACCTGTTTCGCTATCATAGGTGCCTTCTTATTATTTGTAATTTCATCTAGGTAAGAAAGCAATAGCAAAAGGGGCAAGGCAATAGGGGTCAGCCATTGACATGAGACAATTGTAGAGTAAGCTTCTGTCCGTGGGACTAGGGGGACGTTGTTAAGTGTGCGGCCGGGCAAGGTCGTGTAATTCAGCGGGTGGGAATCCCGCCCCGGAAGGCAGGCCAACCACCGGGTAGCGAGTCCTTGGAGGCTGTATGGTAACATCC
>JBAQKZ010000150.1:0-12546 GCA_049301475.1 Geobacteraceae bacterium | reverse complement strand
TTCTGACTTGAATCGTTTTACAATCGGGGCGAGCAGCATCTTGAATGCCCGCTTTTTTCGTCGTTGTTTTAGCCGCTTGATAGGTCGCATGTCGTAACTCCTGTAATATTAGATAGTTACGAGTGCGCCCGGCCGATTTTTTTACTAAAAGTCAAGTAAAAAATGCAGCACAACGACAATTTTTCAATTTTTTATTCTCAAAGAACCATGCAAAAACCTAACCGGACAACGCTGCCTACGGATAACAGGGATGTGATGAAAAAGATGATTTTTTTGTATGCGAGTAAATATAAAAGTGTTATATGAAAATGGAATATCAAGAGCAAGGGGGGAGGAAGGCGGATGCAGGAACAAAACCCGTCACTTGAAAAACGTGTCGAAGGCCTTGCCGCGCAGCTTCAGGCATTAACCCTCCGGGTTGAGCAACTGTCGAAAAGGCTTGAAATGCCTGACGCAGCAGGCGCGGTCGTCCACAGGGGCTCGCATTCGACCGCAACGCCGCCATTGGTGGAAGAATACCCATTAGGCGCGCCTACGGACGTTTCGGAAGAGATACTCAGTTGGGCTGGCAAGGCGGCGCTCCTCCCCCGCCTTGCCACCCTCTGTTTCCTGTTGGTGATTGCGCTTGGTTTACGAACCATCACGGACAACAACATTATAAACACCTTCGCGGGCTCTGTGCTCGGCATGAGCTATGCGACCGTTCTGATGCTGACAGGCTGGTATATGTATGATAAGCGAAGTCCGCTTGCTCCAGTCTTCGCCGCCTGCGGCGCCGTGCTTATCTGCACCATAGTGGTCGAAACCCATACCCGTTTCGCAGCCCTCCCTCTTGTGCCGGCCTATCTCACTCTTATGGCCACCGGCATGATGATGGCTGTTGTAAGCTATAACTACAACGTTTTTCTCCCCGTCTCCGTCGGTATCCTCGGCATGTGTCTTGCCGGAATGGCCATTGATTACCCCAATCCATTCTTCCCATATCTGGCGATGGTGCTCCTGACCGCCAACATCCTGGGCCATGTAGCCTCCATGATCAAGAGGTGCGCATGGCTTAGATGGATCATCCTGGCAGTCACCATGTTCATGCTGCATTTGTGGGGATTAAGGCTAGGGATGACCCTGTTTCGTGGAGGAACCCCGTCGCCGACTCTGGCGCTGGAATGGTTCCTTCCTGTCCTGGCGGTCTACGCGCTTACCTACATGGTCATTGCACTGTTGGGCATTCTCCGTAGCGGAGTCGGCAGGGTCTCAGGCTTTTACTTCTCGCTCCCCACTATCAGCGTAGCCTGGGCCTTCTCCGCAGCCCTTTACGTGGTTTCCGCCTGGGGAGAGAACAGATTTCTGTTGGGGGCCGTTGGCGTTGCGGGAGCAATGGTCCAACTTGCGGTGGCGTTCCGGCTTGCAGGGCGCAATGTGGAAGGGGCGCCGGGCGTAAACTCGTTCGTCTTCGCCGGTGCAACACTTATGGCGCTTGCGCTGCAGGAGGCAACCGGACGGTTCATCCTTTCACTGCCGCTCCTCTCCTGCCTGGCGCTTTTCCTTGCGGTCATCTCCAGGCAGTGGCAAAACGGCGGCGTCAGGGTCACTTCCTACATATTGCAAACATATGTCTGCGTGGCGCTGGCCGTAATGTTACAGGGGAGCAGCGGGTCGGCCGTAAAGTTATTTAACATAATCCCGGCTGGTATCATCGCCATCGTCACACTCATCCATTACCAATGGTGCCGGAAATGGCCCCATCCCTCGGGATCGGCTTTTCACAAACGGTTTGATCCGGACGACCGTAGCGCTGCTTTGCTGCTGCTGGCGGCGCTGATAAGCGTCTTCTTCGCCTTGAGGATCGGCATCTATCATGCGATGCCGCTCATACCTGGTGAGGCGCAGAACTCTTCCCGTTGCGCCCAGTCGGCGCTCATCAACTTCGCGGCCGCAGGGCTCATGCTGCTTGCCTTTATGCGCCGCAACAAGGAGTTGCGTAACGTCGCCATCCTTGTCACCCTTGTGGGCGCAATAAAGGTATCCTTTTACGATCTGCTCGGCAATGTCCACGGCGTACCGCTGGTGCTAAGCGTCTTCTCGTTTGGCCTGGCTGCGGCACTGGAATCGGTTGCGCTGGGACGCTGGCAGCGGGAAGCGCCGCAGGGAGGAATGTCCACCGGCGAGAAGCCAGTGCAACCCGCGCCATAGTTTGGTATGTGCCGTTTCAAGGAATATAAATTCAGACATTTTACTGTAATTCTTCCTTTAACCCTTTCAACAAAGCCTTTACCTCCGCCACCGTCTCCTCGGCCAGCGGCGAGGTTTCCATTTTAAGGTAGAGTTCCAGGTACTTGATGGCATTCGCCACATGCTCCTGGTCCATGTAGAGGCTTCCCAGGGTCAGGTAGGCCAGGGTAAACGATGGGTCGAGCCGGATCGCCTCAAGGCATTCCCGTTCCGCATCGGTAAACTCTTCCATGTCGTAGTAAAATTCCCCCAGGTTGAAGCGGGCCGCTGCATCATGCGGATCAATCTCGATTCCCTTCCTGTAGGCGCTTATCGCCTTCTCCCGCTCCCCGAGGCTATGCCAGGCGTCTCCCAGTGCATTGTAGGCAAAGACATTAAGCGGATCTATCTCCAAGGCGGCGTTATACGACTTGATCGCCTCCTTGGGCTGCTCCAGCCCGTTATACACCAGACCTATATTTACATAACCATCCGCATCTCGTGGTGCAATACGGACGATCTTCCGGTAGACCGCAAGCGCTTCCTTGTGGCGACCAAGCTCGAAATAAATATCCCCGAGAGCGGTCAGCGCCTCGGTATCATCGGGGGCAAGCTCAAGCCCATGCCCGTACGCCTGGATCGCCTCTTCCGGCTGCTCTGCCTCGGTCAGGGCATCGGCCAGGTAAAAAAAACCCTCCGCGTTGTCCGGCGCGAGGGTCGTGCAGCGCCTGAATTCCGTGGCCGCCAGATTCGGCTTCCCCTCTTCCAATAGCGCTATTCCCTTGGCCAATTGGTCCTCAAATGTCATACCCATTATTCGAGCTCCTTTCTGGTCTGCACAGTGCACTAAATCCCTCTTATACCGAGTTTCAATCAGATGATGACCAGGCAGCAAAAGGAACCATGCGGGCATGCTTGATAAGTAACCAGCGTTTGACCGCAACCCGTTAAACGAAATCAGGCAGCGTCGACCTTTATCCAGAGCAGATGGATTTTGGGTCTGTCGACGGCGTCATCGGTATCCAGGGCCTCCATTACGCTAGCCGTGTTTAGTCAGGAGAGTTTTGCAAAATGTTCAACTTGCGCATTTTACTTAATAATCCCTTGTCGAATAATTGTCAATTACCTAAATTATGATGCCCTCGCAAATTCTCTTTTTCTGGGTTTTTACTTCAATAATATCGATATGTTACTGAGCTAAAAAATCGGCGTTTTTTGAGTTTTTGCGAGGGCATCAATCATGGCGCTCCCGCAAATTTTCGCAACAAGTCCTTTCCACCCGGGCAAGGGCAAGGGTGGGCAAAGGCTGAAATGTCGGAGTGCTATTAAATGTGTGAACCAGTGAAATAGCTTATATAATATGACAATTTGTGGCATTATCCGCCCCATGTTTGCATGCTGTTCGGGGCGTCAATAATGCTTATCAGGTTTATATTTCAAATAGTTATCCGTATATATGTTACAATAGGACCAAAGTGGAATTTAAATTGCAGGGTTCCATGAAGATGATCCCGCAAGCAAGGGTCTAATCAAGGACGTAATAAGATATTATCAGTAAATAAACTTAATATTTTGATAGCGATAATACTCAACCTCCCGCGAGGGAGGGGCGGAAAGCCTATAGGGTCTCTCGTAGACAGCCGGGTTGCCGAAATATCATTTCGGCCCCGGCTGTTGGTTTTTCGGGGGCACCCTTGGGCTTTTTTTCGATTCCTCTTGTTGTCACTGCATTTCTCCGGCAGGTATTGACAATAAAGATAACAGGAAATAATTATAAATAATTCCTTGACATTTATCTTATTTGCTGTAAATTTCCCATAAAATATGCGAAACTGGGATTACGGTATGTCAGTGAACAGTGTCAGGAAAATTCGTGAAGAGCGGATGATAAGCAAGGCTGAGCTAGGCCGGTTGGCCGGTGTGTCGCCAATAACAATCGAACGTATTGAGCGGGGAGAAAAATGCCGAATGGAGACAAAGAGGAAAATACTTCTGGCACTGGGATTCTCTTTATCCGAAAAGGAAAAGGTATTTAAGGATTAAATTCCGGGATGGGACTACATCATGCTTTTCTCCAAGAAAAAAGAAATAATTGGCATTGACATCGGATCGAGCTCCGTGAAGCTGGTCCAACTTAAGGAGCAGAGAGGCGCCTACACATTGCAGAACGCGGGTGTATTGCCGCTTCCCCCCGAGGCTATAGTTGACAATACCCTGATGGATAGTTCCTCAATTGTGGAAGCTATCAAGAATCTTACTAAAAGTCTGAACGTTAAGGTAAAAGATGCTGCCTCTTCAGTATCCGGCAATTCTGTTATTATCAGAAAAATCGCTTTGCCTGCCATGCATCCTGAAGAGCTTGAGGATCAGATTCAATGGGAAGCAGAACAATATATACCCTTTGATATCAACGATGTGAATATAGACTTTCAGCTTCTTGCCCCTGATGAGCATGATCCTTCCAAGATGAATGTCCTCTTGGTTGCCAGCAAGAAGGACATTGTCAACGATTATCTGACGGTATTCAGCGAAGCAGGGCTGAAACTTGTGGTTGTTGATGTGGATTCATTCGCGGTTCAGAATGGGTTTGAACTCAATTACGATGTCGATCCGGAAGAAGTTGCAGCGCTGATAAACATAGGCGCAAGCATCATGAACTTGAATATAGTAAAGGATGGCGTTTCCCTGTTTACCCGTGATGTGCAGATGGGTGGGAATCTCTATACGGAGGAGATCCAGAAGCAGTACGGCGTGAGCGGCGAAGATGCAGAGAGGATGAAAATCACCGGTGTATGCTCCGATCAAGACGGTTTGCAGGATACCATCAACCGTGTCAATGAAACCTTGGCACTGGAAATGCGCAGATCGCTCGATTTTTACAACTCCACTGCCGGTGAGGGGCGGATCACTAAGGTATGGTTGAGTGGCGGTGGCGCTAAAACGGCAATGCTAACTGATGCCGTGAGTCAACGATTGGATATTCCTGTAGAGATACTGAATCCATTTCTTAAGGTCAAGGTCAACGAAAAAGAGTTCGACTCTGACTATCTTCAGGAAATAGGGCCTTTTGTGACGGTTGCTATGGGGCTGGCGATAAGGAGGCTTGGGGATAAATGATAAAGATCAATTTATTACCCGTCAGGTCTTCTAAAAAGAAAGAAACGGCCAAACAGCAGCTTAGCATTTTACTTTTGACGGTTGCTGGGATTCTTGCCGTGTCTTTTGCTGTTTATTCAGTGACTCTGTCCAAAATCAGCGCCGCAAAAGATGATATTGACAGCTCTGAGAAGGAGATACAGAGCCTGAAGGCAAAAATAGGAGAGATTGACAATATTAAAAAACTGCAAGCTGAGGTTAAGAAAAAGCTGGATGTGTTGAATCAACTGCGCAAAGGAAAGACGGGACCTGCAAGCAGGCTTGCCGCAATTAGCGATGCAACTCCTGATAAGCTATGGCTGACAAAATATGCGGAAAACGGGGTAAATGTTGCCATATCCGGCGTTGCGCTCAGTGAAGATATTATAGCTGATTTCATGCGCAAGCTTCAGGGCAATGCTGAGTTTGCAAATGTGGAATTGCAGGTCTCGGAGCAATTGGATATCAAAGGGGTAAAGGCAAAGAGATTTGATATTTCGTATGCCTTGAAATAGGTAACGAGAAGCAGTGAAGTGCTGTCAATTGCATGTCATTTGATTAGTCGAGGATAGTTTATGGACCCCCAACTTGAAAAGATTATGAAGCTTCCGAACAAGCAGAAGCTGGCTCTTCTGGTGGTTATAGCGCTGCTGGAGGTGGCCGCTTTCTTTTTCGGTTTGCAGCAACCAAAGATGAAGCAATTAAAAGATTTCCAGGGGAAACTGGATAGCCTCAAGACACAAATTCAAGAAACGAAAAAAATCGCTGATAACCTGCCGAAGTTCAAAAATGACTATGAAAAACTGAATATGGAGTTGGTAAGCGCCCTTACCGAATTGCCGAACCAAAAAGAAATACCGACCCTTCTCACCGGCATAACGAGCATCGGCAAGGGAGCAGGGCTGGATTTTCTTTCGTTCAAGCCCAGGGCGGAGGAACCAAAGGATTTTTATGCCGCTGTGCCGGTGGATATAGTGGTGTCTGGTTCCTTCCATAATGTGGCCGGCTTTTTTGTGGCTGTCGGTAATATGCCACGCATAGTGAACATCAACAACGTCGTCTTCTCGGATATCAAAAACGTTGATGGGCGGACCCTGCTGAAAGTCAGTTGCCTTGCAACGACCTTTCGTTTTCTGGACAAGAAAGAGACCAAGAATGAGAAACCCAAATAATTATCTCTTGTTGCGCGCGGTCTTGATAACGGGTCTCTCCCTTTTTCTTGCCGCAGGTTGTAGTAAAAAGGAGCAGCAGAGCGCTCCCGCGTCTCAACAGTCCGAGAAGCCTGTTGTAAAAATCAAGCCTGCCGTGCAAAAGCAGTCGTCTTCGGCAAAGATTAACGAAAACCTTTTGCCTGAATTTAATTTCAGCGCAAAGAAAGATCCGTTTAAAGCGTTTGTCGCCGAGTCGCCGCCGACCAAAGCCCGGATTGCGACAGCAAAGGGGTCTGATACCCTCCCCATTCAGAGATATGAAGTTAGGAAATTCAAGGTTGCAGGGATTATTGCCGGGTTGAAGGAAAACCGGGCGCTTATTATCGATCCGGCGGGCAAGGGTTATGTGGTCAAGCAAGGCATGCCTATTGGTGACGGCGATGGCCGGATTACCAGAATAACCTCGACTTTTATTGAAATTCTTGAGCAGTACAAAGAAGATACCGGTCGTGTCAGGAAACGCACAATAAAACTTACTCTGCCCCAAAAAAGTAAGGAGACTTCCCGATGAAAACGCTTCCAGTAAAATATTTTTTATATAAAGCCGCACTGCTGCTTTCTTTCGTGGTTTTTGCCGGGTGCGCTCAGTCAAGCGTTAATAGAAAAGATGCGAATAGCCCGGATCATGCTCTGTCCGCATCTCTTCAAGCCATTAATGTCTCAAACGATGGGTCCGTCATTGAAATAACGGCTGACAGGCCGATAACGTATACCTTCTACAAGATGAACGAGCCTGTAAAAGTGGTTATCGACTTGACACAGACTGACCCCGGCCATGTACCGATCTCTACGGAAGTCAACATGGGTAACGTTAAGCGCATTGATGTCGCAAGACACAGCTTTGCAGGCGGGTTTCTGAGTCGTATAGAAGTTGTGCTGTTAAAGGAAGAGGATTTTAGTGTCAATACGGATCCTGCCGATAAGAACAAACTGCTGGTATCGTTTGTGAGCGTCAGGGTTGAGGACAATCAGGCAAAACGTGAGGTCGGGGAAAAAGCGAAGGAAGTGTCGAAGGCTGAAGAAGTCAAGGTGGTTGCGGTTGGATCAGAAAAAATGGAGGCGCTGCATGTTACGGGTCCATCGGCGGCTATCGAGGAAGCCCTGGCAAGCGGCGTCGCCCAGGATGAACAACAGGGCAAGGCCGATGTAAAAGCCGAAGTGACGGACAGGCCCTCGGATAAACCTTTGTCCACGGACAAAACTGTCAGGGCGGTCAACGTTGTCGGTGATGGCGTAGAGATCATCGTTAGTGGCTATGATTCGTTTAACTCATTTAAACTGACCAAACCTGACCGTCTGGTTGTCGATGTTCTCGGCGTAAAAAGCGGCATGCTGTCTCACACATTAGCTATAGACAAGTTCGGCGTTTCCAAGGCAAGGGTGGGTGTCACGACTGACAAGGTCAGGATAGTTTTTGACGTAACCGGGTTACATTCCTTCCGGGTGGTTAAAATTGATAACGGATTGAAGGTTCTTTTTACCGAAGCGCCAGGCGTGGCCGCCATTGAAAAACCCGCACAGGAAGCCGTCACTGAGCCGGTCAAAACGAAGGCAACGGCGGATAAGTCATTCAGGTCGAAGGTTGCTGTTTTAGAGGGGCTTGATTTCAAACTTGTTGACGGGGTTTCTCAAATCGCCATTAAAGCGGAGGGGGACTTTGTTGTCAGTAGCCCGGCCAAAACGGCGGATGGTCTTTTGCTTGTCGTCAAAAACTGTCAGATACCCGAAAAATTCCAACGAGCACTTGACACCAGTTCATTTGCCAGCGTGGTGCAAAGGGTGATCCCGTACCAGGTGAAGGTAAAAGGGGGGTATGACGCCCGTTTTCTGGTGAAGCTCAGTGGATACGCGCCATCCAAGGTCAGGGAGGAGGGCGGGGTTATTTATTGGGAGATAAAAAATCCCCCGGCGTCCGAAACGCCACCACCTATATCGAAAGTTATATCGAAAGCAGTCAAGGCTCAGCCCTCAGTGGATGTAGTCAAGGATGTAAAGCCTATCCCCTCTGAACCGGAGTCAGTTGTCAGCAAGCAGCCTGAAACACCAGTGCCTGGCGAGAAAAAGGCATACACCGGTCGCAAAGTGACTCTGGAATTCTCGGATGCTGAGGTCAGGAAGATTTTCCAGTTGATCGCCGAGGTCAGTAATCTAAACTTCCTGATTGCCGATGACGTTTCCGGCACGATAAGCATAAAGCTGGTGAATGTCCCATGGGACCAGGCTCTTGACGTGATACTTGAGTCCAAAAACCTCGAGATGAGGCGTGAAGGGAATATAGTTCAGATTAAGCCCAAAGGAAAATTTATCAGCCAGGAACAGGAAAATATCGAGGCCATCCAAAAACGAGAAAAAGGGGCGGAACTAAAAACAGTGGTCTGGGATGTGAACTATGCGACGCTTGGGGCGATTAAATCCCAACTGGAACCTCTCAGATCAGCAAATCCGAAGGCTAATATAAGTATTGATGCGAGATCCAACAAAATAATCATCACCGACATCGAAGAAAAACTTTACAAGTATAAAGATCTGCTGGAAAAGTTGGACACACCTGAAAAACAGGTAATGATAGAGGCGCGCATTGTTGAGGCCTCCTCTAACTTTACCCGAGATCTTGGTGTCCAGTGGGGCACCCACTTCAAGGACGGCTCGGCTGACTTTGCCGGCATCAATGCGTTGGATTCCACATTCGGCGGGGTTGTTTCGAGCGTACTCCCCACAACCACCACCGGCGGCGCCGCACTGGGGATGTCGTTTGGCAAACTGATCAGTAACGTGCAGTTGGACATGAAGCTTTCCGCTGCCGCGACCATTGGTCAGGTCAAGATAATCTCCTCGCCCAAGGTGGTGACCCTCAATAACAGGGCCGCCAAGATATCACAGGGGCAGTCCATCCCCTATCAGACGACATCTGCCGAAGGGACCAAGACAGAATTCGTGGAAGCCGCGCTGACCCTTGAGGTCACTCCCCATATAACAGCTGACGGCAATGTTAGCATGAAGATCAAGGCATCTAATAACTCGCCGGGTACCGGGACGCCGCCGCCGATCAACAAAAAGGAGGCAACCACGGAGCTCGTCGTGAAAAATGGTGAGACCACGGTCATCGGCGGCATCTATGTGGATAATGATATCGACAGCTACACGGGGGTCCCGTTTCTTATGGATATTCCGTTGTTGGGGTGGTTGTTCAAATCTAACACCAAGTCCAAGAACAAGACGGAATTGCTGATATTTATTACGCCTAAAATCATAAGCTAAGGACCTGTAAATGAATAACATGGTCAAAAGTGCGTTCAGATTTAGGTCAGATTTGGCTGAACTGATTGAGCCAAACCGCAGACGTAGCAGAGCTACGTTGAGGATTTGGCGATTGAAGTTCGGCTAAAGATGGCCTGAATCTGAGATGCAAGATGCCCATGATATTTGTTTACAGTTCCTTAGGTGAATAAGAACAGCCGGTTATCTTTGCAGTTTCGCTTTATTTATGTAGGCTAGTCTTTAAGTGACTGTTATGTTAATGGTCTGTGCAGATTGTACTGGCTTAAATCTTGGGGGCGCCTCTTTATGCTACCAACAAGCACGTAGATCGACACGGCATGCCAGATTTAAGTTTTGATCGCTTTCTCCGATGTGAAATCCGGAAAAAGCGTACAATGCGCGCAATTTAGTGCAATATGTGTTCATGTGTCAATGTTTACTTTTACATAGTCTCACAGGCTATGATAGGGAACACTTACATATCTATTTGTTAAGTTCGTCGAATCCGTTCGTCGTCGTCGTTGTTGTTCGTTCACTGAACGATAGCCGGAGAATATCCTGAAAAGGATCACGCTCTACGACATAGACTCGAGATCGTAAAAAACTTGACAGGTAACGAGAGGAAACTGTACCAGAAACAGGCAAGAACCGTAGTTCTACTATTGATCCATCCCAAGGCAAGAGGATGGTCTCCATGAACTCCAGTCAGACCAGTAGTTGCTTGTTGGGCACAACTTCCGGGATATTTTACGCCCTCGCAAACCCCCGTTTTTTCCTTGACAAAAATACGGTATACCACTAGACATAGTTGCTGTCAGTTTATAGCTGATGCACTTGCAAATTCTATCTGTCATCCTCGAACGCTGATCTGGGCCATATGATTTTAATAGGTTATAAAACCAGATCCCCGCTCAGAAACACTGCTGGAATGACAATTTGCAAGGGCATCTATTAGTAAGCAAAAAAAGGCCTGCTATCTTTGCAGTCGTGCATAAAAGATTGGTTGTCACAAGCTTAACGCTTTTAACAAAACGGTCAGGAGGGGGCAAGCATGGATTTTAAACTTACGGATGAGCAGATAATGTTTCGGGACATGGCGAAGGATTTCGCCATAAGGGAAATTCTTCCGTCAGTCAGAGACAGAGACAGAGAGGAGAAGTTTTTCCCTGAAATCATGCAAAAGCTGGGAGAACAGGGGCTGTTGGGCGCGGTGGTTCCGCAGGAATACGGGGGGCTGGGCCTGAACTGGTTGACCTTTGGCATGATTCTCGAGCAGATTGCGGTGCACGATGCTTCCGTTGCCGGCAACCTGCTGATAGCGTCAACCTTGCAGGCCCTTCCGATAATGAATTTTGGCGCCGATGAGCAGAAAAAGAAATATATTCCAGGCATAATTAATGGGAAGTTAATTGGCGCTCTTGGGGCAGTTGAACCCAATACCGGAAGCGATTCGGTCTCCATAGAAACCATGGCCGTACTGGACGGAGACGAGTGGGTACTCAACGGTAACAAGACATGGATCACCAACGCCACCATCTGTAACTTTGCGATAGTATTGGCTCAAACGGACAAGAGCAAGGGGCACAAAGGACTTACCACCTTCATAGTGGACAGGGATACGCCTGGCTTCACCACCATGAAGATCGGGCACAAACTGGGAGGGCGTACCTCTGACACAGGCCAGCTCTTTTTTCGGGACTGCCGCATCCCCAAAACTAACCTGCTTGGCGCCGTTGGGAAGGGAGCGAACGTTGCACTGGGGTCCATTGAAAACACCCGTTATGGGCTCTCATGCTGTGCCGTTGGGGTAATGCAAGCATGCATAGACGCCTCCGTTAAATATTGCCTGGAGCGGAAGCAGTTTGATAGACCTATTGGCAGCTATCAACTGGTGCAGGAGAAGATAGCGACCATGGTAGTGGATTGCGAAGCATCGAGATATTTGTCCTACCGGGTAGGCTATCTCAAAGACAATGGGCTTCCGCATTCCAGGGAGACATCCATAGCTAAACTGCACAACACCGAAAGAGCATCCAGAGCGACCAGAGCGGCCGTGGAGATTCATGGGGCATACGGTTTTACGGACGATTTCCCTGTGGAAAGGCTTTACAGAGACACTATTGCGTCCCTGATTTTTGGAGGGTCGAGCCATATCCATACGATGCTGATTGCACGGTCGGAACTTGGAATCGACGCCATCGCAAGATAATGACACAAGGCCATCATATAAAAGGGAGGAGTCACGCAATGAAATCAGACGACAAAGGCATCAAACAGGCGAGGAGCGAGTGGGAAGAGCGCGTAGTCGGCAAGCTTCTGGAGAAAAACGGCTTGAAAGAGAGTCCGTTGCGGTTTTATTCGCCTGAATCAACGTGTGATTTTGATTTTCTCGGGAAGGTTGGATTTCCGGGACAATATCCCTTTACGGCAGGTAATGATCCCCTTCCGAAGTGGCAGATAAATGCCGACAAACTGGCCAAGGCGTCCACCCGTCATGAGTGGGGGTCCGGGACCGCCGGAAAATACGCCGGATTCGGCACTCCCGAAGACTATCGTGACTATCTGGTACGGATGCATGCGCTCGGTCGCAAGGGTGGACCCAACATAGCAATGGACCTTCCCACGCAGTGCGGATATGACTCCGACGACTCCTGGGCCGAAGGCGAGGTAGGGCGAGTAGGGGTAGCAATTGATTCCTTGAAGGACTTTGAAACCATTTACGAGCCGTACACCG
>JBAQKZ010000149.1:0-12590 GCA_049301475.1 Geobacteraceae bacterium | reverse complement strand
TCAATTGCCATGCCTGCATGCCCCCTGTCAACGCTTCGCCGCCACCCTCACGAGTGGCCGACGCATGACTCGGGGTCACGGCTGGTCGCTAACCTTTACCATGTAGGAGACTTGCACTCCCTACCCTCTGCCGACTTTTACCGGCGCTTTCACTAAGCCCCTTTTCATAAACAATCCTCCTTTCGTTTGTGGCCAACGGCGCGGAGCTGACCTGCCGCCCAGTCTTTTCGGGCGGTCTGGTCGTGCGTACTGGTTATACGATGTCACTTCATGTATGGGGGAAATTACTTTGTTAACTCTTTGGCCTGTTTGGGGAATTTTGAAACCAGCCATTCCAGAACGGCAAGCTGTTCCATACCGGGAGCACGGCGGATTTGTGCGAGGAGTTTTGCAGATGTTGGTCGGTCAAGGGTTATATTTGCAGCCCCTTCGTTACACACTGAACAAATGGCGCGGAGATTTGAATAATCATCTGAACCACCTTGGGACTTGTCTATGATATGCCCGATATGCAGTCTTGTTTTTCTGCCGTCAAATGGATGTGTTTCCCCTGCCGGGATACCGCACATCTGGCAGGTAAAGCCGTTACGGTCAAGCACGTATGCTCGTGTTTCCTTTGACATGGTACGAGCAAACGAAGGGAGGGGTTTTATGTCTACAAGCATATACTGGCCGGGTTTCAATTCGCTTCTGTCGTTATGGGTTACGATGTTCATGCCTTCTTCGTTGCGAAGCTCCCTGACTCTCCGCGCCCATTCGCTTGCATTACCGGAAGCCTTACGGAGATCGTCGGAATCCAGTATCACTCCGACATGCTGTAATAGAAACTCCTTGAGTTTCTTCCGTGCGCCTGGTTTGCGTACCGCCATTATTTCACGCTCCTTAAAACGGTTCTTTTACTGGCTGCTTCAAGCGCCGCCATTATTGATGTTCCTACTGCCTGAGCAACCGGCGGCGGGAATGCGTTTCCGATTTGCCGGTAAGATGCTGTCTTTTTACCAGCAAAACGCCATGAATCAGGGAACCCCTGAATACGTGCGGTCATGCGAACTGTGAGGCGCGGCATGCCTACAAAATTTCTTTCTGGCGGAGCATCGGCCAAGCCCATGCCGTCAACACCCAGAGACGCCCATGCTTTTTTTGCTCTTGTTGGGCCAAGGTCTGGCCCGCCATGTTTCTTTGAACCGCCGACAAGCGTAGGGGCTATTTCGTTGGCACGTTCGCGCCAGTTGGCCGCGCCACGCCATTCCTGCTCATTCATAAGGTCAAACAGTAGTTCGCCGACGGTAGGCGGCGAAGTCATGGTCGGTATCGGCCATGTGAAGTGTTCTGCAAAGTCTTTCTGTAGTGCAACAATAATCACACGGGGACGCAGTTGGGAAACCCCGTAATCAGAGGCGTTAAGGAGTCGCCATTCAGTATGATAGCCAAGGCTGGCAAGCTGGTTCTTGATGTGTTTCCGGTAGTCCTCGAAAACTGCGTCAAGCATACCTCTGACATTTTCAAGCATGATTGCTCTTGGTCTGATTTCGTCCGCAAGGCGGATAGCTTCCGGGAAAAGATCACGTTCGTCATCACTGCCAAGCTGTTTTCCAGCTTTGGAAAACGGCGGACACGGAACACCTCCGGCCAGCAGGTCAATGCCTTTGTATTTTGTACCGGAAAAACATCTTATGTCACCGCAGGTGACATTCCATGTCGGTCTGTTCAGCAAAAGGGTGTCACAGGCAGGGCGTTCTATTTCAATAAGCGCGGCATGGTTAAACCCGGCCATTTCAAGGCCGAGAGCTTGTCCGCCAGCACCGGCGCAGATTTCAACGGAATATGGCATTGCTTTCCTCCGTTCATTGATATTTCAGCAATGTACCATGAAATATGTCCGACCGGGTAGTCAATTTCGGTTCGTTTTTATCCATCATTCCTGCACCCAGCCGTTTTCGAGACCATTTTCTTCCAGCGCCGCCACCGCTTCCTCGTACTCAGCATCGGTGATCTTCCGGTCAATGCCGGGCGTCGAAGATGCCAGATGAGCCGGAAAGTACTGCCTCATCAGGGAGATGTTGGTCTCCCGCCCCAGGTTCCCGGCGATCCAGCGAAGTATTTCACGGCTCCCTGCGTACCCTCCGGGAAGGACCAAATGGCGGATGATAAGGCCGCGCACCGCAACACCCTCCCCGTCAAGCTGCATCTGCCCCACCTGACGGAGCATCTCATACACCGCCGCCCTGTTGATCTCCCGGTAGCCGGGGGCCGACGACAGGTTCACCGCCGATTCCTCCGCTGTGTACTTCATGTCCGGCAGATATATATCCACCACCCCGTCCAGAAGCTCAAGGGCGTCCACCCGCTCGTAGCCGTTGGAGTTCCAGACGATGGGGAGACGAAAACCCTCTCTTACCGCCAGATGGAGCGCCGCCAGAAACTGGGGAAGGAAGTGGGTCGGGGTAACGAGGTTCAGGTTGTGGACCCGCTGCCGCTGGAGCTTCAACATCCGGACGGCCAGCTCCCGTATGCTCAGATCCTCACCGTTGTCGAACTGGCTGATGGGGAAGTTCTGGCAGAAGCGGCAACGAAGATTGCAGTTGGAAAAGAAGATCGTACCGGAACCGCGCGTACCGGAAATGGGCGGCTCTTCCCCCCTGTGGACATTGGCCGACGCGATCCTGGGTTGCGCCCCGCTCCGGCAGACTCCAACCTCCCCCGCCAGCCGGTTCACCCGGCAGTCATGGGGGCAGATGTCGCAGCTTTTAAGACGGGCATAGGCCGCCTTAACTCGCCTTAGCAGTTCGCCCGATTGGTAAAGGTCGTGGCATTTCATAAACTGTATTATCAACCACCGGAATGCAGATTTTTTGCTAGATCAAGGCTGTCAAGGTATTGCGCGGAGACTTGAGCCACGCTACGTCGCACAATTTCGCCTGCGAAATTGGACCGCGAAGGCGCCCCGAAGGGGGCGGCCGTCAGGCCGCGTCACAAGCGATACCGAAGACTTACGCAGATATAGCGAAAAAGCTGCATTCCTATTTGAATTTCTCCATCATCTCCACGAACCTGCTAAACAGATACTGTGAGTCGTGTGGTCCGGGAGACGCCTCGGGATGGTGCTGGACGGAAAAGATGGGGAGTTCCTTATGCCTCATCCCCTCCACGGTCCGGTCGTTCAGGTTTTCGTGCGCCAGTTCGCAGGTGTTGGCGAGCGAGGTGATGTCTACGGAGAAGCCGTGATTCTGGGCCGTTATCTCCACACGCCGAGTCAAGAGGTCAAGTACCGGCAGGTTGGAGCCGTGGTTGCCAAACTTCAGTTTGACGGTTTGCCCGCCAAGGGCCAGCCCGAGCAGTTGGTGGCCCAGACAGATGCCGAATATCGGCTTCTTTCCGATCATTTTCCGGATGTTCTCCTGTACGGCAATCATAGGCTCTGGGTCGCCTGGGCCGTTACTGAGGAAGATGCCGTCCGGCGCCATGTCCAGCGCCTCCTCAGCCGGGAAGGTGGCCGGAACCACCGTCACGTCGCAACCTGCCGATACCAGGCATCGGAGGATGTTGAACTTTATCCCGAAGTCGTATGCAACCACCTTGTACTTCAGCTCCTTTGCTGACGCCAGGCGGTACCCACTGCCCATCTCCCAAAGCGCCTCGGTCCAGTGGTAAGGGGTGTTGCAGGTGACGCTGCTTGCCAGGTCGAGCCCTGTCATTGGAGGGACTGCGCGCGCCTTTGCCACAAGCGTCGCCGGGTCGGGATCAACCGTGGAGATAATGCCGTTTTGTGCGCCATTGTCCCGCAGATGTCGCGTAAGCGCCCGTGTATCAAGTCCATGGATACCTACCACGCCGTTTTCCTTAAGGTAGGCGTCCAGGCTCATGGTTGCGCGCCAATTGGAGTAGCAGTCAATATATTCCCTGACTATAAAGCCCGACAGGTAGAGACTTCCGCTTTCAATATCCTCCGGGTTTATCCCCGTGTTACCGATCTGGGTATAGGTCATTGTGACCATCTGCCCTTTATATGAAGGGTCGGTCAGCACCTCCTGGTAGCCGGTCATGGCGGTATTGAAAACCACCTCGCCTGTCGCCTCGCCACCTGCGCCGAACGATTTACCCTCGAAGATGCGCCCGTCCGCGAGCGCAAGTATTGCTTTCATGTATGCTCCTCGTTGTATATTACCTGAACCCGTGACGCTTTCATGGCTTCTCTCACTTAAATGCCTCTGTCTTGGCGTTTCAGGACATAGCGGCCACATTTGCGAAGTTCACACGGCAAAGCTGGTGTGATACTGCACGGGCGACGATTGACCCCGGCATTACGCTCGCTCCGCCATTCAATCGTCACGGATTCAGGTATTCACCTTTTATAAACGATCTTTCCGCCGACGATGGTGTATACTGCCGCACCTTTCATCCGCTCCCCCAGGAACGGCGAGTTCTTCGACCTGCTCGCCAGTTTCTCCTTCTCCACAGACCATTCAAGGGCCGGGTCGATTATGGTGATGTCGGCCGTTACGCCCTCCCGCAGGGTCCCGCGGGGAATGCCCAGAATCTTTGCCGGATTGGATGACATTTTCTCGACCAAACCCTTGATATCCAACACCTTCTCATCGACCAGCCTCAGGGATAACGGGAGCGAGGTTTCCAGCCCGATGATGCCGTTTGCCGCAGCATCGAACTCGACATCCTTTTCGTCGATGTGGTGCGGGGCGTGGTCCGTAGCAATGGCGTCTATCGCGCCGTCTTTAAGCCCTTCCTTGATGGCCGCCAGATCATCGGCCTCCCGGAGCGGCGGGTTCATCCGGGCGTTTGTCTCGTAACCCCTTACCGAGTCGTCGGTAAGCGTGAAGTAGTGGGGGGCGGTCTCGCAGGTCACCATTACCCCGCGCGCCTTGGCCTCGCGGATGATCCTCACCGACCCCCTGGTGGAAACGTGGGCGATGTGAATGGGGGAGCTGGTGTACTCGGCCAGCATAACGTCCCTGGCCGTGGCTATATCCTCTGCCACCCGTGGAATCCCCTTGAGACCGAGTTCTGTAGAGGTGAATCCCTCGTTCATGGCCCCATCCCCGACAAGGGCCGGTTCCTCGGCGTGGGAAATAACCAGTATCCCCATTCCCCTGGCGTATTCCAGCGCGCGGCGCATCAATTCGGCGTTCGCCACCGGCCTTCCGTCGTCGGAGACCGCCACACAGCCCGCTTCCTTCAACTCCCCCATTTCGGCCAGCCGCTCCCCTTTTAGCCCCTGAGTAATTGCGCCGACCGGAAAAACGTTGGCCAGCCCTTCGGCCCTGGCCTTGTTGATTATATAGCCAACCACCGCCTTGTTGTCCGCCACCGGGGATGTATTGGGCATGCAGCAGACCGACGTGAAGCCGCCCGCCACGGCCGCCCGCGTCCCGCTGACTATGTCTTCTTTATATTCATGCCCTGGGTCCCGAAGGTGGACATGCATGTCTATCAGCCCTGGGGTGACCAGAAGCCCCTTGGCGTCAATGGTTTCGGTCCCGACGGGGGCCTTCAGTCCCTTCCCCAACTCCTTTACAACGCCCCCCTCGATCAGTATGTCAACTGCGCCGTCAATGCCCTGCGACGGGTCTATCACCCGCCCACCCTTTATCAGAAGATTCATTGTTTACCTCATTGATGTCTGTGGGGTCGATCAAAATTAATCCGTAGTCGATTCCCCGCCGCTCACATGATAAAGCATCGCCATCCGCACGGCCACGCCGTTTTCCACCTGACGCAGAATGTGCGACTGTGGACCGTCGGCCACATGAGACGACAACTCCACCCCACGGTTGATCGGCCCGGGGTGCATGACCATCGCATCCGGCTTGGCGAACTTCAGGTTTTCCGGGTTGAGGCCGAAGTGCCGGGAGTATTCGCGGGCGTTGGGCATAAGCGTCTTTCCCTGCCGCTCCTGCTGGATGCGTAGCATAATGACCACGTCGGCGTCCTGTATCGCTTCCTTCATGGTTTTACAGACCGTGACATTGCCGATACGTTCTATCCCCGGCGGAATCATGGTCGGTGGCCCGGCCAGATAGCTGTGTGAACCAAGTTTGGTGAGGCCGTATATGTCGGAGCGGGCAACCCTGCTGTGGGTTATGTCGCCGACAATGGCGACCTTCAGCCCGTCAAGCCTTCCATACCGGTCCTTTATGGTAAGCAGGTCGAGTAGCCCCTGCGAGGGGTGCTCGTGCGCCCCGTCGCCTGCGTTTATGACGGAGCAGGAAAGTTTTCCTGCCAGGTAGTGGTGGGCGCCGGAGGCCGCGTGACGCATGACTATGATGTCCGGCTTCATGGCCATAAGGTTCAGGGCGGTGTCGGACAGTGTCTCTCCCTTGGTCGCGGAGCTGGAGGAGGAAGTGATGTTGACGGTGTCGGCTGAAAGCCTCTTCGCCGCGATTTCGAACGATGTGCGCGTCCGGGTCGAAGCCTCGTAGAACAGATTGATGACGGTTTTGCCGCGCAGGGTGGGGACCTTCTTGATGTAGCGGCTGTTGATCTCCCGCATGTTCCCGGCAGTGGCGAGCAGAAGCTCTATCTCCTCCTTTGTCATATCCTGTAAGGCTATGATGTCCTTGTGATTGAACCCCATATATTCCCCCCATGTTTCTGCCGGGACAGCTCTATATGTCTGCCCCTGCGAGGATTATTTCTGCAACGTCACATCCGTTGGCCGGTCAGCCTCGTCGAAGTTTACCATGATTTTTTCCTTGATGCTGGTGGGGACATTGCGCCCAACGAAGTCGGGCCGGATGGGGAGTTCCCGATGGCCCCGGTCTATAAGCACCGCCAGTTGGATGCATGTGGGGCGGCCGTGGTCCATCAGCGCGTCCATGGCTGCGCGGATGGTGCGGCCGGTGAACAGCACGTCGTCCACTAGTATCACCTTCCGCCCCTCTATGGAGAATGGAATTGCGGTTTTCCCCACCGGCAGACGCTCTGATTGGCCTTTGATGTCGTCACGATACAGCGTGATGTCCACGGCGCCAACCGGCGTCTTTACCCCCTCGATCTCCTCGAGCCTGGCGGCAAGTTCATGGGCCAGATGCACCCCCCCGGTCCTGATCCCGACAAGCACGAGCCCCGCGACCCCCTTGTTCCGCTCCAGAATTTCGTGGGCTATCCGGATCAGCGCCCGTTTCACACCGGTTTCGTCCAGTATTACAGTCTGTTCCGCTCCCATGCGCCTCTCCTTTTATACCAATTCCAAATCAAGGCGCTATTCTATCGTTGGCTCGTCTTCGGCTTCTCAACGGCAAACCAGGGACACGTATCAAGTACATGTCCCCGGCGCCTTCGTCGCCTCAATCCTCGCCGCCTCGATTTCATCCTTGATTTGAAATTAGAATTACTTCTTACCAATCACCGTTTGCAGCACCGAACAAAAAAAAGAGCCTTCCCCGCAGGCAGGCGGAAAGGCTCTTCTATAATGATCATCAAGGAGTACGTTGTCACCTTTGCTAACCTCACGGGGTTAAATTAAAAGGGAGAGTGATAAGTTTCGGGAAATGTAACATCCCATTGCAGGAGAGTCAAGGGGGAAAATCAGAGGAAATCGGAATAGTTGATGAGCAGACTTTCTTTCTCTCTTGTTCGGTCATCGTTAATTCGCGTCAGCGCCATGTCTCTCGCCAAATCCGATATTCTGATGGCCGCAGACGGTAGCGGGCTATGTTCCCCTCCGAATACCGGCCAACCGCCTGTAGAACGGCATCGAGTTCGGCTTGTGGCACGAGCTTAGGCACGATCCCCCCCGTTGTGGCACGATAGGGATAACGCGCCACAAAACAGCATTTATGTGGCGCAATACAATTATTGCGCCACTTTAAGTGGCACGCAAGACCTTTTTATCCCTCCGGGCACCGAAATAGAGTGACGCCCTGCGCGTCTCATCCGCGTTCTCCCTCTTCCCTTGCGGGAGATGATCGGGGGAGGGGGAAAGCCTCGCCGCACCTCGGCTTCCGCCCGTGACACATAACGCCAGCCGATCTCCTGTGCATAGGCCAGGATACGGGATTGGACGGTTTTATGTTCGGTTGGCTGTCTTGGGTGGCCTATCATAAACTCACGTTGTTAGGTTCAATGCTGAAGCTAATACACCACCTACGGTGTCTTCGCTTTCTTACGTCGGTCATGGATGGCCGTTATGACCGCCCTCAGGTCCACCAAGTCCTTGCCAAGTTCCTGAGCACTCGGCACTGGCGCGTTTTTTGCCGACGAAGGATCATGCGCATCCACCACATCGCAGCAACGTTTGTGGAGACGCGCAATCTTCTCATGTTCGGCGTCTTCGAAGCCGACAACAGCTCCGAGATTATTGACCTGAATCCAATCGCGATAACGCTTCACTACCCCATTAAAAACGACGTCCTGAATGACACGTTCAATCGTGGCGCGGAACTGGTCATATTGATGCCGCATTTCCGCTGACTCAGCCTGACTCGGATAGGCTGGCCAAGGCTTCTTTTCGAGTGCTTGCTGCGCCTTCTCAAGTACGTCAATCCGTTCTTTATATCCTTGATGCTCCCAAGGCAGACCTTCGCTGATGTGACCCGGGCGATCATTGCGGCACTCAAGGTTGTGCATTGTGTTGGCTACACCGGCCCATTCGACTGCATCACGCAACTCCCCGAGAAACGTCGTATCGTGCGTGAACACCACGACCTGTCTCAGTTTCGCCTCTTCCACAAGCCGACGTGCTACATGCTGGCGTCTCCAGTGATCCAATGAGGACACCGGGTCGTCGAAAACAATGCCGCCCGAATGGTTAGCAAGACTCAACTCGGCAAGGAAAGAACCTATCGAAATGGCCCGCTGTTCTCCCTCGCTCAGTATTTCCTCGATCTTGTTACTGACTGGAAAATCCAAGATGAGCCGGTATTTCATCTTGCCTTTCTCGGGGCGCTCATTCAGCTTTGTTCGTATATGCCGAATTCCAAGCGCTTGGAATTCCTTGTCAAGCGCGGCCTTCAGTGTCGCAGTGACTGCTTTGCTTGCGAACTCTCTCGACTTGTCCGAAATTGTCCTGGTTTTCAGGTCGCTCTTACAGGATTCGAGCGCTCTCTTGAGCTTCATTCGCTCGATGAGGGAAATAACAGCCTTGGCGCTCGATCCAAGATTCTGACGTGAGCGTAGCTCGTTACGCTCCACCTCCAACACCATACGTTTATTCTTATCGTCAGCCGCATCCAGTTGGGCCGCAGAATCTTTTAGCTTCGCAGCGAGATCGCGCAGTCGTTGCCTCGTATCATTACCGATGGCTGGAGCAGTGTCCCAGGCGTGGACTTCCACCGCTTCGAGCATCCATGACCGTCGGGCCGCGATTGTGGACTCGAACGTGCGAACAGTACCAATCAAAGTCCCATCAATCCCCGTCAGTTCTTCAGAGAGAGCATCATCCAAGCCGACGCCAAGGCTGTCAGAAGCAATCTTTTGGATCGAGTCGTTGAGTTGCTTGCGCTTCTCCTCGGCGACCTTGGCGGCGTCTTCCTTTACAAATCGCTCGAATCGCTTTATACGCTCGGACGCATCGCCGCCAAGCGGTTGCTGGCAAAGCGGACACTGTGCCTCGTCGCCAACGTGCGGAAACTCATGCTTCGGATAGGCGACTTCAATGGAGAATTTCCGGGCCGCGTCGAAGAGCATCTTCCAGACCGGCTCGCCTGTGCCCGGCAATAAAGCCTCGCCCGCACGAAACTGTTCTGCGGCAAGCTTCTCGGCCTGCGTTGCCGATTGTGCCGCCTCGTCCAGTTCCCTGAGTTTGGTTATGGCTGCGTCGCTGACCCAGGCAAATGCGACATCTATTCTTCCGGCCAACCCTTCCAAACGCTGCGCAGACAGGCGCACCTGTTTCGCCTTGGTCTTGGGGTCTGCCTCTGCCAAGGCCTTGTCTAACTCCGTGAGACGATCAAGTTCGTCCTGTGTAAGGCTGGCTAGTCTGGGCACAATTACCGGATCGGTCTTTTCGCTCAAGTTCGCAACCATTTTCCCAACTGCCGTGTCACCCAGCAGGTGATTGAATGGTTCGACGTCCACGCTGATCGCAGCGAGTTCTTGCGTGAGTCGGTTGGTCAACTCAGGGGGCACCTTGTTTGCAAGGCTTTCAACGACATCCAGACCATACGGCTGGTAGGCAGCTTCTCCCTCGGATAGATAGGCCCGTGCGCAATGGCCATCGAAAACAGCGATCGTAGATAACTCGTCTGGCGGCACTATCCCACGAGTCCACTTTACGGATTTCGCAACGCCGTCGATCTCGATGTCGAATGTCGCTTCCGGCGTCTTGCTTTGTGCGGCTGGGTCGGTGGCGTCGGGATGGACCGGTTCAGCTTGGTCACGAGCACGGCACGCGCGCTTTAGAACACGTGAGTAGCCGGACTTACCGCTACCATTTCCCCCATATACCACGGTAATCCCTGTGGGAGAAAAGTTCAGCGTCTGGTTTAGTGCGATGCGATTCACATGACGCAAGTCGCGCATGGCCTTGAAAACCATCGTGGCCGCACCCGCAATCTTCGCCGGGAGGTGCTCTGCCGCAAGCGGTACAGGCTGGAGATTTTGGGGATTCGGGAGGCCGTGGGCCGCTTTCAGCAGGGCGTAAAGCTCGTCATAGTCCTGAATAGTCAGCAGAGATTCTTTTTGGAACAACCGTCGTGCCGCGTCTCGCTGCCACAGCGTTAAATCGCTCTCCGTCCACGCCAAGATGCCATTGAGTAAAGATATGATTCCCCCTTAAGCGACCGTCTCCCTTTTACCTTCTTCGATTTCTGACAAATCGAGGTCGTGGACCTGGATCTGCGCCGTCATCAGCTGGTGCAGCAGTGTGCAGAACAGGTTATCACCCGCCCTGTTTTGCTTCGACACCTGCCTACCCTGCTGTACATCGAAAGAGAGTCGAACCGGTCAACTTCCCACTCCGGCGGGGATTTAATCCCATCCAGGCTCACAATTCCACCTCCGCCCCATACTTCTCCATTCTCTCCCTCACCACCAGTGCCCGCTCCCGTTCCAACTCCTCGCGCAGTGCCTCCTCGGTCGGCAGATATAGCGTGTATTTCGAGGCGAACAACTGCTTGTTCTCGTTGAGCACGGAATATTTCACCACGGTGTGGTCTTTCTCCGAGCACAGGATGATGCCGACGGTTGGGTTGTCGTCGGCGCCTTTTATCGTGTCCTCGAACAGGCGGACGTACATGTCCATCTGGCCGATGTCCTGATGGGTCAGTTCGCCGGTTTTGAGATCGACCAGGACGAAGCATTTGAGGATGTAGTTGTAGAACACCAGATCGACGAAGAAGTCCTTGGTCTCCGTGGAGATGCGCTGCTGGCGGGCTACGAAGGCGAAGCCCTTGCCGAGTTCGAGCATGAAGGTCTGGAGTTTGCCGATGATGGCCTGTTCGAGCTCCGCCTCGCGGAATTCGTGCGGGTCCGGGATGCCGAGAAATTCAAGGACGTAGGGATCTTTGATGAAGTCCTGCGGCGCGGGGGCAAGCGGCGCGGTCTTTTGTTGCATTTCCTCTGTTACCGCCGCCTTGTCCCGGCTCATCAGCAGGCGTTCGTAGTAGAGGGAGTTGATCTGCCGTTCCAGGGCGCGGGTGCTCCAGTTCTGGTCGGCTGCCTCGATGAGGTAATAGGCCCGGGCGGCCTCATTTTCGGCGCGGATCAGCGCCTTGTAGTGGCTCCAGGTCAATTCGCTCCGCAGTGCGGAGCGAATTGGGAAGCAGGAATAGAATTGCCGCATGTTGCGCAAACTCTGCTCCGAGAACCCCGCCCCGAACTCCGCGGTCAGGCGGATGGAGAGGTTCTTGAGCAGTGCTGCGCCATATTCAGCTCGCTCCTGTCCGCGTTGCTCCTCCTCGACAATCACACGCCCGACGTTCCAGTAGGCTTCGACCATGGCGAAGTTGACGGCCCGGTAGGCGTTGGCGCGGGCGGCGCGGAGGATTTCCGCGACAGATTGATAGAAATCTCCGCGTTGAACTACCCCCTCGCCCCGGCCCTCTCCCCCTGAAGGGGGAGCGGGGGTGTTCTTAGGGAGGCTGTTGGTCTTTCCTTTGGTTGCGGGTGTATTCCTTTTCATATGCCGATCCTCGCTAGTATGGCCTTCAAGTCCCGATCCGTTTCCCTGGCTTCATCTTCCAGCGCGTTCAATTCTTCCACGATCTCCACAATCGGCCGATACTCCTCGCCTTCGCCGGTGTGAATGTAGCGGCTGGGAGAGATGTTGTAGTCGTTCTTCGAGATATCCTCGCGGGTGACGATGCGCGAATACTTCTCCACCTCTTTCCACTCGGTGAAAGCGTCGGCAATGTGGACAATGGCGTCATCGGGGATGTAGTTCTTGGGGTCGCCTTTCATGAACTCACGGCTGGCGTTGAGAAGGAACATCTTCCCCTTCCGCTCCACGCACTTGGCCTTGTTGAGCACGATGACGATGCCCGGCGCGGTAGTGTTGTAGAACAGGTTTTCGGGGAGGTAGATCACGCCCTCAATGAGGTCCTGCTCCACGAACCAGCGGCGCACGTCCTTTTCCTTGTTGGTGTTGGCGTTGCCGCTGCCGCGGGAGGCTGCGCCGGTGTCGAGGACTACTGCCG
>JBAQKZ010000148.1:0-7363 GCA_049301475.1 Geobacteraceae bacterium | reverse complement strand
AACGAATATATCAAGGAATCGAGGAAATCAATCAGGAGCCAGTTGTTTTTCGCTGGAAATACAAAATGGATGAAGTTGCCCCCGCATAGTGAATTTACATGTTATTTACAGAATGATATACTAGTAGACTACATCATCAAGTGGAACCCCCGCAAACAGGACAAGCAAGCATGGGCACAACACGCCTTTGCAAATGGCAAGATCACCATACCTCGTCCGGGCAAACGTGTTGCGGTATTTAGCGTAAAAGAGAAGCACACCTTCACCGACGCCGACGGGATAGAGAGAACCACAACCCTTCGTCGGGTCATGCGTATTACCGAGCGCACCATTGACAAAAAGGGTCGAATGCTTCTTGTACCCGACATCGAACTTGAAGGGTGGTGGACAAGCCTGAAGCTTTCTGAACATGAGATCATCGAACTATACAAGGGGCATGCGCTCTGTGAACAGTACCATGCCGAGATAAAGACAGACATGGACCTTGAGCGATTGCCATCGGGGAAGTTCGCCACCAACCAACTCGTCATGGCCTGCGGCGCTTTGGTGTACAACATTCTGCGTTTTATAGGCCAGGTCGCACTGGTAAACGCAAAAGGGATCATCCGCCACGATGCCAAGCGCAGAAGAATCAAGACAGTTATCCAGGAACTTGTTTACTTTGCCGGGAGACTCATCAGCACCGGCAGACGCTTGAAGCTACGATTCAGCCGTCATGTGACGGCCCATGCCCAGGCGTTCGGAGATATATACCACAGGCTTGCCTACGGCTAACTGGCACATCTGGCAGATTTGGGTGTAAGAGCGCACGACGAGAAGCAGCTCTGGACAGCCATGTCCAAAAACAGCAAAAAGGGTAGCAAAACGGTTCACTTGTCAGAGAACAGGCTTTACAGGTCAACCTGAGAAGCCGATTTTTTTGAATTCAGGGAATCGGAGACCTAAATTCACCAGGTAAGTGTCTCAAAGTCATTGACAGATTCCGTCAAAAATGATGACCGATGGTATGTCATTAAAACTGTCATTAAAACTTGACACGATTTCCCATAGAAGGTATTCTGACGCGGTTAACTCGTTGGATACAATAAAGATTTAAACCTGATCAAATCTGTTTTATCCCGAATAAAATTATGCGTAAATTGCCGTAGGAGGAAGCGGATTGTGACTTTCCAGGATTTAATCCTTTCGCTGCAAGGGTACTGGGCAGGGAAGGGGTGTGTTATTCAGCAGCCATATGATACGGAAAAGGGGGCAGGCACCTTCAACCCGGCCACTTTTCTGCGGGTTCTTGGCCCTGAACCCTGGAACGTCGCGTACGTGGAGCCTTCCCGCCGACCCACCGACGGCCGTTACGGCGAAAACCCCAACCGCCTCCAACACTACTATCAGTTCCAGGTGATTATGAAGCCCTCTCCCCTGGATATCCTTGACCTCTACCTCGATTCACTGCGTACCTTCGGTATCGACCCCGCCAAGCATGACATCCGTTTTGTGGAGGATGACTGGGAATCGCCGACCCTGGGCGCTTGGGGCCTCGGCTGGGAGGTCTGGCTGGACGGCATGGAGATTACACAGTTCACCTATTTCCAGCAGGCGGGCGGCATTGACCTGAAGCCGGTATCGTCCGAGATCACCTACGGCTGCGAGCGGATCGCCATGTACCTGCAGGGGGTGGACAACGTTTATGACCTGGAATGGATCAAGGGAATCAGCTACGGGGATATTCACCATAGGGGTGAGGTGGAGTTTTCCACCTACAACTTCGAAGAGGCGGATGTCTCCATGCTCCTCCAGCTCTTTCAGATGTACGAGAAGGAGTGCATCCGCCTGGTGGAGCGGGGACTGGTACTCCCTGCCTATGATTTTGTCATGAAGTGTTCCCACACATTCAACCTCCTTGACGCCAGGGGCGCCATATCGGTTACCGAGCGGGCGTCATACATAGGCCGTGTCCGCAACGTGGCGCGCCTCTGCGCCGACGGATACCTGAAGCTTCGTGAAGAACTCGGCTTCCCGCTGCTGAAAGGGGGGGGGCAGGTGATATGAGCAAGGAGCTTTTTCTTGAAATAGGGACGGAAGAGATACCTGCCGGGTTCCTCCCCAAGGCCATGGCCGACATGGAAGCGCTGATCGGTAAGGAGCTGAAAAGCGCCCGGCTGACCTTCGGCGGGATACAAACACTGGCCACCCCCCGCCGTCTGGCCATCTGCGTGAAGGGTATCCCCGCGCTCCAGCCGGACGCAGAGACCACTGCCATCGGACCTGCAAAGAACATCGCTTTCGGCCCGGACAACAAGCCGACCAAGGCTGCGGAAGGGTTTGCCCGCGGCCAGGGTGTGGATGTGGCGAGCCTTATGCTGGTCGCAACCGACAAGGGTGAATACGTCGCGGTCACGAAGAAGGAGAGCGGCCGACCTGTGCCCGACCTCCTGACTGAGATACTTCCGCGCTTTATTGGCAACATTCCGTTCAAGAAATCAATGCGATGGGGCGACCTGGACGTCCGCTTCGCCCGGCCAATCCACTGGATTGTGGCCCTGTTCGACGGCATTGTCGTTCCTTTCGAGTTCGGCTCTGTCCAAAGCGGCAATATATCCCGCGGCCACCGCTTCATGGCCAACCGGCAGTTCCCGGTCCGGGACTTCAGCCACTACCTGGAGGAGTGCGAGCGGCACTTCGTCATCCCCGACCCGGAACGGAGAAGAGAAACCATCCGCCGGGAGATACACCGGGTAGCCAAGGCCGCAGGCGGCCAACTGCTGCCGGACGAGGGGCTCCTGGAGGAGGTGACCTTCCTCTGCGAGTATCCGAGCGTGGTGAAGGGCGGGTTTTCCACCGTCTTCCTGGATGTCCCCAAAGAGGTACTCATCACCTCCATGCGGAGCCACCAGCGTTACTTCTCTATCGTGGACGAAAACGGCAGGCTGATGCCCGGTTTCATCTCCGTCAACAATACCTTGGCTGAGGACCCGTCTGTGGTTGTCAAGGGGAACGAACGGGTGCTGCGCGCGCGCCTTTCCGACGCATGCTTCTTCTTCGAGGAGGATCGGAAAATCCCCCTGGAGAGTCGCGTTGAGGCGCTGAAGTCGGTGCTCTATCAGCAGAAGCTCGGCACTTCCTTTGAAAAAATGGAACGTTTCCGCGCCTTGGCGGAGGGGCTTGCGGCGCAGTTGAACCCGGAGGCGCTGAAACAAACAGCCCGCTCGGCTTTCCTCTGCAAGGCGGACCTTGTAACCGGCATGGTGGGTGAATTCCCAGAATTGCAGGGGGTTATGGGGCGTGAGTATGCGCTCCTCCAGGGGGAGGCGCCGGAGGTGGCGGCGGCCATTTACGAGCACTACCTTCCGATCCAGGCGGGTGGCGAACTCCCCTCATCGGACATCGGCGCCTTTGTCTCAATCGCCGACAAGATCGACACCATCTGCGGCTGTTTCGGCGTGGGATTGATCCCGACCGGATCCGCCGACCCCTACGCCCTTCGCCGCGCGGCTATAGGCATAATAAATATTGTGATTGAGCGGGGATACAGCATTTCACTGGCCGCGCTGATCGACCGTTCCCTGGAGCTTCTCGCCGCAAAGCTGACCCGCCCGGCGGATGACGTAAGGGGAGACGTGCTGGAGTTTTTCAGGGGCCGCTTTGTCAACCTCATGTCGGACCGCCATCCGTCCGATGTAGTCGAGGCGGTTGTCTTTGCCTCATTTGACAACATGATCGACGCTGCCGCCAAGATTGCCGCCCTCTCCCTGTTCAAGGAGCGCGACGACTTCGCGTCACTGGCCATCGCCTTCAAGAGGGTCTGCAACATCGTCAAGGCGCCTGTAGATATAGCGGTCAATCCGGCTGTTTTTCTGGATGACGCCGAACGGGAACTCTTTGAGGCCTACACCGGCATCGATATCAGTGTGGCCGCCAAAATTGCTGAGAAGGACTACCTGGGCGTCCTTTCCGGGATTGCGGCCATAAAGCCGACTGTAGACAGCTTTTTCGACCGGGTAATGGTAATGGACGATGATGAAAAGGTACGCAGCAACCGGCTGGCGCTTTTGCAAACGATTCAGGGGTTATTCAGGGAGATTGCGGATTTTTCGAAGATAGCGGCATAGTAATAAATAACAACTTTAGGAGGAGCTCAATGGCGGCAAAGTATGTCTATTTTTTCGGCGCTGGCCAGGCCGAAGGAAACGCGGAGATGAAGAACCTGCTGGGAGGAAAAGGAGCTAATCTGGCGGAGATGACCAGTATCGGCCTGCCGGTTCCTGCCGGATTTACCCTCAGTACTGAGGTATGTACAGAGTTCTACAAAAACGACCGCCAGTATCCCGCCGGGCTAAAGGAAGAGGTTGCAGGGAACCTGCGCCGGATGGAGGAGTTGATGGGGAAAAGGTTCGGCGATCCCGGCAACCCGCTCCTTCTATCGGTCCGTTCCGGCGCGCGCGCCTCCATGCCCGGCATGATGGACACCATACTGAACCTTGGCCTGAACGATACGACCGTCCAGGGAATTATAAGGCAGAGCCGGGACGAGCGCTTCGCATATGATGCTTACCGCCGTTTCGTGCAGATGTACTCGGACGTGGTTATGGGGATGGATAAGGATATCCTTGAGCAGATACTGGAAAAAAAGAAAGAGGAGAGCGGGGCGCACCTGGATACCGACCTCTCGGCTTCAGACTGGAAGGAACTGGTGGGAAGATTCAAGTCCAAGATCAGTGAGACCCTTGGACAGGAATTCCCGGAAGATCCGGAGGCGCAGCTTTGGGGGGCTATCGGGGCGGTGTTCGGCTCCTGGATGAACCAGCGCGCCATCACCTACCGCAGGTTGAACAATATCCCGGCCGGATGGGGAACCGCCGTCAATATCCAGTCCATGGTGTTCGGCAATATGGGAAACGACTGCGCCACCGGCGTTGCCTTTACCCGCGATCCCTCCACCGGCGAGAATTACTTCTACGGCGAATATCTGGTCAACGCACAGGGAGAGGACGTTGTGGCCGGCATCCGCACGCCACACCCGATCAACAAGGCAAAAAAGAAGGACGGCGACCTGCCGGCCATGGAAGACGTGCTTCCGGAATGCTACAGGCAGCTTGTGGATATACGCGCAGTGCTGGAAAAGCATTACAGGGATATGCAGGATATCGAGTTCACCATCGAAAAGGGCAAGCTGTACATGCTCCAGACTAGGAACGGCAAGCGTACCTCAATGGCTTCCATAAAGATTGCGGTGGATATGGTAAAGGAGGGTCTGATCGACGAAAAAACCGCAGTTATGCGAGTGGCGCCCAAGCAACTCGATCAGATGCTTCACCCTTCCCTTGATCCCAAAGCTCACAAAAATATCATAGCCAGGGGACTCCCTGCTTCTCCCGGCGCGGCTTGCGGCGAGGTGGTATTTACCGCCGACGAGGCGGAAACCGCAGCCAAGATCGGCCTGAAGGTGATCCTCGTCCGCGTTGAGACGAGTCCCGAGGACATTCACGGCATGCATGCGGCCATGGGTATCCTCACCGCACGGGGCGGCATGACTTCCCATGCGGCGGTAGTGGCGCGCGGCATGGGTAAATGTTGCGTTGTCGGCTGCGGCGACATCAAGGTGGATTACAAATCGGAGACATTTACCGCCAAGGGGGGGGTGCTTGTCAGGAAAGGCGATCTGATCACCCTTGACGGCTCGACAGGAGAGGTGATGCTCGGCGCGGTGCCAACCGTAACTCCCCAGCTTACGGGTGATTTTGAGACACTGATGGAATGGGTGGACAGATTCAGAAGGCTCAAGGTGCGAACAAATGCCGACACCCCCCAGGATTCCAGGGTGGCCCGTCAGTTCGGCGCCGAGGGAATTGGTCTCTGCCGCACGGAGCACATGTTCTTCGATGCCGACCGGATTGCGGCGGTGCGCGAGATGATCCTCTCCGCCAACCTGGAAGGACGCAAAAAGGCCCTGGCCAAGATACTCCCCATGCAGAAAGGCGATTTTAAAGGCATTTTCCGCGAGATGAAGGGACTTCCAGTAACAATACGGCTTCTTGACCCGCCGCTACATGAGTTCCTCCCCCATGAGGATAAGGATATAGAGGCGCTTGCCAGGACGATGGAGGTTTCCATCCAGACCCTGAAGAGCAAGGTGGAGTTCCTGCATGAGTTCAACCCGATGCTCGGACACCGTGGTTGCCGCCTGGGACTTACCTACCCGGAGATATACGACATGCAGGTGCGAGCCATCATGGAGGCTGCCTGTGAACTGAACGCGGATGAAGGGTTCAGTATCGTGCCGGAGATCATGATCCCGCTTGTTGCGGTGGTGGAAGAGTTGAAGCGGCTCAGGGAAAACACCATCGCTGTCTGCGAAGAGGTGATCGCCCGTTACGGGGTGAAGGTCGAGTACCTGATCGGCACCATGATCGAGCTTCCCAGGGCGGCCCTCACCGCCAACGAGATCGCCGCTGAGGCGGAGTTCTTCTCTTTCGGCACCAATGACCTGACACAGACCACCTACGGCCTTTCACGCGATGACGCCGGAAAGTTCCTCCCATTCTACGTGGAGACGGGCCTTTTGACCGACGATCCATTTATTACCATTGATCAGAAGGGGGTTGGCGAATTGGTCAGAATCGGGTGCGAGAGGGGCCGCTCCACCAAGCCCGGCCTGAAACTGGGGATATGCGGTGAGCACGGCGGAGATCCGGCTTCGGTCATCTTCTTTCACAAGATAGGCCTCGACTACGTTTCCTGCTCTCCATTCCGGGTTCCCATAGCCAAGCTGGCTGCGGCCCAGGCGGCGTTGGCCGACAGGTGACGCCAGCCACGTTGGACATAACCGGAAATTGGAGTCGCCACTCTTCCATGGACGCGTACCGGGCAGCGACTCCCTGGTAAAGTACGCCGTCACCTTTTTTACAGATGTCACTCTCCATGCGGGCCTCAGCCGGTTCCTTGCGCAACCGGTCATTTCTATTTGCTCTTGACAAGCACAACTTATTTGCTTGACAAACATGCGACAATTGCTATTATATGCAGTAGTACTTAACGTTCAGGTAAAGTATGAGGTCAAGCCGGAATACAAAAAGGCCAGAGACATTGCCAAGGATTTCTGGCGGTTTCAGGGGCGAATAGCCAACTCCACCAATAACTCACCAAAATAGAAAGGAGTGTATTCAAATGCCGACATGTAAGGAATGCAAGAATTTTTTCCTTCTGGAAGACGACGATTCAAAGGGCGATTGTGTTCAGAGGGTTGTGGATCCCAGGCAGGCGTATTTTAAAGCCAAACCGGTTGGATCGGATGAAGACGCATCTAAATGCGGCGGGTTTTTGAGCAAATAGCCCTCCCAAAAAATCAGAAGGAGGCTCAACATGGCGC